>CAZHNG010000232.1:8828-11074 GCA_964533785.1 uncultured Saprospiraceae bacterium | reverse complement strand
CGGCTGATTAACCACAAAGGCGCGGCGCCGGCCCTGCGGTACCAGCCCGGATTGGCCGGGCGCGCCGGGCGGGTCTCGCGGTTCCGGGCTCTCATTGTGATCTATACGGCTACAACGCATGCGATTCGGGTGTCGGTCGAACCGGTCTATCTGGCGGATCAGTCGGAACCGGATGATTCGCGCTTTGTCTGGGCCTATCATGTCCGCATCGAGAATGGCGGTCGCGATACGGTGAGGCTACGCACGCGCCATTGGCGGATCACGGACGCCTTCGGCCGGGTGCAGGAGGTACACGGTCCCGGTGTGGTGGGCGTCGAACCGGTACTGGCGCCGGGCGAGAGCTTCGAATATACGAGCGGCACGCCCCTCAGCTCACCGTCCGGCATGATGGAAGGCACTTACGAAATGGAACGCGATACAGGCGAGCGGTTCCATATCGCGATCCCCGCTTTCTCCCTGGACAGCCCGCACCAGCCTCGGCAGCTGCATTAGGACGCGCTCGCACTGGGCGAAATCCTTTCGATGAGCCCGTTCGATGCGTTCATCCTGCCCTGATGCCGACTTGAGGCGGGTTTCCCGGCCTTTGCGGAATCATCTCGCCATGTCCACTCGATCGGATGGCGGGTCAGGCCGGAAGCGGCCGCTCCCGCGTCGTTCGGTGAGACGATGGCGATTGCGGCACGGCGGCAGCGTGGCTTGAAACCGTGGCAGCGCACGCTAGTTTCGCGGCCGGTTCTCATTTGGTCCCAACCGTAAAGGCCCGCGTATTAAAATGGACAGGTCTGCCGTTCTCTCTTCGTCTCGCGTCCGCCCGGACGTGGTCGATCACCCCCGCACCCTGGTCCGTCCGCTCGACGGCGAGGGCCGTCCGAGCCGCGCCGAGGCGGAGGAGGCGGTGCGGACCCTGTTGCGCTGGGCCGGCGACGATCCCGGCCGGGAAGGGCTGCTGGGCACGCCGGAACGGGTGGCGCGGGCCTATGAGGAGTTCTTTGCCGGCTACCAAATCGACCCGACCGAATATCTGGCGCGCACCTTCGAGGAGATCGAAGGCTATGACGAAATGATCGTGCTGCGCGACATTCGCTTCGAGTCGCATTGCGAGCACCATCTCGCGCCGATCGTCGGCAAGGCCCATGTCGGCTATCTGCCGGCCAGTCGCGTCGTTGGGATCAGCAAGCTGGCGCGGGTTGTCGACGTCTACGCCCGCCGCCTGCAGCTGCAGGAGAAGATGACCGCCCAGATCGCCAAGGCGATCGACGATGTGCTGCAGCCGCGCGGGGTCGGCGTCATCATTGATTCGGAGCACCATTGCATGACCACCCGCGGTGTCCACAAGCCGGGCACCTCGATGGTCACCAGCCGCATGCTCGGTGCCTTCCGTGAGGATCCGCAGCTGCGCCGGGAGTTCCTCGTCATGGTCGGCCTCTCGGGCTGAGCGGCGGCGGGGACGGGGAGTTGCGGATCGACGCTCGCGCGACCGTGAAGCATTGATTTTCACCGACAGCCTCCCGATGCTGGTCCCGGACGGCTCGTAAGCGAGCCGAAGCGTTCACGGGCCCCGCCTTGCTCGATTTCCGCCCCATACTGTTCGTCCTCGGGCTGCTCCTCTCGGTGCTGGCGCTGGCCATGCTGCTGCCGGCCATCGTCGATCTGTCGCACGGCAGCAGCGACTGGCAGGTGTTCTGTGCTTCCGCCGCCGTAACGCTGTTTGTTGGCGTGGCGTTGACGATCACCAGCCGCGGCTCCGACACAACCTTGACCGTACGCCAGGCTTTCGTGCTGACCACGCTGAGCTGGCTGGTCATAGCCGCCTTTGCCGCGCTGCCCTTCGCCTTCTCCGAGCTCAATCTCGATTACACCGACGCATTCTTCGAGAGCATGTCGGGCGTTACCACCACCGGGTCTACGGTGATCGTCGGGCTCGATACCGCGCCGCCCGGCCTGCTGATCTGGAGGGCGTTGCTGCAATGGCTGGGCGGCATCGGCATCATCGTCATGGCGTTGACCGTGCTGCCGATGTTGCGGGTCGGCGGCATGCAGCTCTTCCGCATGGAGAGCTCCGACACGTCGGAGAAAGTCTTGCCGGCGGCGGCGCAGATTGCCAGCGCCATCGGCATGATCTATCTCGCCTTCACGCTGCTCTGCGCGGCGCTGTATGCCGCGGCGGGGATGAGCTGGTTCGATGCGGTGGCGCATGCCATGACCACCATCGCCACCGGCGGCTTTTCCACCGTCGACGGATCGAT
>CAZHNG010000232.1:3768-8818 GCA_964533785.1 uncultured Saprospiraceae bacterium | reverse complement strand
GGCGGGTTCGACAGCCCGGCCGTCGATTCCATCGCCACGGTCTTCATGGTCCTCGGCGGAATGCCATTCGTCCTCTATCTGCGGGCGGTGAGGGGGCGGCCGGGGGCGCTGTGGGCCGACACTCAGGTCCGCTGGTTCCTGTCGATCCTGGCGCTCGCGATCACGATGATGACCGTCTATCTTGTCAGCCAGCCGGACGACCGCTCCTGGGGCGAGGCGCTGCGGTTGAGCGCATTCAACGTCACGTCGATGGTCACCGGGACCGGCTATGCGACGGACGATTTCAGCCGCTGGGGCGCCTTTGCCATCTGTGCGCTGTTCCTGCTGATGGTGGTCGGCGGTTGCGCCGGCTCGACCACTTGCGGCATCAAGATCTTCCGCTTCCAGGTGCTGTATGCGGTGATGAGCGGGCAGCTGGCCAAGCTTTTGCACCCGCATGGCATTTTCACGCCGTACTACAACCGCAAACCGATCCCGGAAGCGGTCGCCGAATCCGTGATGAGCTTTTTTTTCCTGTTCGCCCTGTGCTTCTGCGTCCTGGCCCTCGCCCTCTCCCTGATGGGGTTGGACTTCCTCACCAGCATGTCCGGGGCGGCGACCTCGATCGCCAATGTCGGCCCCGGCCTGGGGGATATCATCGGCCCGGCCGGCACCTTCCAGCCGCTGCCGGATGCGGCGAAATGGCTGCTCGCCTTCGGCATGCTGCTGGGGCGGCTGGAACTGTTCACGGTGCTGGTGATGCTGGCACCGCGCTTCTGGCGCGACTGAAAGAACTGCGAGACTATTCGGCCGGCTGCCACCAGGCCTCGACGACCGTGCCATAGAGCGGCCGGTAGCCCTCGACCCGCTGCAGGTCGCCGCGATAAGCGATCAGGTCGCGGTCGAGAAAGTGCAACGGGATGACATAGTGTCCGTGCATGATCACCCGGTCGAGCGCGGCCGCGGCCGCCCGCAGGGTCTCGTAATCGGCCGCGTCCTCCAGCCGGTCGATCAGCGCGTCGATCGCCGGCTCGCGCACGCCGGCGAGATTGCGGGTGCCGGGAATGCCGGCCGAGCGGCTGCCCCAGTAGAAATCCTGCTCCGCGCCCGGCGACAGGGTGACGTTCCAGAAGGTGATTGTCATGTCGAAGTCGTACCGGTCGGTGCGGTTGGCGTATTGGGCGCTGTCGACCGTGCGAATCGACGGGCTGATGCCGAGTCGGTGCAGGTTCCCGGCAAAGGCCAGGGCCAGACGCTCCTGCGAAAGGTCGCGCAGCAGGATCTCGAAGGCGAAGGGCGCGCCCGTTATGGTATTGACCAGCGCGCCGTCGCGGACCGTCCAGCCCGCTTCGGCCAGCAGCTCCCGGGCTTGGCGCAACTGGGTGCGGTTGCGGCCACTGCCGTCGGTCTCCGGCGGGGCAAAGGGTGGGCCGAAGACCTGGTCAGGCAAAGTGTCGCGGAACGGCGCCAGCATCGCCAGTTCTTCGCCCTGCGGCGGGCCGGTGGGGGCCAGCGGCGAATTCGTGAACATGCCCGTGATACGGCGATACTGGCCGTAGAGCAGGGTCCGGTTCACCCATTCGAAGTCGAAGGCCAGGCCAAGCGCCCGGCGCACCCGCCGGTCGGCGAAGACCGGCCTGCGGGTATTGAAGACGAAGCCGTGCAGGCCGGAAGGCCGGCCATGCGGCAGCTCCACCATGGCGATCAGCCCGGCTTGAATATCGGGGCCTTCATAATCGGTGACCCAGGTCTCGGCGCTGCCTTCGCGCCGGAAATTATAGGCGCCGGTCTTGAATGCCTCCAACGCCACATCGCTGTCCCGGTAATAATCGAAGCGCATCGTGTCGAAATTGAACAGACCGCGGAAGAACGGCAGGTCGGCCGCCCACCAGTTGCGGACCCGGGAAAAGCTGATGCGCCGGCCGGGCTCGACCTCCGCGATCCGATAGGGGCCGGAGCCGAGCGGCGGCTCCAGCGTCGTCCGGTCAAAGGCCCGGCTGGCATGATACTCCCTGCTGAGGATCGGCATCAGGCCGAGGATCATCGGCGTCTCGCGGTCGGCGCTGTCGTCGAAGACGAAGCGTACGCCGCGCACGCCGGTCCGTTCGACCGCTGAGATGCGGTCGTAATTGCGCCGGAAGCTCGGCAGGCCGTTCTCCCGCAGCGTCTCCATGGTGAAGATGACGTCGTCGACGGTGATCGGCGTGCCATCGTGGAAGCGGGCCGCTGGATTCAGGGTGAAGGTGACGCTGCTGCGGTCGGCCGGCACGGCGACGGTCTCGGCGACATAGCCGTAGAGAGTGAAGGGCTCGTCCCAGCTGCGGGCGAGCAGGCTGGCGAAGTGATAGGGCCGGACCCCGGCGGCGACCTGGCCGCGGACGATGAACGGGTTCAGGCTGTCGAAAGAGCCGGGCACGGCGCGGGTGAGCGTGCCGCCTTTCGGGGCCTGCGGATTGGCATAGGCCAGATGATCGAAACCGGGCGGATAGAGCGGGGCGCCGTGCATGGCCAGGGCGTGGCGCGCTTCCGCCTGCGGCGCGAGCGGCGCGGCTGCCGGCGGATCGGCAGAGGCAGTCGCCGGCGGCAGCGATGCCGCAAGCACCGCGAGGGCGGCTGCCGCGAGCGCCAGGCGCCGGCCGCGGCTCATGACGTCGACAGGCCCTCTCGCCGGCCCGCGCATTCGCCAAGCAGTTCGGCCCGTCGCGCCTCGTAGATGTCCTGTGGGATCAGGCCGCGTTCGTACAGGCTCTTCAAGGCGTACAGGTCGCGGTCCAGGCCCGGGTCTTCGTTGCCACTCTCGGTGTCGGTGATGCCGGAGGTAATGCCGGCATGCCGGACGCCGCGGCCGGACGCCCGAGGCGCTTTTGGCCGTTCGGTCATCGCCGTTCTCCTCTTTAATTTGGCTGGTCGTGCCGCCATCTACTCTGCGACATTGCGCCGGCTCGCTCCCGGCTCTTCTTTTTGCATAGCCTATGAATGGTATTCGCTCAAGTCGGCGCCGCAAGCGCGGCAGCCCAGGATCGGAGGAGGACGAGGAACCATGCGCGGGCGGATTTACCGGATGCTCGGGGCCTTTCTGGTCGGGCTGGTGCTGACCGGCGGCATTGTCTGGTGGCAATTCGATAGGGCGCGGGAGGCGGCGCGCAGCCAGGCGGGCAGTGGACCGGCGGACTATTCCGGCGTCGACCTCGGCGGCGATTTCACCCTGACCGATCATGACGGCGCCCGTGTCGGCCCAGTCGATTTCGACAGCGACTACCTGCTGATCTATTTCGGGTATGCATTCTGCCCCGATGTCTGCCCGACCGAGCTGGCGGAAATGTCGCAGGCGGTCGATATGCTGGAGGATGAGGCCGGACGCGTCCAGCCTGTGTTCGTCACCGTCGATCCGGAGCGCGACACGCCGGAGGTGCTGGCCGGGTACGTCCCGCTGTTCCACCCGCGCCTTGTCGGGCTGACCGGTAGTGCCGAGGAGATTGGCCGTGCGGCCGACGCGTACAGAGTGTATTACCGCCGCGTCGAGTCCGAGGCGTACACGTACTACCTCATGGACCACAGCTCCTTTATCTACTTCACCGACGGAACCGGGAGCGTGCTGTACCTGTTTGCGCCGCGTCATTCTCCGGAAGAGATGGCGGAGACCATTCGGCGGTTCATGGATTCGGAATTAAGTTGAGCAAGACGCTCGGAAAAGGCTGCAAAACAGGCGGAAGCACAATAGTTGTTCTCTGCTGAAACCTTTTAAGAGAACGCTTATCATTTGCAGAATTCCGATCGAAAATTGAAATAATGTTTCCTGGCTGACATGCAGATTCTTATGGTCTTACTTCATGAAAAGTGCTAGCGTTTTTTTACCGCGTATGAGGCCCAAGTTTAGGGAGGAACGCCTGTCAGGGCGCTTAAAGACCCTGGGCGGAAATCAAGATCGCAAAAAAAGGGCCGCATACGCGGCCCAATTGCGGAATACCCGCAGTTCAGTGTCAAGGGAGGAGTCGCCCCAAAAGGACGATCCTGAGTTTGGCTCCCGGCGGTTAAGATTTACCTAATATTGCTGAAATTTTTTCCGGGCTTTCCGCTCTTGGCGGAACGGCCGCAAATCTGTTCGCAGGCTCCTTCGTCGCCGCCCGTTGTTTCCCCGGCTTGACGACAGGCTTGGTTTGGCGCGAACTCGATGGCGGGCCCGGACAGCCGGGGCATGTCCTGTAGACCGCTGCCTGAACCTGCACTGAACCTGGCGAGCCCGTTCCGCCATGCCTGCCATCTTTCGGCCGCCCGAGCCAATCATGGCCTGCCCGGTCATCCCCGGCCCGGTCACCAATGCCACCATCCCGGCCGGCGAGCCGGGAGCCCGGACGCCGGTGCTGCAATGAGCACGGCGCTGTTGACCGTGCTGGCGGCTCATGTCCAGGCGGTGGCCGGGAGGAGCCGCGAAGCGATCGACACAGGACCGTTCCGGGCCTTCTTTTCAAGAACCAGCGACGACCCGCTCCTCAGCCTTGCGGTGCCCCGAAAATCGGCGGCCGACTGGCGGCCGGGGATTGATTCGCATCAGGGCTCAGTCTGTACCGGGATAATACTTACGGTCTTCATTGAATTCAACCCGGTCACCCCAGTTTCCAGTTAGGGTTTCATAGGCCAGCCCTTTTTCAAGGACCGATATAAATTCCCTTCTCGGGATATATACCGCACCCAGACTCCTCAGGTGTTCAGTGTACACCTGGCAGTCTATCATGAAAAAACCGAGTTCGTCGAGTTTTCGCGCCAGGGTAATTAAGGCGACTTTTGAGGCGTTGCTCACCCTGGTGAACATGGATTCCCCGAAAAAGCATCTCCCGAGGGAGATCCCGTACAGTCCCCCGGCAAGTTCACCCTCATGCCAGGTTTCCACCGAATGGGCCAGGCCAGCCTGATGCAGGGACCTGTACGCCTCTTTCATCTCGCCGGTTATCCAGGTGCCTGTCTCCCTCTCTCTCGGTTTCTGGCATTCGTTGATGACAGCGTCAAATTTCCGGTCATAGGTAATGGAAAAGGCTCCCCGCATTAAAATTTTCTTCATGCTCCGGGACACCTT
>CAZHNG010000232.1:1509-3758 GCA_964533785.1 uncultured Saprospiraceae bacterium | reverse complement strand
CTTCACCTCTCCCGGGAAGAGAACGAAACGCGGGTCGGGTGACCACCAGATTATCGGATCGTTGTCGGAATAACAGGGAAGGATTCCCCGGGAATAGGCGGCAACCAGCCGTTCCCGGGACAGGTCACCCCCCACTGCGAGGACACCGTTTTCCTCGGCGAATTCTACGGGTGGGAATATTATTTCCTCGTTAAGGGCGAATACCGGCATAGGTGCTGACAGATGAAGTATAGTGAAAAATCCTTTTCATTTCAAGGGCCCTGTGTTTACTGGAAGGGTCTGACTTCCCGCTGATGATACTGTATGGCAGGATATCAAAAATGTCAATAGAATACAAGTTCATACTGTTCCAGTTTCTCATCATCACCCCCTTTTTAGCGGGATCCCTGACCGGTAAGAGAATAAATGATCTCGAGAAGACGTCAAAAAGAATTGTTAATATTAACCTCATGTTCGTGGAGCCCCTTATCGGGTTCTGGAGCATCTGGGGCCTCACCCTCTCAACCGATCTCGTGCTGCTTCCGGTATCTGGCCTGGCACTTGTTTTTACCGGTTTTGTTTTCGGGAAAATCAGTGCCGGGTTTCTTAACATCAAGGGTATAAGGCGGATCACCTACCATATCAGTTCAACCCTGGCAAACCATGGATTTACCATGGGGGGCTTTATCTGCTACCTGTTTCTCGGGGAGCGGGGCCTCGGGCTTTCACTCATCTTCCTCCTTTATTTTATCCCCTTCATATATCTCTTCATCTTTCCCTACGCCCGGCTTCAATCCGAGGGTGAAGGAATCTCCTTCGGTTCCCTCAGGGAACTGGTGGTCAATACACGAAACATGCCGATTTACGCCTTTTCGCCCTTGCCCTGCAGCTCGCCGGCATACAGAGGCCGGAGGTTTATTTTCCTCTCGATTTCCTTATCATGGTATCGGTCATTCTCTACTATTTTATTCTCGGTACAAATTTCAGCCTGTCCGACGTGAAAGCGAACATTCCTGAACAGGCGGTACTCGCCCTGGTTAAATTCATTTTATTGCCTGTACTGGCATGGGCCCTGCTCTCTCTTGTGAACCTGGATCCGGCGGTGGAAACGGTCATTCTGGTCCAGTCATTCATGCCTGCGGCTGTGTACTCCGTGGTGACATCGGTGCTCTTCGACCTTGACTCCCGGCTTGCTTCCGGATTGTTTGTTGTGAACACAATAATCTTTATCACGGTTGTACTGCCGGCCCTGTTCCTCATCAGAGGAATACCCGGATTACTGCTTCAGCCATGATGCGGTGTCCCTCGAGATTCGGGTGAACCATGTCAGCCTGGACCAGGCTTCTGTGTTCATTACCTTCATTGACCCTTGTCTTCCAGTGTTCGTGGACTGATGCAATCGGAAGATTCATCTCGCGGGAGATGTCGTGAAGCCTGTCGTAATACCTTTCGGCTGTCTTGTTCTCCTGTTCAAACATGACCGGCACTGATGTCACGATGACGATTTCTGAGTCGGTGTTTGAGTGGATCTGGTCAATAATTTCTTCCATGTGCTTCCCGTATCTGTCAGGGGTGTAGCCGAGAAAGGCGTCGTTCAGGGCGAACTGAATCATGGTGCAGTCCGGATTATCGTCAAGGACGTGGTCTCGCAGGCGGTTAAGTCCCCCGTGGGCAGTGTCACCCGGGACCCCGCGATTAAACAAGGTTATGGAAGACCCGGGATAGGTCTCCCGGAGGTCGTCCAGAAAAAAATCGACATAGCCCTTCCTGACCATCCATCCCTGGGTCAAAGAATCACCAAGAGCGATGATGGTTACCGGTTTTCCTTCACGCAGTTTTTTTATTGTCTTTTCCGGTTTTTTCATGGCTGATCCTTTAGCGCGTGATTTAGTCGTTTTTCAATACGCCCTTATTAGAAAATTTAATATAATTTGTATTATATATTATAATAAAAATGGATAAAAAATCATAATTTTTAATAAAATTTTAATATTAATATTGATTTTTTATATTGATTAATTATAATCAATATAAGGGTACATCAAGATACCAGTCCAGCACCATTTATTTTCAGAAAATGGTGCTGGACCGGTTTTGTGCACCCAAAAGACTTCTAAAATTCAGTTTTTAGATGTTACCATGAAGAGAACGCAGAAATGTAAAAACCAGAACAGGTCGCTAATAGGTTAAGCAAAATGAAAATTGAAATAACCATTCTCGGGTTATTGATGGAAGGAAATCTTTACGGCTACGACATCAAGAAAAAAATT
>CAZHNG010000232.1:0-1499 GCA_964533785.1 uncultured Saprospiraceae bacterium | reverse complement strand
CACTTGCGCGTATAATCAAGGGCAATATTATCCGATACAGGGAAGCCAACAATATGGAACGTGTTGTTCGAGGCTACGAGATCAAGAAAAAAATTGTGGAACGCCTTGAGGATTACGTTGATATTAAATTCGGATCCATCTATTACGCTATTAAAAAGGCGGTGGAAAACGGCTGGGTTAAACGGGTCGGAACCGAGAAAGAAAGCGGCAATCCTGAGCGGTACGTATATGAAATACTGCCGGCGGGGAGAAAATACTATAAAAAGCAGTTGAAGCAGTACTTTGATAAAAACCTCATTCACTTTGATATCGATATCGTGCTGATGTTTTTCAAGAATCTATCAAAGGAACAGAGGGAGCAGTTCATCGAAGACAGGATGCATCTGGTTAAGGAAAAGCACGACGCGATCAGGAGAAAGATAGAGGAAGAGTCAAAAAAATCTGATGACGTTTCCTCTGAAAAAATATTTACATATATTGAACATCACCTCAAGGCTGAACTTTCCTGGCTTAAATCCCTGAAGGTGTAGATGTTTTCAGAATATCAGAAAATGTTTACCAGGTCATCAAGGTATTCAGCGTCCTTTTCGCGGTGAGCCTTTTCGACGCTGTCCATCAACTGTTTGAGTTCTTTCTGTGCGCGCAGTGACTGGGGCGGTTTTTTTTCACCCTCGTTTTCGGCACTTAAGCTCTGTTCTATGAGAGATTTGTTGATGTCTCCGATTTTGACCACATTGAAGTAGTGCTTCTTTGCCAGAGTCTGGGCGATATTTGAAATGAAATCGCTCTGCTTTTCTGAGATTTCCCTGAGATCCTTCTTTTTTATCCGGGTAATTACCACGTTGTTTCCCGCCTTCAGGGTGGCAGATCTCTTTTCGCCGAGGAGAAGTGCCATTTCACCTATCACTGTTCCCTGCTCGTCTATTGTAGCGACCTTGTTTCCGTTAAGTATGACATGGATGCTTCCACTTTTCAGAATGTACATCTCCTCCCCGTAGGAATCCTGTTCGCAGATGATCGAACCCCGGGGGTACTCGGTATCCTTGTCGGAAATTTGAACCGATGTGGAAATTTTTGTCGGCTCAGAGGAGCGGAAATAGGCCTCCCCCCTCTTGTAGGTGAGATTTGTTTCAAATTCCTTTACGAGAGACTTGAGCCAGGGAAGCTTTCTCTTTTCGTATTCCTCTTTCAGCCGGTCAATTATGGTGAAATATTTTATTGACACCTCCCTGGTTTTTCGCTCGTCCCCTGCCAGGCTTTCAAGGTTCGTGTTGATAATTCGGTTCGTCAGGAGAACCTGTTTCGCCAGGACCATTGAAACATTCAATGAAAAGGAATAGGAGTGGAGCCCCTCGAGAAATTTTTCAACCGGCATCTTTTTTATCCTGCTCTCCCGGGACGCGACGGCTGTTTCTATTCTGTCGGTGAAGATTTCCAGGAGATTATTCATGATTATCTCAGTTGCGCCGATGATGAGGTTTTTACCGGTAATTACATAC
>CAZHNG010000231.1:0-11116 GCA_964533785.1 uncultured Saprospiraceae bacterium | reverse complement strand
AAAACACCGCTTTCCTTAGTTTCAATCCTTATTATCCTGGAATGCTCATCTGAAGCCGTTATCTCCTCTAAAATACTCATTTTCGGCTATATAGAAACATTTTCTCTTCTTTATTTTTAAAATTTTTCGTCTGTCAAAGAACATTTTTGAGCTGTTTTTTTACGTTTTTCGAAAACATTAATCATTGCCTATCAGTAACTTAAATCTTGTTTTTGCAAACCGCCAAATAAATTACCTTCCGGTCATTGAATACAAACGTTACGATACGTACAATTTAAACATCTTCTTTTATATTTAGTAGCCTTTGGGTAATAATTTTGACTTAAAATACGGATGATTGATTCTGCCGTTTGTTGGACTTTTGCGATGTGCTCAGTGTTGATGGGAATTTCAACCAGTTTATTTTTACTCCGGGTATATACCAGGTAGCCTTTTTTTACCGGACGATTGAAATTGGACTGGATCAGCCAGGCATAACAATACAATTGCGTTTTGTATGTGTCAAATATTCTGTCCTTATATACCGCAAACTTGTAATCCAATGGCGCCATACTGTCATCTTCAAGGGTCAATATTTCATCCACCTCCCCGCGCAACAGTTCATTGGTTAGATACTGATTTTGGAGTTTGGCTTTCACGCCGATTCGCCTGCGTAAATATTCGGCATTTTGTTTTACTCTTTGCTCGTGCAATTCCCTTCCGCGGTTGACTTTATAATACTTCTCCTCGTACTGTGGAATCCGTAATACATATTCATAATAGGTAAAGCGCGGGCAAAACAGGTGTTCTATAATATGTGATGGTGTGATCGATATATCCATTTTAAAAGAAAAGCGCTTTTACTTCGTCCGTAATTAATTTTTTGTCGAAAGCCTGGCCCAATAAGGTGGTTTGCTGCAATTCATCCCGGCTCATCGGAAAAATGTAAACTTTATCTTTTTCTATATTGATCTCCGCTTCGATCTGCAATTCGAGAGCGTCCTTCCGGTCAGCCTCCAGCGAGCCCAGGAAAACAGAATATTGCACCCTGTAAAGTCCGGCTTGTTTGCAGTACCTGGCGACTTTATTCCGTGCTTTATCGTTCTCTATATCATATAGTACCCAGATGATCATTTTATGGAATTGTGTTTTTGTTTTTTAGGCGGAATGAATTCCGCTCTACCATAGTACCGCGGAATTCATTCCGCGATTATCCATTACTTAATTAATTCATTTGCAAACCGGTGAGCGTCAAACTGAATGATATTTGCCCGCGTCTGATTCCGGTTGTTATATCTTACTTTATCCTCTTCCATATATTTATTGAAATGTTCGATCAGTAATACTTTACCTTCTTTGTTCAGTCTTTGCCCATTGGCAATAGAATCGGTATGATCCTGTCGGATCTTTTTGGCCGAAAAAAGGCTGAAAACGATTTTATCCGCAAAAACCCGGTAAGGTTCGATGAAATCGTAAACCATGCTCTTGTAATTGTAATCATCACGGTGTAAAAAACCGACATACGGGTCAAGCCCTGCCAGGATCAATGATTTTTCCACCCGGCTGTATAACACACCGTAAGCATAATTCAGGAAAGCATTAAATGGATCGGCAGCAGGACGGAAACTGCGGCCTTCGAATTGATACTGAAGAGGTAATACATAACTAAGAGTCTCGAAATACAAGCGTCCGGCGGTACCCTCCCAACCCCTGATTTTTTCGGCAATATCATCGATGCGTTCCGCCTGACAATTGGTGATACTGCTATGTAAAGCAACGATCTTAGCGATTTTGTCCTCCAAAAAATCCTGGTGTTGTTTTCGGTGCTTAAGTAAGTTTTGAATAAACCCGATCTGGTTGTTGAGTTTTCTGCCCAGCCAAAGCCGGATATAGTGAATAGCGAGGTGGTTCATGCTCGCTGCCAATTGTTTTTTACGGATCAATGTCGTACTGCCAAGTTTACTGTGCCAGACCCTGCCCACGGGCATACCGTCGTTTTCCAGGAAAACAATATCGATGTTGTGTTTTACCGCCAGGTGAACGGCATCGGAAGAAAGAGCTGTACCTTTGGCGAGCCATATACTTTTGACTTTATGGGCGGCGATCGTTGTTTTCTGCACTTCACCGTCCACTTTCTGCCTGATTTCAAACATCTGGTCTTTTACATGCAGGTAGAGGCCGTAGGAGTTGAGATGTATTTGCATGGCTAGTGTTGGTTTTTTAGCTGAATCGTACCAAAGCCTCTGGAAACGGATTTCCCCAAGCCAATGAAGGGCGGCAAGATGGCATTCGTTGTGAAGCTGCCCGTAAAGGCAATCATAGTCTGGTTTTTAAATTTGGTACTGCGCTGTACGAGACTTGCCTGGCACAAAATCCGTTGCTCTGGCTCTAACCAGATGCCACAGCCCTTGAAAGCAGCCAGCATATGGTTGCGCAGCAGGCGTTGCAGTTCGTTTTGCCGCTTGGCTTGGTCCATAAGTTGATAGGCTTCGTAGTTTTTCTGATTTAGAGCCATCCAGAGCGTTTTAAACTCATAGGTAAACAGTTCTTCTGAATAACCAGCCTCCACCTCCCTGCACTGGACGTTCTTTTGACGCAAGGCGTAGATACTTCCATCCAGGTTCAATTCTTTGATTTGCAGGAACAACTCCACTAACAACTGCGCACCTTCCTGCACACCCACCAGCATTGGAATTCGGTTGACTACCTTGTACTGTACTAAGGGGTAGGCATAGCGAAAGCCTTCACCATTTTCCAGGTGATTGTGCAGCAGCGGCGACCGCTCCCGAAACAAGGTGCCGATATAACCCCGCAGCTTGTGCGCATCCCGTGGAGAAAGCTGGATGTGGGGGAAGGTGATGAGGGTATGACGCATGATTTATTTGTTTAAAATGAAACTGATTTGGCTCTTTCTACGTGCAACTCATCAGATGTTTTCCGTTTAAATCCAGTAGGGAGAACATACCAATTATCTAAGTCCTCAATTGCAACGTACTTTATCCTGATATCTGGGTTATTTTCAAAAAGCCATGGTAAATCTTCAACATAAAAAATTGGAACAGCTACGATATGTTGGTGAAAAGTCCGTTTAAAACGCTTATTAAAATGCACTTTCCGTTTTTCTCTTTCCTTTTTACTTCGAGTAGCGTAAATATCAAGAAACTTTTCCCTTGCCTCTTTTGCTTGTTCATCGTATTCGATGAATACAGATATAGCATATCCACTATTTTCTATAACTCGAAACCTATTAACAGGGATAAAGTCGTCATTTTCATCAAAGTCACCATCGTATTTTAGCTTTTGGATGCCCTTAAACAACTTTTGGGAAAAAGAAAAAGCACTACTTTCTGCCACATTCCAAAAGTAGTTATCTACCATATCAAAATATGCGGGCTCCAAAATCTCTTTACTGCCCAAAGCTGCTCGCGCCTGTATATCGGTAATTCTTCCATAGATGCGCTGACAGTCTCCAAAATCAATGATATAAAGTGGGCTGTATCTCCGTTCTTCTGAGTTTTCCCGATTGATCCGCCCGGCTACTTGTACGATGGAATCTATTGGGCCTAAGTCCCGAAAACCCAGGTCAAAATCTAAATCAACGCCTGCCTCCACCACTTGTGTTGCAATGAGGATAGGTTTTTTGCCAGCTTTGATCAAGTCCTTGATATCTTGGATGATTCCCATTCGATGGGCCGGGGCGATGTTGGTGGAGAGGTAGAATTTGGGATTTTTATAATTTTTTTTATCTAAATAAGCGACAATTGAATCGAAAACTTCCAAAGAGCGATTAACTTTATTTACTACAATCAAGCAGGACTTATCTGGATTCCAGTTAGCATCGAATAAGGTAATGAATTCATTACTTTCACTCAATGGGTTATCTATAAGAGGAATAATCTTTGTCCGACGGAACTGCTGAAATATCGCCCTTGGGTTAGCAAGTAAATGTGATACTCCATCAGTTGATTTAATATTGAGTGCTGGTTCTAATAGCTCCCGGTCTGCCAATTCAAAAATTAATGGTTTTGTGGCCGTCATTAAGATGAAACGGGTGTTCAGGTATTTCGAAATGAAATATAGTACCGCCCCGATTATTGGAACTTGTTCCAGTCGTAGGCTTTGCACTTCATCCATGATGACTATTGCATTGGCGAAATGATTGAACTTTAATAGTAGTTTATTTCGATTAGTGATGAGCGTTTGTAGGAGTTGGACGAAAGAAGTAACTACAATATCAGCTTGCCATGTATCTAACTGCATTCTTTTGTTGTAGTAATTTTCTTCGCTCTCTTCTCCACCTTCATTTCCATCGTCAAAAATATCAGCGTATTGGTAATGACCTAAAATTTCAATAGCTGATGAACCCAGTACTTTTTCGTATTCAGCCAGTGTTTGCTCAATAATATTGATAAAAGGAAGGCCGGTAATAATTTGCGGAAGTCTTGGTAACTTATTGCGTAGGCGCAGCGCGAAGTCTAAAGCAGTGTATGTTTTTCCTATTCCTGTGGGAGCTGTTAATAGAAAAAGCTTTTTTTGGAGTATGTCGGGTTCTTCTATCTTACGGATTACCTCTTGGCGAACTTGATTGCGTAAGTCATTTTGAGGGGATACTTTGACGGATAGTCCCGCAATGAAATTATCTACGGTCAACGGTGGAATGGCTTTTCTTTCATAACGAGGGGTATCGGAGGCATCGAGTTTATCGCCCTGAATGAGCAGAGAAAATAGGTAATTGATGAGGAAATAATCTTGAATTTCAGAATTCTTTCTCAGCCATATTTTAATACTCCTTAACAATTTTTTCTTCTCTGGAAATTTCAGGGCACCAGCTATACCAGGAAGCTCAAGTTCCGCTTCGATTTGCTCAATTTTTTCTCTTAAATCAGCACTTTGATGTCCAAATACTTCCTCAGCATCAGAATTGATTTTTTCGAATACACCGTCTAGTACAGTTAATTGACTGTGATGGAGAAAAATTAAGTATAATCCTATGATAGGAAGTTTCTCATGTTTTTTAGCTTGCCATAAATGATAAGCGACATAGCTCCCAATACGCGCATGTTGCTTTAGCTTTTCATCAATTGGTTCAATTTTTAGCAAGTAATTTTGGAAATATGAGGTATATTTTCCCAAGTCATGCAATAAAACCACATCTATTAGCAATTCTTTTAACTCTTCTGTTGAGTAAGAAAAATTTAGGTTACCAGACCATTGCTGTAAAGCATTGTCCAACACTCCGGAAGTGTGAACTTTCAGCAGCTTACTACCAACTGTTGAGCCATCTTCCAGCTTTTTACTGTGGGAATAGAAAATCATATTTCCATAAATTGAATATTGACTAGCTCATCGTCAACTTTTACCTGAAAAAAAGGTGAATTCAGCTTTATCCGAAGCGGCGCATTCGTAGTCGAAAACAACAGCCGGGTCATAGCTTTAACTTCTCGGTTATTATTTGCAATAAATTCCGAGGGCATCATATCTTCTTCAATAGCGTTGTATCTGTTCCATTCTTCTTTTTCAAACTCTACAGCCTGAACAAGTTTAGAAGGAATGGCAGAATGTAAATGCACAAATTCACTCGTTTGCTGTTCAATGATATCAGTTCCGAGAATAAAACGAACATTGTTAATTGAGGCCTGAAAACTTGCAGCACCTAATGACAAGTTATAGACGGGGGTACTGTTGAGCAATTGAGATTTTATCTGCTCGAAAGTTTGCTTTCCTTGCGGTGTGAAGCTGATAAAAACCTGATAAGCGACTTCATCTTTCACTAGATTCAAGCCGGAAACTATTTCAAAAGGTGTTTGAATACGGCCGCCTCTGCCTCGAAAGTCGGTATCAAAGCTTTTTGAAATGTCTCCTAATGATTTTAGGCTGAGAAAATTCAGCCGTTGAAAGCTCTTTTTAAGAGGTGTAACCACTCGTATACCAAAGCGAATGTTTTCTGATGACAGCGCTTCATAATAGGTATCTCTTTGCCATCCCATTATTGCGGCGACTATCCCCATCAAGGTCGTTCGCGGAGGTATAGTGAAACTGAAGGCGGTATTGTTCGCATAATACTTTCTAAAATGCGCCAACTTTCCCTTTATCGTGAATACCAAAATTTCCATAAATAGAAGTCTTTAACGAACGGGTAATTAAATAGAAAATTCCACGTCGGGCGAAGTACGGATGATGACTTCTTTGACTTCCTCTTTCTTTTCCTGTAGGAGTTGTTTTAGTTTAGTCAAATCGAGATGCAGATCAGAAAATTTGCGAACCTGTTTATCCGTGATACCTTCTTTGGGTTGCGCTTCAACATAGTTTCTTAAATCCCCAAACTGGCCATTGGCAAATTCATCATTGTACACTACTTCTACGTAAAGCTTTGGATATTGATTGAGCTTCGAACGGGTGGGCATTGCCGGAATACTTTCCCAGATGGCTTTCCGAAAAATTTTTACATCATCACTTGTCAAACCAGTAGTCTTTGCTGCATTTTTGTTGATCGTCCCATTAAACGCCAGCAAGCTGTAGTGTACCCGGTAATCTTTTCCGAATGTACTACTGTCGTCATTCATGATTGTGACAATGGAGTTAGAATCCATCAACTCTACTTTATTGAGCGAATACCCCCAATTTAGCTGAATAGGGCCCGTATAGGCCTTTGTAAAACCTCCGACCGCAAAAGCACTACCGAACATTCGGATGTCAATGAATTGCTGCTTTACGAGATAGGCTAAAAGTTGATAGTTAACCTCTTTGCTTTTAAACTTTTTGTTGGTTATTTCCTTCCATACTTCCTCTGGATCTGCATTTTTTTTATCAATAATTTCCCTATACACTTTCAGAGACTCAGGCGAATCAGCAAAAGCTTCTTGTAATTTATCTTCGATTTCTAATGTCCGTTTCACCACCGCCTTCAACTTGCTATCTACGCTAACTTTTGAATCCCCCTCCATATCCACAAAAATCCATTCCTCATTATTCTGAGTCTTTAAGTAATCTCTAATGAATCGTTTAACTCGCGTATCAGTTACCAGGTTGGTCTTAGTATCGTAGTCCATGCGAGGCTTATTTTCCTGGTCAGGATCGCCGTTTGGGTTGCATTGAAAAGCCTCGTAAACGAAAAGAAAGTCGGAAGAGTTTTTAATTGTATTTGACATAAGTGATAAGGTTTTTAAGATTATGAATTTGATTTCGACCCCGTATTCTCAGTTTTAACTACACCGAAAGAATAGCCGGTAAGGATAAAGAAAACAGCCTCTTGAGGGGACATATTCCAATTATTAAAGTCAAAGTACTGACCAAATTGAGCATCACTGAAGATAATCTTAGGTGTAGCACTATATTGTTTTGCCTTTTCAAAAAGGTCTTTTCGCAATCGCACAATGTCGTCTTTTTCCATCCCATTGTAATTGACTTTTTCGATGACGGTTTTCTTTTTATCCTTCTGTAGATAGTTGACACTGTTTAACATTCGGCCTAAGAAAAACATAGCCTTTTGCTGCGCAGTGAAATCCATTCGGGTAAAGAAATTGTCTATCCTTTCTTCGATTTTCAACTCATTTTCTTCCGGAGGAGCTATTAATTTTCCTTCTTCCATACTCAAGAGATTTAATTTTTTTAGAACTTGAAAAAATGCAAGGTATTTGAACACATTATCTCGGACAGCAAGCCCAAAGTAATCTTTGTCATATTGATTTACATTGGTATAGCTATTGTATCTTTCGTAGAAGTTACAAAGAATTAATTCACAGAAATATTCGAAGAGTTGCTGACGGTTTATATGGCGTTGTTCAAGAATAGACTTGAATAGGTTAAGTGCTACATTTTTCTTCTCCTTGTCCTTTCGCAACGGTATAATTTTATAAATAGTATTGAAGTTGAAGGTCCAGTTTTTATCGTAATCCTTCATGACTGCCTTCCAATCCACTACTTGTCGCATTGTACTCATTTCCTTATCCTGTTCAATAAATGCTTCAATTACTTTTTGAAAATGAAATTTGCTTACATCCTTTATCAATCCGGTAGTTTTGAAAAAATTCCCATCTGACTCAAAGGCAAGAAAATTTATCCAAAAGATGGTTGTATCTTCTAGTTCAATTTCTTGCCTTAATTCATCTAAACCTACATTCTCCCTGAGGTCAAAAAGTAAATCAGAACTGCTTTTTAACTTTTCCAGTACCAATTGAAAATCAATTTGATCAGTAGAGAAAAATTGAGGAATGATGACGTGGTCAATGCCTGCAATCTTAGTTTTGTAATTGTTTAAAAAGAAACTAGACGCTAAATCTAAAAAAGACTGATTCTGGCGACTGACCTGGTAGTTGATGGAAAAAGAATTTTTGTCAAAAAGGCTGGCATAGTTTTTAGTTTTGGTAACAAACATTTTATTCAGGCTGTAGCGATTGCTAAGGTTGAGCTCGTCTACATCTTCTGTGAGGTTGCCGGAAGCATAACAAAGTTTAGCTACCCTATTACTTGAATCTTTTTCTGCATCTCCATCAAAGAACTTTGCTTGAAGCAAAGCAACATAGTCTGACATTTGAGCAATTGGGGTAGGGCTTTGAAACCCGGACGCCTCACTTTTTAAACAAGCATAAGCCAAAGCGATATTTTCGTTTCCCGCCAAGTTGAGAGAAGCAAAAAAATAACTATCATCGAATTTTTGCTTTTCTTTATTGACAGCCAATTCCAAAAAGGCTGATCGCAGGGGAAAGATGGCTTGTAGTATTTGATAAAACTCAGATTCTTTAAATTGGGGGAAATCTTTATCAATAGCTTCAATTAGCTCGCCTGAAACGGCCTCTTGGTTATCCTCTTTACCAAAGAAAGTTTTGAAAATCTGCATCAATTTTTTGGACGCCGTAGTAGCGTAGATCGATTTATTATTACCTCCCTGTATTTTTATCGATTTCAGTTCAATTGGGTCTTTCCTCTCATCATATTCTTTGATAAGAGAAGCATCCAGTCGAACTTGTTTGCTATCCAAATCGAATATGATTCCCACCGTAAAGTTTTTTATCGGATTGCCTTTTTTGTCTTTACTTACCACTTTAGGTGGGTCCAGGAAACGATCCCAATCAGATTTTCCTTCACTTTGCCAACTACCAATCTTGATTAGAGTATCCAGCATTATTTTCGCTTTTTTTATAAACAAAATCTCCAAATCTTAATTCGTAAATCGTCTCTATCATAACTGTTTATTTCTTTAGATAAAGGTTATCCCTTTTCTTCTTGACTACCGGTAAACCTAACTTCATATTTTTTCCTGCGTCCCTTGCATGCAATCCCAAAAACCTGAACTTTTGTAAAGAAGGCTTTGAATTATTCCGATAAGCATTGCCCTTCTTATTCAGCAGCCTTTGGGCTAGTACCCCAATTCTGACGCCCATTTCAGGGCGTTTCTTTTTTGTGGAGTTTAATGATACTCAGTGTGAGAACAATAAATACGATCTTTAAAATCCGTATCTCCTCGAAAAAGCTGGCAAATTTTGGTGGGAAAAGAAGGAAGCGTAAATTCTTCCGTAACCGTACCAATACTGGCAATCCCCGCAAGATGCGAGTTTCTGAAAACGGAACAACCTACGCTTCTTTATCAATATACTATTTTTTCCACTTCAATCGCACCAAAATAAGATTGAAATCCAACTTTCTTGCGCTTAATGCAAAATTAGGATAAACAACATTTTTCAATTTATTCATCTAGTGCTTGAAACGATTCTTTTACCGGATCAAGTTTTGAGAACGAGTTAGGATAGTTTAGAGTTAAGAATAGATAAATATGTATATACTATTGCTTTATCATTACTTAATACAAATCTACTGTAGTACCTACGGCTATTTTCCGGGTACCCCTTCATTTTTTTTCATTTTTTCTAAAATCGCGGTTGCTTTTTCAGCCACTTTCTGCTTTAAAACTGCGGGGGATAGGATCTCGATGTGTTCTACATTGCTCATGATAAAATTCATCAGGCCATAAAATTGAGCATTTACCTTTGATTGAAAATCGTAGGTATCGGGCGTTTCACCCGGGTATATTTCACTCAGTGCTTTGGGATAGTTTTCTACCAGTAGATTATAGGCCTGCACATCTAGCCGGAGGTGGACCATGACTTGTTCTTTGTCGGCAATTCGAAACACATCAGTCGGTTTGAGGACATGATGCCCCTGGTATTTCCAGGGTAGGTCGGTCAGTTTGACGCGTTCGATCCGGGATAATTTGAAGTGCTTGGAATCGCCCGATTCGATATCATAAGCTTGTAACGTGTCTAACTCCGGATCAATATGAAAAGGCTCAACTTGCCGGTTTCGGGTTTTACTGGTATTGCTACGGTAATTTTCGAGGATGACCTGCTTTTGTTCCTTTTTGGCGGTTTCTAATTTGTCAATGCGTTCCAGTGCAGGACGGCGTAATGACCTTAACCCCAATTGTTGAAAATTATAAAGACTATTCAATTTGCCATTGATATAGTGGGCTTCACTGGCGGAGAAATATTTATTTACCAGTGCACCGATTTTTGCCTTCTCGCTATCACTTAGTGACTGCAAGTATTTCAATTCCTTGAATTGTTGGTCGGGAACAATATAGTACCTGTAGTATTTTCCCTTTTCCTGTTCAACTTCGATCCCGGCATTCCTTATGTGGTTGATATCCTCCGCAATAACGTCAACACCCTTATTGAATTTTCTGGCCAATTCCTTGCGGGTATAGTGAGAAGGACGGGCTAAAATCAACAATAAAATGCGTACTATTCTTTCACGTGGAGTCATAAAATGATTGTTTTTAAAGATGTTGATTCCGGGAGCTGAGAATTGTACTGGCTGATAAATATATAAAAATCTTTACTGTATATCTACGGAAGAGATAATATATTGATTCATTGTATTGACTATTTAATATTTGCTGTAAAAGTTATTTTCATATTCAAGTCTTATTATTAAAAAAGAAGAAATTATGTACATCATCACCCGTAACAGCGAATAGGAACAGTAAATACAAAAGTCAGACCTATATTCCAATAGTATTACCTGTTCTTAATAACCATTATAGAAGTAAGATTCGACGTTTGAACAATCCCCCAACCCTATACTCGTGTGCAGCCCAAATCTGATGTAAAGTAACGACGAGGAAAGAAAGGCGGTTAGTGGA
>CAZHNG010000230.1:0-11160 GCA_964533785.1 uncultured Saprospiraceae bacterium | reverse complement strand
GAGAGACGAAGTCTCGAAAAATCAAAGATTTCAAGCGTTCTTTAACTCGATACTACAAATTAACGCTTAACCTGCCCAGACGGGCCCTACGTGGACGGCTATGGGGGCAATGCCAAAAGAATATTGCACCAATCTCAGGCCTGAAAACGGATGTTCAATACCAAGAAAATATCAAGCTTCAGCCCAGTAAGCTTTATGCCAAACAATAAAATTGATTCTGATTACAATCAAAACAAATCCTGTGTATACAGATTAGCATGGGCTGGGCAGGCAGGTTGAATCTGGTATCTTCTAGAAGCTTTCCATTGCTCAATGACACATCACCGGGTTACTTACCATTTCCCAGAAGCTGAGTTCTGCCGGTAATTCTACGTTAATCCCACGCAGGAGGATGAATATGCCAAAGCTGATAATGACCAGCGGAGCAATTTTCCGGAGGGCCGATTTTACCTTAACGGGAATGAGGTTTCGGGAAAGCGTTAGGGCCATCATCAAAGGCAGGGTACCCAACCCAAAAAACACCATGAAAAGCATACCATTGATCACCTGACTGGAAACCAAAGCACCGGCAACCGCCATGTAAACCATACCACAGGGTAAAAACCCATTAAAAAAACCTACCAGTAAATAAGATTTTAACCCGTTTTTCCTGAATTGCCGGCCAATGCTTGCCTGTATGTACGTATAGCATTTCTTCAAAAAAGAAATGCGCAAAAGCTTATCCTCTATACTAATTGAAAACAAACCCGTCAATAAAAGCAAAACTCCGATACCGATGGTTATACCCTTTTGAAATCCACTGATGGCGATCGTCTGTCCCACAATACCAAACAAAAGGCCCAAAAGGCCATAACTAATGATCCTGCCGGTATTATAAAGCAATGAAGAAAGCCAGATCTTTAGCCGGTCGTACATATTTAGGGTCGGCAAAGCAATGGCTATTGGCCCACACATACCAACACAATGGGTACTCCCCAACAACCCCAGCATAAAAGCAGTCCAAAGCATATTCAATTAATTCAGTACAATTTTCTGTTCATCATAAAATTCCGTAGAACCGCCGTACCAATTGATTTTTACCCACCATAAGCCGCCAGCCATATCTTCCGTAGATATTTGCTGTAGATTACTATCATCGGTACGGATACTCACCCGAAAGTCCTGTTTGTTATTCGAAGGGCGGAAAAACAGTATCGAACCTTCAACGTTTTCAATACCTTTCGGAAATTGAATGTTGACCAATTTTTCCTCCCGGTCTACTCCCACCTTCAAGGGATTGACCAGCGCTTCGCTGTTTGCCACTTTATCGTAGTGAGATTGATAGTTAATATCATGCCGGTAATAGTCTTCTACTACCAGGCTATGATTAAACTCTCTTGATTTTTTCAGCACTAATAACAGGGCCACAACAAATAAGGTATAAAATATTGCGATCCCGGTTCCCCAACCTATTTTCATAAGCAATTTTTTTTGTTGGTTATTTGGTTATTTGGTTATTTAAGATTTTTTCACAATCAACTCGATGGCGAAATGATAAACCCAACCACTACTCAAAAGGTCCAAAGAAATTCGTTGTCACCGTTTCAATGAGCTCATCCTCCGAATACACCCCTACTTTGATCGAATTTTTACGCCCTTGCACACTTTCTTTAGGCAGATCGATGAACATAGCACCTTCAGTTACTTTATTTCCGGGGGCGATGGGACTTTCACCGACCAGCCTGATCCGGCCTTCCTTATCAATAAGTCGAAAATCAATGGCTAAGGTATCTGACACCTTATTGATAATTTGATAATTATAGAGGTTACTCACGTAGCCGTCGTCTGTTTCCTGGAAAAGCATTCCCGGGGTACGCAGCAGTAAGGTCTCGACATCTGAGCGTATGGAAAATAAAAATACTTCCAGCCCAACGAGTGCCAATAGGACTACACTGTAAGCAACTACCCTGTTGTTAAATAATTTCTTTTTACCGCCGGCCTGAATACCGTTCAGACTGTCATAGCGGATCAGTTTTTTCGGCCGCCCTACTTTTTCCATAATTTCATCACAGGCATCGATACAAGCGGTACAATTCACACATTCCAACTGAATTCCGTTCCGGATATCAATTCCGGTAGGGCAAACTTTGACGCACATTTTGCAGTCAATACAATCCCCGGCATCTCCTTGTTCTTGTCCCTTCTTGATCTTCGTACGGGGTTCTCCCCTCACCCAATCGTAAGCAACCGTGATGGAATCACGGTCCAATAAGACGCCTTGCATTCTTCCGTAGGGACAGATCGCAATACAAACCTGCTCACGCAACCACGAAAACACGAAGTAAAAGGCCCCGGAAAATAACAGCATGGCGATGAAGCCACGCAAATTCTGTGAAATGGGTTCCGAAGCGATCTTCAATACTTCATCGATCCCGATGATATAAGCGAGAAAAGTATTGGCAACCAGCACCGCAATGGCAAAAAATATTGCCTGCTTCAGTAATTTCTTCCTGAACTTGTCGGCAGTCCAGGGGGCTTTATTTAAGCGCCGTTGGGCATTGGCATCCCCTTCTATCCAGTACTCGATCTTACGGTAAACCATTTCCATGAAAATGGTCTGTGGACATACCCACCCGCAGAACAACCGACCAAAAACAGCCGTAAACAAAGCAATGAAAACGACGAAAGTAATCATGGCAATCACAAAAAGGTGAAAGTCCTGCGGAGTAAAATGAACACCGAAAATGATAAAGTTCAATTCCAGTATATTCAGCAAAACGAGGGGTTCCCCATTGATTTTTATCCAAGGTAAACCAAACAGAATAGCCAGCAATACCCAACTGACGTAGGTACGCATCTTGTAAAAAAATCCATCCTGCTTTTTTGGATATACCCAGATCCTTCGCCCCTTTTCGTCTACCGTTGCTATCGAATCACGATACCCTTCCGTATCGTATATTTCATCTATAAAACTTTGATTTTGATCTTTCATAAGAGCATTAAATGCTTCACTTCTCTAAAAATTAATCCTGGGCCATCCCTATTTCTTCGCCTTCGTTCACTCCTAAAGAATCCTGAGGTATTGTAGTCCCTCCTCCATCAGGCTGATACAACTCACCCTGAGGTTCTTTTGCATTCGGCGGGTTGGTACCCTGAAAGGTCAAAATATAACTCGCCACCTTTTGCATATCTGCAGGCTTGAGTTGAGACTTCCAGGCAATCATCCCCTTTTCCGGTACACCGTACTTGATCGTTCTGAAAATATCTTTGATGCCGCCGCCATGGATCCAGTACTGATCGGCAAAGTTCGGACCTACGCCACCCTCACCTGATGCTCCGTGGCATACCAGGCAGTTAGCTTCGTAGATGGTTTTACCTAAAGACAGGTCAATGTCGTCGGAAACAACAACTACATTGGTTTCATCCACTACTTCTGCTTGCGTCGCCAAATAGGCTTTAACGGCCTCCGCTGAACGCTCCATCTCATAGGCATACTCTTCTTCTTGCAGCATACCATAACCGAATAAGTGATAATATCCCAGATAGATCACCGCAAAAGCGATGGTAATATAGAACATAGCCACCCACCACGGTGGTAAACTATTATCCAGTTCCCGAATCCCATCGTATTGATGGTCGAACATAATATCCTCTTCCTTTTCTATCGGCACAGTATCAGTAGCCTTGCGGTACAATACTTTCCACCAGGGTTCCTTGGCCTCTTTTACGGCGACGGTTTCCGTCAACGCTATACCTTGTTCCTGCATCATGCGAATACGCTGAGCTTTCATCATCATATTCACCAAATAAATAAGGGTCATCAAGGCCATCACTAAAATCAAAATACCTGCCCCCAGGATCATATCTTCCATTAACATCCCCGTATCAGGATTGTTAGCAGGGCCTACTTGTTGGGCAAATAATATTCCGGTAGAGGTTATGACCAAACCGAGAGCTCCGAGGTAACGAATTGCTTTTTTATTAATCATGGTAATATATTTAATAATCAAAGGATTAGTAATGATGAAATAATAAGTCCGCTTTTTTGAGCTTGACACCAACAAGAGTCGCTCACAAAATGATGGATTTATTCTTCTTTCATTACTTAGTCTTCTTCATCGAGTGGCATTCTGGCCATTCTATCGGAATAGTCTTTACTCTTAACTAAAACGGCATACGCACTGATAACAAAAATGAAGAAGAAAGTGAGCAAGGCGAAAATGGCCATCCAATTGATATTGCCTGCTGATTCTAAGATATATTTATACATTTTTTACGAGTTTTAATACGAGTTAGAACGGGTTAACGAGTTTAACGGGTTCGCGGGTGGTTTAGAACCCGCTAACCCGTAAACTCGTTTTAGTTAGTCGCTTGCGGTTTGGGTTTAATATCCGTACCCAAGCGTTGCATGTAAGCGATGATCGCTACAATTTCCTTTTTCTCAACTCCCGGTTGGTTAATTCCGTCTTTTGCCAGACTTTCCGCAATTTCCTTAGCTTGTTCTTCCAGGTGCTCGACAGCTTCCTCTTCGAAACCTTTCGGATAAGGCGTACCCAGCATCCGCAACTTCCTGATCTTTTCCGCGGTATAGCGGGTGTTCAAATCATTTTCCAGGAAGAAAGCATAGGACGGCATGATCGAACCGGGCGACATACTCTGCGGATCATAAAAGTGATTATAGTGCCAGCTATCCGGATACTTTTGACCGACCCGGTGTAAATCCGGCCCGGTACGTTTTGACCCCCATAAGAATGGCCGGTCGTAAATAAACTCTCCTGATTTGGAATATTCCCCGTAACGTTCGGTTTCGGAGCGGAAAGGTCTTACCATCTGCGAGTGACAACCGACACAACCCTCTCGGATATAGATATCCCTTCCTTCTAATTCCAGCGGTGTATAAGGCTGAACGGAAGCAATCTTCGGTACATTTTCGTCTACCAGCATCATCGGGAAGATCTCTACTAAACCACCGATCAAAATAAGAACCGTAGCTGCAACAAGCATCTGAACCGGGCGTCTTTCAATCCAGCGGTGCCAGTGTTCGCCTTTATGTGGCGTGTGGGTTTCACGGGCAGGAGCTTCTGTGGCTTCATTACGCACCAATTGACCGCTACCCATTGTTTTGATCAGGTTGTAACACATCATGAAAACACCTCCCAAATACAGCGTACCACCAACCGCCCTGATGGCGTACATCGGAATGATCTGGGTTACGGTTTCCAGGAAGTTGCCGTGCAGTAAAAATCCATCAGGCGTGAAAGCCTTCCACATCAAACTTTGTGTCCAACCGGCCCAGTATAACGGAATGGCGTAAAATACAACCCCCAGCGTACTGATCCAGAAGTGCATATTAGCCATCCTCATGGAGTGCAGCTTAGTGTTATAGATCCGTGGGATCAACCAGTACAAAATACCAAAAGTAAGCATCCCGTTCCAGCCCAAGGTACCGATATGTACGTGGCCGATCGTCCAGTCGGTAAAGTGACTGATGGCGTTGATCGATTTAATGGAAAGCATTGGTCCTTCAAAAGTTGCCATACCGTAAGCCAGTACAGCTACCACCATAAACTTCAAAATAGGATCGTTCATCACCCGGTCCCAGGCTCCGCGCAAAGTCAATAGTCCATTCAACATCCCTCCCCAGGAAGGAGCGATCAGCATAATGGAAAATACCGTTCCCAGCGATTGAGCCCAATCGGGAAGTGAAGTATACAATAAGTGGTGAGGACCGGCCCAGATATATATAAAGATCAGCGCCCAAAAGTGAATGATCGATAATTTATAGGAAAATACCGGACGATTCGCTGCTTTGGGTAAGTAATAATACATCAACCCCAAATAAGGCGTCGTCAAAAAGAAGGCCACGGCATTGTGCCCGTACCACCACTGGATCAATGCATCCTGTACCCCCGCAAAAACGGGATAACTCTTCCACATATGTACAGGCAATTCTAAGTTGTTAAAAATATGCAGAACGGTGACCGTAACCCAGGTCGCTATGTAAAACCAAATAGCTACGTAAAGGTGGTTCTCACGGCGCTTCAGGATAGTACCAAACATATTGACACCAAAAATAACCCATACCAAAGCAATCGCTATATCAATGGGCCATTCCAACTCAGCGTATTCGTGCGAACTGGTGATCCCCAATGGCAAGGTGATGGCCGCCGCTACAATAATTGCCTGCCAGCCCCAGAAATGGAGTGCGGATAATAAATCGCTGTACATCCTTGTTTTCAGCAGCCTTTGCAAAGAGTGATAAACTCCCATAAAAATACCATTTCCGACGAAGGCGAAAATGGCAGCATTAGTATGTAATGGACGGATACGCCCGAAACTGGTTTCCGCCATCCCAAGGTTGAGCGCAGGAAACACTAATTGCAATGCAACTATTAGTCCAACCAGCATGCCCACTACCCCCCAAAGCATGGTAGCGACGGCAAAATTCCGGACTATCGCATTATCATAACTAAACTTTTCGATCTTAGACATAATTAAAGCTTATCTTATTTGTTAGAATTCGAGTTATTCAATTTTTATTGGCAAATAATACAAGAGTTTGTCATTCTGTGAGTCATTTCTTCTAATACATCTTTTCCAACCCACAAAATCGCCATAAACAATATGAAGAAAATAATATGGACTGCTACGAACATCATGATTGCTCTTCTTTTTCATCATCAAATAAAATTCTTATCGACGGTGTATAGTCGTCACTGTATTGACCCGATTTTACGGCCCAGATGAAGGCTCCCAGGAAACCCAAAGCCACGAGCATACTAATTGCGATAAGAAGAAATATAATTTCCATCCTTTTTTTGAATTTTGAGCACAAAATAGAAGTGGATCGGATGGCTATAGGTGAGGTTTGTCGCACAGATGTATGAGTTTTATCACCATGAAAGTGAAAATTTGCCTTTGTTGAATATTCCCTTTATGGAGCCGCGAAATAATTAAACAAAACAGTTGATTAGGCTGATTATCCTGAAAACCTGGAAGGTTATTTAGACAAAATAAAAATTGCAGATTTTAGAAGTGGATCCCTTCCTATTTTCCCTTTTTCTTCTTACGCGGAAGCAATATTTGAGCCATCCAACTACTCAAACCTACCCCCACAATTACCACCGTCACGGAGCTCAATGGCATCAAAATAGCCGCGACCACCGGAGAAAGTGTCCCCGGAATAGCAAAACTCAACCCCACCACATTGTATACAAAGGCCAGCAAATAGGTCGCCCAGATCACCCTTTTGCTAATGCGTACATAGACCAACATAGCCGACAAATTCGGGAATTGTTCTGCCGCCAGGATCGCATCGCTGGCCGGCGTAAAATTGTTAATATTTTCGGTGATCACCACTCCTACATCGCTTTGCTTTAATGCACCGGCATCGTTCAAACCATCGCCGATCATCATAACGGTCTGGCCTTCGTTTTGCATTTTTTGGATATACTGCAATTTCTGTAACGGACTTTGTTCAAAATGCATGGTCTCTTCCGCAGTGAAAAGATTGCTGAACCGCTTTTTCTCCCGGTCATTATCGCCCGAAAGTAAACTCAGCTGGTAATCTTGCGCTAACCGCTCGAAGTTTTCGACCAGCCCGGCCCTCATGGGATTATTGAACTGAAAGTACCCCCTTTCTTTTCCGTTGATGGAGAGGTGAGCCGTTGTGCCGTTAACTTTGGAGGCCGTGCCTACGTATTTGGCGGCCCCAATTTTCAGTGCTGTTTCCCCTACCCGGCCCTGAATGCCTTGTCCGGGAAGCTCCGCAAAATCAGTTACGGCTCTAACTTTTGTATCTTCAATTGATTGCACTATTTTTCTACTCAGGGGATGGGCCGATTCATTGGCCAGGGATTTAATCCAGGTTTTTTCTTCCGCACTTAGATCCGCACCAATAAATTGAACTTCCTGATCCACGGAAGAGGTTAAAGTTCCCGTTTTATCGAAAACGATGTGGTTCAGGTTTTGGATGGCTTCGATGACGTTGATGTGCTTAATGAAAAACTGGTAGCGGGCAAGTATGCGCAGGACATTTCCGTAAGTAAAAGGAATGGACAAAGCAATAGCACAAGGGCAGGCAATGATGAGTACCGCCGTAAAGGCATTAATGGCCAATGAAGGATCAAAGATACTCCAGTATATCAGCGTAGTAAAGGCAATACCTAATATCACAATGGTAAAATATTTGCCCGTCTGATCCGCAAAACGAAGGCTTTTATTTTCAGTCTGTTCGTGAAAGGCACTTTCATTCCAAAGTTGCGTCAAATAACTCTGCTCTACTTTCTTATTTACGGTTATTTCAATACTTTGACCAACTTGTTTGCCTCCTGCGTAAACAATGTCCCCCGGGTTTTTACTGACCGGATCGGATTCTCCGGTAACGAAACTGTAGTCAATTTGTCCTTTTCCCTTAGTCAGTATCCCATCTGCGGGAATCAACTCCTGGTTCCTGATCAATAAGATATCCTCCACTTCTACTTTGTTCAACGGTATAGAACGCCAATCATTATCCCGCTTTACCGTAACCGATATGGGAAAATAGGATTTATAATTCCGCTCAAAGTGCAGCGTATGATAAGTAGCTTGTTGAAACCATTTACCAATCAATAAAAAGAAAACCAATCCCGCAAAACTATCGAGATAACCCGCTCCGGTATGACTGAATATTTCGAAGACGCTACGCCCAAATAAAGTGAGAATGCCCAATGCAATGGGAACGTCCATATTTACACGCCCCTGTCGAATGCCCCACCAGGCAGACAGTAGATAATCCCGTGCACAGTAAAGTAAAACCGGCAGGGCCAGTAATACATTAAAATAACCAAACCAAATCTGAAAATTCGTGTCCTCTACCCCCAGGTACTCCGGAAAACTTAATAACATGATATTCCCAAAGGCAAACCCCGCTACTCCCAGCTTGTAATATAGAGATCTATCAACCGCCGCACGTTCTTTTTCCTGGTCGGCTAGCTTCAGGTCCGGAGCGTAACCAATGGAAGACAATAATTCGACCAGTTGACGCAAGGAAAATTCCTTTTCATCGATCATAAATGTACCTTCCTTTTTCAGGAAATTCACCTGTGCACTTTGTACGCCTTCGTTTAGTTTATATAAATGCTCCAGCAACCAGATACAGGAGGAACAATGGATTTGAGGAAAAAAGAAGGTAACCTTCAATACGGATCCATCAGAAAAACTGATCAGAGAAGCCTTTACATCGGGATCATCCAGAAATTCGTAATTGGTCTCCTTTTGATTTTTTTGCGTAGTTCCCGGCTGATCTTCAATAGTATAGTAACTGACTAAATCGTTTTGATTCAGAATTTCGTATACCATTTTGCATCCTTGACAGCAAAAGGGCTTGTCCTCAATGAAAATGTCTTCTTTATCACAAGGATCACCACAATGATAACAGCTTAATTGTTTATCTACGTCTCCGATTGTCTCTTTTTTCAGCAAAGATAATTCCATTAGTCAAAATTGTGGAGTGGAATTCCGCTTCCCACTGACAAAAATCAGTATCGCCCGTGATTCTTAACACTACTTTAGAAGACGCTCATAGGATATTTTTACGCCCATGAATACATTGCTATCGAAATACGACGTTCCGGCACCTAGATATACGAGTTATCCTTCTGTACCGTATTGGGATAAAACGCCTCCGACGGCTACCCAATGGAAAGCTCAGGTAAAACAAGTGTTTAAGGAAGATGACACGATAAGCCTGTACGTGCATTTGCCTTTTTGCGAAAGCTTGTGTACCTATTGTGGTTGCAATAAAAGGATCACCAAAACCATGCGGTAGAAACGCCTTATATTGATGCGGTGTTAAAGGAGTGGTCCTTGTACCTGGATCTATTTGGAGAAAAACCCATCATTCGGGAACTTCACCTGGGAGGAGGTACCCCAACCTTTTTCGATCCGGAAAACCTGGACCGGTTAATGAAAGGACTGCTTGATCACTCCATTTTAGCACCCGATTATGAATTTAGCTTTGAAGCCCACCCCAACAATACTACCTACGAGCATCTGGAATTGTTGTATCAATGGGGATTCCGAAGGCTCAGTATCGGTGTCCAGGATTTTTCCGACAAGATCTTAAGCGTAATCAACCGCCAGCAAACGGCAGCAGAAGTAGAGCGCGTCACTCACGATGCCAGAGCAATCGGTTACGAATCCATCAACTATGACATCATTTTTGGACTGCCTTTACAACAACCCAAAGATATCATTGCCACAGCCCGCAAGATCAAACAAATAAAACCAGACCGCATTGCCTACTACAGTTACGCACACGTTCCCTGGATCAGTCCCAGTCAAAGGGCTTATTCTGAAGCCGATCTGCCCAAGGGTGAGGAAAAAAGATTTTTGTACGAATTGGGCCGGGTCTTACTCGAAGAAAGCGGATACCAGGAGATTGCCCTGGACCATTTTGCATTGGCCTCAGATGAACTTTATCAGGCTATGCAAAAAGGAACATTGCACCGCAATTTTATGGGATATACTCCCAATTTCACCCAATTATCGATTGGACTGGGGGCTTCTGCGATCAGTGATACCTGGACGGCCTTTACCCAAAATGAAAAACACATCGAAAACTACCAGGAGCAAGTGGAAAACGGATCATTTCCCATCTTCCGGGGCCACTTGCTCACCCAGGAAGACCGTATCATCCGGCAGCACATTCTCAACCTCATGTGCCGGATGGAAACTTCCTGGCTCAGAGATGATCTACAATGTCAAGCCCTTTATGAAACCCTGGAAAGATTACCAGAACTAGAAAGCGACGGACTCATCGAACTCAAGCCTTTTCAATTGAAGATCACCGAAAAGGGCAAGCCGTTCATGCGCAATATTTGTATGGCTTTCGATGCCCGGTATTGGCAGAAGCAACCGGAAGGGAAATTGTTCAGCCAGGTGGTTTGAAAGGGACTTTGGACACTAGCATATATTGGCTTTTAAACTTGGGGCGATTCTTATTATTTAAGCTTTAAGGGGTTATGAGGGTTATGAGGTTATAAAGTTATTTGAAGATAAATCTTGGGAGTATTTTGTATAACCCAATAACCGTATAACCACATAACCATAGCCCTAAAAATATTAACGTTTTACCAATCTCTGACCTCTAGTGCCTCGGGAACTAAATAACCGGCACATTTCGCGGTCTCTTTTATAGCG
>CAZHNG010000229.1:0-11178 GCA_964533785.1 uncultured Saprospiraceae bacterium | reverse complement strand
GTTGGGCAAAAAGACGGCTTCAAAATGCAAAGAAATTTGTGTTACAGTGTATTAGATAGGACTCCAATTAATTTGTTATAGGGAATAATCTCCATATCGATACTTTCCGGTTTAGTGTTGAGCAATAACTTTTTTTCCTTTTCAAAATCATACTGAAAATTACTATTGATCCATTTAATTAATCCCTTTAACAATATATTACTACGATCTCCTTTTTTGGTATGTTGAAGGATATACCGGCGAAAAGCCGGTTCCCGATCGTGAATGTTGACATCATTCCTCGCGTATCGGAAAAGAATTTCAAGGATGATCAAATTGATATTTTGCCCTTTTTTGTCAGAAGACCATATTTGTATTTCGTTTAAGAATTTTCCGACCTTAAATTGGGTATCTCTTTTGAATAACCCAAGCTCAACCAATGCATTGGAATAAGCTTCAAGGATTAACCATTCTTCCTTAAAGCCGGGAGAAGCGCCTTTGGTGGAAGTCTCATGAACAAAATCGTAAGCGGAATCATAAGCACCGGAATGAAATTTCAATAAAGCTTCGCATTGTAGAAAACGGAAGTGATTTGGGGTCTTGGTTTTGGGTTTATACTTTGCAATCAATTGTTGAGCCTCCTCAAATCGCCCTTTTTTGATAAGAATCGGAATAGATAGCTGTGAGAAGCTCTCCAAAGGCTTCCTTACGTAATATCGAACATTTGTAAAATATTGTAATGCTTCTTGAGCATATTCAAGAACGAGGTCATCTTCTTTCCGCAAAGCATGATAATAAATCAACATTGGATAGGCTCTGATACATATATGAAAGTTTCTGGCAATGCAAACTTGGTTGATAACTTCGTTAATGAAACTTTCATCTATCTCCTTTACTTTCCTTAAGCTTAAGAGCAAGTTGAATTCAGCAAACTTCTGAAATATACTTTGCTCTACCTTTCTGATTTCCAAATACTTTTTTTGTAGGTCATCGTATTTTTTGACTTTGCTCTTAGAGGGTTCAATGACCGAATAATAGTATCTGATTCTCTCGCAAAAATCAATAACACAGTCCGTTGAGTGAATTTTTTTAGCCCTGTTGATAAACTTGGAGGCAATGTCTTTTGCTTCTTTGGGTGAGCCTGTATAAAAATGTGCGTTAGATAGCGCTCTTTGCCATTCAATGATAGCACGCTCCTTCTCGGAGCTAATTATGCTTGGTTTTAACTCTTCTAAAAAATAATTTAAATCACTTAAAATCAATGTGTTGTATGATAATTTAAAGATTTAAAAGGTGCTTCAAAGTTAGTTAATTGCCCTGTGGGAAATAAGTCATGGTCAAGAAATTTGAGCTATTAGTTCATTTAAATATTTAGGCCATGATTTTTGTTTCAGATTCTTTCGAATCCCGGAACAGAATTATCATTACTGATATTTCTGGGGGATAACAAAAAGAGGCCGCTTTTGATGAACGACCCCTCTGGATATAATACAATGTATGTATAAATAGTTATATCGCAGAAAAAATAAAATGACCACCAATCATTTTTTTTCTGAAACAAGTTTGCTGTTTAAAGGTAAGGAATCTTTTGGATTCCTTATTCTTTTTTAACAGTAAGTTTGTAATATAATGTGTAAATTCTTATTTGATAAGCTGTTCCATACTTCTAATTTCCTCTAGTGTTTTATAGTTTGTTAAGTCGTGCATAGAAGGAACAACGGAAATATACCCATGTTCTAGTGCCCACATATCCGTATCATTACTGTGATCTTCGTTTTCGAATTGGCCGGTCAGCCAATAGTATTTTACACCGCGGGGATCTTCGGCTTCCAGGAAATTTTCTACCCAGCGGGCGTCGGCCTGGCGGCAAACTTTGATGCCGTTCAACTCATTAGCAGGAATATTGGGAATATTAACGTTGAGTAAGTTACCCTGGCCAATGCCGTATTTCAAAACGTATTCCATTATTTGTTTGACGAAAGAAGCGTACTGCATGAAATCAGCGTCATAGGAATAATCCAGCAATGAAAATCCAATAGAAGGGATGCCTTCCAGCGAAGCTTCCATGGCTGCGGAAAGCGTACCGGAGTAGATGATATTGATGGAGGCGTTAGAACCGTGGTTGATACCGGATACACAAAGATCTACCGTACGGTTTTTGAGGATGACGTTTTTGGCCAGCTTTACACAATCTACCGGCGTGCCGCTGGATTCGTAGGAAGCTTCTACACCATCAAAGATGTCATTGGTGTGCAGGCGGATAGGTTCAGAAATGGTGATAGCGTGCCCTTTGCCCGATTGAGGAGAATCCGGTGCGACCACGATAACGTCTCCGATCGTCTTGCTGATCTCGACTAAGGCCTTGATTCCAGGAGCAGTAGCGCCATCGTCATTGGTTACCAAAATAAGAGGTTTTTTCATTAGCGTCAAGAATTAAATTTTACTACGGGCAAATGTATGCAAACGACCCGTACTTTTGACAATAGATTTGGTCTGGTTAAGTTCAATGGAAAAATTCTAAGCAAGGTCGTGACAATTTATTGACTGTTCTACTCAACACCTTTGCCAATTCAATGTTTATAGGAATGAAATTAAAAGATATGGCACACTTCGGAAAAAAAGGCGTTTTATTGGTCAATTTAGGGACTCCTGATGCACCGAGCAGAGGTGCGGTTTATCGATACCTGAAGCAGTTTTTGTTAGACCCCAGGGTGGTAGATTACCCCTGGTTGCCCAGGAACCTTTTGGTGAGAGGGATTATAGCTCCGTTCCGGTCAGGCAGTTCGGCCAAATTATATAAAGAGTTGTGGACGGAAAATGGTTCTCCATTGAAGCATTACGGTGAGATCGTGGAAAAGGGCGTGCAAGAAATTTTGGGGGAGGAATACATCGTTCGACTGGCTATGCGTTACCAAAATCCTTCGATCAAATCGGGTCTGGACTATTTAATGGAGCACCAGGTGAGCGATATAACCGTTTTTCCGATGTTTCCCCAGTATGCATCGGCTACTACCGGCTCTGTACACGATGAGGTAATGCGGCTACTACGCAAAGAACAGACGATACCGCAAGTCAATTTCATCAATTCCTATTACGATTACGAACCGATAATTGACATTTTCGTGGATAACGCGAAAGAATTTGATCTCGATTCCTACGATCATATCATCTTTAGTTACCATGGTCTGCCGCAACGACAGCTGAGAAGGGCCGATACCGCTAATCATTGCCTGAAAGCAGAAAATTGTTGCCAGCATATTTCCATCAAAAATCAATTTTGTTATTCGGCGCAATGCCATGCTACCACCAAAGCGATCGTAGGGAAGTTAGGCCTGGAGGCGGAGCGATATACGACTGCTTTTCAAAGTAGGCTGGGGCCGGAAGCCTGGGCAAAGCCCTATACCAGCAAGATCATTGAGCATGAAGCCGAAAAGGGTGCAAAAAGATTACTGGTTTTCAGTCCGGCTTTTGTGGCGGATTGTTTGGAGACCATCATCGAAATTGGGTTGGAATACCAGGAAGAATTCGAAGAAATGGGTGGAGAAAAAGTGGACTTGGTGCCGAGCTTAAATGACGATCCACGGTGGATACAGGCCGTTGCGGATCTGGTGAGAGGCAAGGAAGCTGTGATGGTGTGATTTTCATTTCCACAGGAAAACTTCTTTAGGTCCAGACGCTAGATTTTACCTGCCCACCTGGCAGTAACGGCCATGGGTGGTAACGGCAGGCGGGGACGCTAGAAGTTATTCATAGTCAATTAACTATTTCAAGATAATATTAATTTTCTCTGACCGACTCTATTGAAGTTTAACTTTTTCCAATAAATAGGGAATTATAGCGGTAAGCCGCGAGTGGTTTTCAATTTTGAAAACTGACGCAATGGCGTAGTTTTGCTGCAAGTAAGCAGGGTTCACCTGCTATTGCACTTACCTTATCCCTTCAGCTGTTGTTTGTACCGGTTAATTAGCGCCTTAAATTTGGATTCCTCTTTCAGGCTGGCATAAGGTTCCATATTTAGGTCTAGTGCTTTTACCTCCATGCCTTTTTCGAAAGCCATTTCCAAAAAATGGTAGAATTTATCCAGGTTACCCGATAGGGCGTGTATCTCTGCCAGGGTAGAGTAGGGGTAACCCATGTCGGGGTCGATTTCGATGGCAGATTGAACGGTTTGGAAAGCTTTGTCTTGCCGGCCTTTGTAATTATAGCACATAGCCGCCAGATTATAGATCTGCTGTCGATTGTATTTATTGAGGTTATCAAGATTTGCATTTTCAAAAATGGCGATAGCTTTCTTGTAGTCTTTAACGGCCCAACTGGTGTTAATTCCAGCTTTGATGGCGATTTCATTTTTAGGGTCAAAATCCAGTGCCGTCATGACATGGTTAAATGCGTTTATGGTATCTCCGCGAGCGATGCTTCCCAAAGCTCTGGATAGGTAGCCCATTGCATCTTCTCTGGCAAACTCTTCGGCTTTTTGCGTAAGCGGTACGGCCTCTTCCGGTTTGCCGCGGGATATTTTGCTATCCGCCCAGGTACTCCAGGTGGCGGGCTCTGTTGGTGCCAAAACGGTAGCTTTTTGAAATGCACTATCTGCACCCTCGTAGTTTTCTTGAGCGTGCAATAACCAGGCTAAATTGATCCACCAGTGCATATTAAGAGAGTCGTATTTTACAGCTTTTCGCATCGAGCGTATGGCAGCTTCGTGTTCTTTTTGTCTGCTGAGGTTCCAGGATAAACGGATATGAGCCAGGCTAAAATCGGGCTTCAACTCAGTAGCCCGGCGAAATTTAGTGGCAGCAGCATAATCCTGGTTTTGTTCTTCCAGAATACTTCCCCAGGCGAGATAGGCCCAATGGATTTCCTGCGGGCGCTCCTTAATAATTTTTCGAACGAGATCGACGGCCTCCACGTAGCGTTTTTGCTGGTAACATAAAACGGCGACTCGATAGGGATCTATATTGCCGATAATAATTTCCCCGGCTCTCGTTAGTAATTGATCAATTGCCGCCTTATGGTTCCCTTCTTTGATCTTTTCGATGTGTTTTACCGGCGGGTATCCCGACATCCGTAAGGTTAATTCATATTGATCACCAATAGCCGTTATTTCCCCCTGGATGATCTCGTTTTTTTGGGACAAAAGATTGCGCATTTGATAGATCAATGTGCGCAGAGAGATACCAACCCCCATCACCCTGAGATCCAGTTCCGGTTGTTCGTTCCCCAGTAATTGAATGGAGTCTTCTTTAACCGTTTGGGCCAGTTGCTTGATGTTGAATACTTCATCCTGTATTTTCCGGGCTACGACAACACCATCGTATCCGCTTTTCTCCAGTTGTTCAGGAACGGCAAAGGGTTCGATGACGTATCCTTCGCTCTTGAAGATCCTGATCACAAAAATAATGAGCACGAGAATAAGGAAAAGCGTACCCGTTTTGAGAAATATCGTAACAATGGCATCCAACCAATTTGCCGGTTTTTCAATCCCGAAGGATTTGATGAAGGTGGCTCGAGGAGTACTAAGTTTTGGAAATCTAATATTTCCGAGACCTTTGAAATTCGGTTTACGCCATTTTATTCTTCTCCTAGTCATGGTTGAATACTTGATCTTTAAGGTCTCGAAAATACTATTTTATCAGAAAATGTATTAGGCATTTTCTGTTGCCAAAACAGGATAGTCGGTATAACCATCCGGACCGGGCGTGTAGAAGGTATTGTGATCAGGAGTATTCAGCTCAGCTCCCTGTTGGTATCTTTCTACCAGGTCAGGATTGGCAATAAAAGGGCGGCCAAAGGCAACGAGATGACCTTGTCCATCCTGAAGATCTTTTTCTGCTCTTTCAGCGTTATAGCCACCACTCAAAATAATGGTCCCCCCAAAGGCATTTTTGATGCTGTTTTTTGTTTCTGAGCTTACTTCCGGAGCTCCCATAGAAGAATGATCGACCATATGGATGTATACGATGCCAATTTCGCCTAAAGCCTTAGCCAGATCAGTATACTGTTGGTGCGTAGCGTCAAACGGTTTGATGCCATTGAAAGCGCCGTAAGGAGAAAGTCGAATGCCTACTTTGTCTTTTCCGATAGCGTCGGCAACCTTTTGGGCTACTTCGATCGCAAACCGGTTACGGTTTTCAGGTGATCCTCCGTAATTATCATCTCTCTGATTGGTGGTAGGGTTTAGAAACTGTTCAATCAAATAACCATTGGCGCCGTGTAATTCAACGCCGTCAAAACCTGCTTCGATGGCATTTTTTGCAGATTGAACATATTCTTCGATAGTGTTTTGAATGTCGGCTGTGGTCATTGCTTTGGGTTCAGGATAATCTTGCATACCGTCGGTATCGGTATACATTTGTTCTCCTGCTAAACGAACGGCAGAAGGGGCCATAATGACAGCGTCCTCAGGCATGTTCGCAGGGTGTGATACACGGCCGGTATGCATGATCTGTAGAAAGATCTTTCCTTCCGCTTCGTGAACGGCTTGGGTGGTTAGTTTCCAGCCTTCAATTTGTTCGGTATTGTAAATACCCGGAATTCGCGTATAGCCAATACCATTAGGGGATGGGCTAGTTCCTTCCGTAACGATCAGTCCGGCCCCCGACCTTTGACGGTAATAGGTGGCCATTAGCTCGTTAGGAATATGATCGATCGCCCTGCAGCGAGTCATTGGTGACATGACCATTCGATTACTCAGGGACAATTTCCCAAGGCTTGTAGCTTCAAATAACTTTTTTGACATGTTGTGTCGGATTGGTTTAAATAATCGGAAAACAAAAAAGGAAGGGTTGTAGTTTCCGGAGCGTAAATGTTTAAAGGATGAAAAGGAAAGCCTAGTGAGATTTTAATCAGCTTTTAAATTCAGAAAGTCTGGTGGTTTGTTACATTTTTTGATATTCAAATAAAAATCTGTAAATTTGTAACAATTATAAATGAGAAAATATGGAGCGTTCGACAACAAATCACATCGGCGGTACTATTAAAAACTTCCGCGAACGGCTGGGACTTACCCAGGAAAATGTAGCAAAATATCTCAATGTCAAACGGGAGATGATCAGTTACTATGAAAGGGGGGAGCGTGATGTTCCCGTTCAGCAATTGGAGGCATTGGCGGACCTCTTTGGCGTTGAATTAATCGACCTGATTGAAGAGGATCCTGCACGCGTACAGGCCAATGTTGCGTTTGCTTTTCGCAGTGATGATTTGTCTACTGTCGATTTGAAAGGAATCGCTCATTTTCGAAAGATTGTTAAGAATTATTTGATGTTAAAAAAGAAAACGACGAAGTGATGGGGGCAGCGATTAAAAAAAAGGCTATTGAGCAAAAGGCCAATGAATTAAGGAATGAATGGGCGTTAACGGGCTTTGAACCGGTACGTTTGAAAAGTTTATTGATGCAATTGAATGTACTGACCGTTTTTAAGCCCATGGGAAATTATTTTTCCGGTATGGCATTGAGAGTGAAGGAAGAAGAAGAACATGAGGACAGCCGTTTTATGTTGATCAATAGTCATTCAACTTTGGGGCGGCAACATTTTACAATATGTCACGAGTTATACCACCTTTTCGTACAAGAGGAATTTTCTTCAGTAGTATGCCAAACCGGGAAGTTCGATAAGAAGGATGTGGAAGAGTACAATGCTGATTGGTTTGCGGCGTATTTTCTTTTGCCGGAAGCGGGGATATTGCGGTTGATCCCGCAGTCGGAACGGCAGAAAAAAGACAAAGTCAGCCTGGCATCGATCTTAAGGGTAGAGCAATATTTTTCTTGTTCCCGTGCCGCACTGTTGGTAAGGTTGGAAGATATCGGACTGATCAGTAAGACCTATAAGGAGAAATTTCGCAACAAGGTGATCAGTGGTGCGCTACAGCATGGGTACTCTCTTAGTGTTTATAAGCCCGGCAACAAGGATTTGGTCATAGGTGACTACGGGGAGCTGGCCAAAAAACTGTTTGATGCGGAGGAAATCTCGGAAAGCCATTATGCTTCGCTCATGTTGGACATTGGAATTGACGTTTTAGCCGAAGAACCCTCAATTAATGAATACGAAAGTTATTTTGCTTGATGCTGATGTTTTCATCCATTTTATGAAAGCTGATCAGTATCGATTACTACCTGAAATTTTTTCCGATTATCAACTTTGTTTACTGGATGTGGTATACGATGAACTAGCCCGACGGGATTACACCAAAGAAAAAGTGGATGAACTGATCGATGAGGAAACATTGACGCTTCTGGAATTTCCCTCCGCGAACAAAAATATCCTCCTGGAATATGCCCGCTTACAAAAAGAAGGAAAAGGCAAAGGAGAAAGCGCTTGTATGGCGGTTGCCCGTTACCGCCAGAATATCATAGCAAGCTCTAATTTGCGCGACATCAAAAAGTATTGTGCCAAATACAAGATCACCTACCTGACCACCATGGATTTTCTGGGCGCTGCATTACAGCAAGGGATCTTAAGCGAAGAAGAATGCAATGATTTTATAGCAATCAGCCGGTCTAAAGGGAGTAAACTACCCGTGAAAAAAATTGAAAGATATAAGTACAAGCCTAAATTTTGATGCTGCCGGTTAGATGGTTTAAGGTTATGCAGTTATTTGATCGCTCATTTTGACGGATTGACGCAGATGATATTAAGTTTTTTATTATAAGCCATTTGAGAAAGGAAAGTAAAGAGGGTAATCCCTACCAAATCGCTAATAATGTCCATAATTTCAAAGTTTCTGGAAGCTAGTACGATTTGGGTGAATTCTTCTGCCAAGGCAAAGCTGGTTACCAGAAATACTCCTAGTAATAGCCGGATGTTGTAAATTCTGATCTGTTGGAAATTGGTGGTTACGTTAACCAGAAAAACCAATGTACCATAAAGGATCAAGTGGCCAAATTTGTCACCATAGGGAATTTTTTTGGTAAAAGAGAGGAGTGGGTTGGAAATGACCAGATCTGCTTGGATGATGATCCAAATGATAAAAGCAAAAAAAAGCGAAGTCAGTATATATTTCATTGAATTAAATTAAAGTACTTTGAAAAATAAAGTTGCAATATATACTCAAAATTCCATTTAGTCAAGATATTAGTACTACTTTGTTACTTTAAAACAGCAGTTTAATATGGCGCTAGGTACGTAGTGTAGAACTCTTTTTTTCAAAGTGACAAAGTAGTATTAGGTGGATTCAGTTTTTAAAAATGTGCCTTACGCTTGAATCTTATTGGATTTTATAAATTCAGAGGGTGATTGCTTTACGTGTTTTTTGAAAGCGCGGTTAAAAGTGGCTTTACTATTGAAACCACATTCCAGGGCTATTCCCAAAAAGGACAGATGTCGATTCTTTTTATCTAGTATCTTTTCTTTTACGGCTTCTACCCGGTGCGTATTGATAAAATCATTAAAATTCTGACCGAAGCAAGTATTGATGGTCTTGCTGATAATGGCAGGAGAAGTTTGTAGTTGTTGCGCCAATTCATTCAGGGTAAGTTCGGGGTTCAGAAAAGGCTGGTTCTCACGGATATGGTTTTCCAGTTTTGTTTTCCAGGGATTTTCGGGCTCATCTTTACTTTGAACTACTTCTTTTTCAAAAGAAGTATGCGGGTTAAATTTAAGGGGAAGGGTTAAGCCGGGATGACTTCCGTATGCTCCAATACTCAGATAATAAATGATCATTCCCCAGGCCAAATGGCTGTACCAGATTTCAACGTAGGAAAGAGAAGTTTGGGTAATGGCTTCAAATAATGTATAACCAATCCACACAAATAAGCCAAAAAGGAAAGCCAGAAGAAAGTTTCTGAGCCATTGAAAGGAAATAGCGCTGGTTTCCGAAAAATACTGTTGGATGTATTCTTTGTAGGCTTGGTATTTCCAGATGCTATAAGAAAAATATCCGAGTAGGGACAAATTGGAAAGTATGAAAATGACGGTATCCCAAATACCCAATCCAAATTCGGCAAAATACCCACGTGTACCGTGAAAATAGGGGAGTGGTGCTCCTTTGAACCAATGATCAATAACAATATCAGAGGTGAAAATCAGCAATTGGATAAACAGATAAATGGCAAAGGGAATAAAGTGCCAGAGTTGTTTGCCCTTTAATTTGAATTCAACATTGGTAAGGCTACGGAAATATAACCAGACCAAGGGGCCGTATACCAGCGTGTTGCTCCACGGAAAATAGAACATAAAGGTCGTATAGGTATCATGGCTGTCGTACCAACCGGCAAAACCAAGCATCCAGGCGGCAACCCTCAACGATAATAGGAGGATGAGAATTGCAAGTAACTTATCCGCCAGGCGGCTTTCTCTCCATCCCCGCCAAAAAAGTAGTACGGAAAAAATCAGACCTTGCAGTACGAAAGGAAGTAATAAGCTACTATAAGGATTAAATTGAAAATAAATAAACAAAAACATGTAAAATTGGTGTGAGTTGATTATCTTGTAGACGCTAGACGCTAGACGCTAGACGCTAGACGCTAGACGCTAGACGCTAGACGCTGATTATTTCGATAAAAATAATTAACCATTTTTCTTAAAACCAATAACATGGCGCATCAATTTGACCATATCCCCGAAGGATTTCATACGGTAAATGTTTCGTTACCCGTGAAAGGCGCTGAAGAAGCCATTCAATGGTACAATACTGTTTTGGGTGCCGAAGAAGTTTTCCGTTTAACTATGCCCGGCGGCACCATTGTTCACGCCGAGATCCGCATTGGAAACACCATCCTGATGATGTCCGAAGAAGATCCACAATACAACACTTCACCGGCCACCTTAGGCGCAACTACCGTAATACTACAGTTATATCTTCCAAATGTTGATGAAGTGTTCGAAAAAGCATTGGAACACGGCGCTAAAGAAGTTATTCCTTTAAAGGATCAGTTTTACGGAGATCGCAGCGGGAGAATCCAGGATCCCTTTGGTCATCAATGGATCCTGGCGACCAGGGTTAGAGAGGTTTCGCCGGAGGAGATGCAGCAAATGATGAACGAAATGGAGTAGTCTAAATAATGCTATTGGCAAGTAAGTGGAAGTCTAGTACCTCCTTATTTTTACTCGATGTAACCCAAACCTGGCCAAGCCAGCCCCGAACTTTTAGGAGCGCTTCTGAGCTATCCCAATTCCACCCTCACTATATTGATCAGCCGCCACAAGGCATCTTCAATCACTTTAGTTTCAGGGTGGCGAAGAATGATAAAACCTTCCCCTT
>CAZHNG010000228.1:5886-11187 GCA_964533785.1 uncultured Saprospiraceae bacterium | reverse complement strand
GATGATAAGGCTGATATCCGCGAAATCATTATGAGCGGATGGGGAACCTTTGACACCCATGCCGGCCCTTCCAACCTGAAATATGGGTTTGATAATTGGTACTGGGGAACAGTGGGCTACTCTTCTTTTGAAGGAAAAGTAGGGATGGATTCTTTGAGGTTCCGGCAAGGCGTTTACCGCTTCAAACCGGATGGTTCCAAAATGGAGTTTATGGGAGCTACAACTAATAATACCTGGGGCTTAGGCTTTTCGGAAACGTTTGACGTTTTCGTTTCTACCGCTAATAATACCCACAGCGCCTATTTGGGTATTCCCGATCGATTCTTTCAGGATGTGGAAGGTGTCATCAATCCTGCTGTAAAAAAGATCGAAGGACATTATGCCTTTCATCCGGTGACGAAGAATGTGCGGCAAGTCGACGTTTTCGGCGGGTTCACTGCGGCGGCTGGTCACAATTTATACACCGCAAGAGATTTTCCGCAAGAATACTGGAACCGCATTGCTTTTGTGTGCGAACCGACCGGCCATTTGTTGCATAAAGCCATTATAGAACGGGACGGTGCAGGTTTCAAAGAGGTAGATGGCTGGAATATGCTGGCCAGTGCCGATGAATGGGTCTCTCCGGTACACGCTGAGGTGGGACCGGACGGTGCATTATGGATACTGGACTGGTATAATTTCATTATCCAGCATAATCCTACACCACAAGGTTTCGAAAACGGTCCGGGGAACGCACACATCAATCCATTGCGAGATAAAGATCATGGTCGTATTTATCGCCTGGTTTACAAAGGAGCAAAACCTTATCAGCCGATCCAGCTCGATATCAACGCCCCCGATGGTCTGGTCAAAAACCTGGAGAATGATAATATGTTTTGGCGCATGCACGCTCAACGCCTGCTCATCGAAAGAGGTGAACGGGATGTTGTTGTTGAGCTGGCAAATATCATTGCCGATCGGTCGGTAGACGCCATAGGATTAAATAGTCCCGCCGTTCATGCCCTTTGGACTTTAAAAGGCTTAAATGGCTTGGATGGTTCCAACCCAAAGGCAATGGACGCAGCAGTAAGTGCGCTTGAACATCCTGCAGCCGGTGTCAGAAAGACCGCTATTCGGGTATTGCCTAAGAATGAAAAGGCCCTGGAAGTCATGATGGCAGCGGATGTATTTTCCGATGAAGACCCGAATACTAGGCTAAGTGCCCTTTTGGCTTTAAATGAAATGCCTTCTTCCTCTGCGGTCGGCAAACTGTTGTACCAATTAAATACAAAACCTGCAGTCTTCAATGACGAATACCTGGGTATTGCCCTGTATACGGCCAATGCGAATCATAAAGACCGTCTTATGGAGGCCCTTCTCCGGGAAGAACCGGCGTTATTAAGCGACAAAAGTCTGCTGAGCGAAGAATCGATAGACTGGTTATCTAATGACCTGGATATTTCGGACTGGCCGGAGATCCCGGTCCCCGAAAGATGGCAGCAAACCGGACATGAAGACCTGGATTTGTTTGACGGCGTACTATGGTACCGCAAAGAAATTATGCTAACCGCTGCCGAAGCTAATCAGAGTGGCGTTATTCATTTTGACCGGATCAGGGATAGTGACGAAACCTACATCAATGGCCGGAAAGTGGGAGGCATGAGGGAGAAATGGAATGATCCCCGGCATTACGCGATTTCCCGTAACCTATTGAAACCTGGCAAAAATATTATTACCATCCGGCTGGAAGACCGAGGCGGTAGCGGCGGTATCGTAGGAGAGCCGGAAGAAACATATCTTCAGTTGGGAAATACCCGAAAATCTTTGGCCGGAAACTGGAAATTTAAAATTGAACAGGTATACCGCCAGAAAAAGCCGCAATTTGATCAGGAGAATACACCGCTTATTGCATTTCTTAGAAATTACGGACCCGAAGCCGACCGATTGGAAGAGCAGTTAGCGGCAAAGCAGGATCAGGATGTAGAACCGGCGGATCAGACCATCTACGTCAAAACCATCCCTGATCAAATGAAATACGATATCGAGTCTTTTACCGTAAAAGCCGGGACGACTGTTGAAATCGTTTTTGAGAATAATGATGCCATGCAGCACAATATGTTGATCATCCGGCCCGGAGCACTGGAAGCAGTAGGGGAAGCAGCGGATAAACTGGCACAATCACCACAGGGGCTTGAATTGGATTATGTTCCGGCCCTTTCGTCGGTCATTACCCATACTAAACTATTAAACCCCGGAGAAAAAACCACGCTTAGGTTTAAGGTGCCGGATAAAACAGGGGAATATCCCTTCGTTTGTACTTTTCCCGGGCATTGGCGTACGATGAACGGGATTATGAAGGTACAAGCGGAAGCTTTGTAGACAGGAGCAAAGAAAAGACGAATGGCTTTCAAAAGGATTATGATCATTGGTTGCGGAGGAGCCGGCAAATCAACCTTAGCCAAACAACTGCACGCTATTACAGGAATTGAGGTCATTCACCTGGATCAACGGTATTGGAAAGCCAACTGGATAGAGCCGGAAAAAGCAGAATGGGAGAAAGTCATGCGAGAACTGGTCGAACGGGACAATTGGATCATGGACGGCAATTACGGCGGTACGATGGAAATACGAATGGCCAGGGCGGATTTGATCATATTCCTCAATCGATCGAGGTGGTTGTGTTTGTACAGGGTGTTGAAAAGACGCTTTCAATATTATGGAAAAACCCGGCCTGATATGATGGAAGGTTATGAGGAACGGTTGAGCTGGGCGTTTTTGGTTTATGTTTATAATTATAATAACACCAGGAGGCCAAAGATCCTGCGCCGGCTAAAAGAGTTGAACGGTCAAAAAGAAGTGGAGGTCTTGAGGAATGGAAAGGAAATAAAAGTATTGCTCAATAAGATAAAAACGAAAACACCAACAGAGAATGGAACTATTTAATATTAATCGCCGACAGTTTTTGCATACGGCATCTGCTTCTTTTGCTATGTCGGTACTAGGAGCAAAAGGATTGGATGTCATTTTCCAGCCTAAACCCTACCGGGTGGGATTGATCGGGACCGGATGGTACGGAAAGAGTGATTTATTTCGCTTGATCCAGGTATCGCCGGTTGATGTGGTTGCACTGTGTGATGTGGATAAGAAACTTCTGGAAGGAGCGGCCAAACTCACTAGCGAGCGGCAAAAATCCGGTAAAGTACCGAAAACCTATACCGACTATCGTAAGATGCTGGCGGAAAATGAGCTGGATATTGTATTAATTGGCTCACCTGATCATTGGCACGCCCTGCAGATGATCGATGCAGTAAAAGCCGGTGCTCATGTTTACGTTCAAAAACCAATTAGTGTAGACGTTGAAGAAGGAGAGGCCATGTTGGCTGCAGCGCGCAAATACAATCGCGTGGTCCAAGTAGGTACACAACGTAAAAGTACGCCCCATTTAATCGATGCTAAGGAGAAGATTGTCGATACTGGTTTATTAGGAGAGGTAGCGCACGTTGAAATGTGTTGCTATTTTCACATGCGGGCCAATGGCAATCCGCCCGTACAAACCGTCCCTGATTTCTTTGATTATGAAATGTGGACGGGACCGGCCCCCATGCGCCCATTTGATGGCCTGCCTCACATAAGGTGGTGGCGTACCTTTATGGAATACGGTAATGGCATTATGGGCGATATGTGCGTCCATATGCTGGATACGGTACGTTGGATGCTTGATCTGGGCTGGCCTAAACGGATCAGTTCAACCGGTGGGATCCGCTTGCAAAAGGATGGTAAATCCAATATTGCCGACACCCAGGTAGCCACTTTTGAATACGATGGTCTCGACTGCGTTTGGCAGCACCGTTCCTGGGGGACGCCCGACAATCCGGATTATCCTTGGTCGTTTACCATATACGGTGAAAAAGGTACCCTTATCGGTAGCACTATGGCTTACGATTTTATACCACAAGACGAAAACGGAGAAAAAATTCACCAGGATGTATTGTACGAGAAAGAAAAATTTCCCGAGGACGTCACCGAAGATCGGATTGAATTAAATGCTGCGCCCGCTACCCGCCGGCACATGCTGAACTTCCTGGAAGCTATTCAAGATAATAAACGCCCGGTTTCGGATATTGAAGATGGTCATATTTCAACGGCGAGTTGCATTCTGGCCAATATGTCTATGGAGTTAGGCCGGCCGCTCGTGTACGATCCGGTTAAACAGAAGGTAGTAAAGGACGGAGCGGCTAATCGTTTGTTGGCGAGAGCTTACCGCGATCCCTGGAAGCATCCGGATCCGAAGAAGGTGTGAAATGAGGTTAAGATTGAGCATCTTGATAAGGTTATTTCGAAGCAATTCAAAAAAATTGAAAAATGATTTGTCTAAATATTCACCATCGAAAGTTGTTTTTGTTGTCTCTTTTCGTTTTCGGAAGCATATCAATAAGCTTTGCACAGCCGAAGAAGAGTAAGATCATCGCTCCGGGGGCGGAGTTAAAACAAGTGGCATCGGAGTACAGCTTTACGGAAGGCCCCGCGTCGGACCGGCAAGGGAACGTCTATTTCACCGATCAGCCCAATGACCGGATCTTGAAATGGTCGGCAGACGATCAGACTTTATCCGTATTTATGGAAGAGACCGGGCGTTCCAATGGTCTCTACGTGGATAACGATGGTCAGTTACTGGCCTGTGCGGACCTTGATAACCAGTTGTGGCGTATCGACCAAAATCAAAACCCTACAGTACTGGTTAATGATTTTGAGGGTAAAGCCCTTAATGGTCCCAATGACCTGTGGGTAGATCCCAAAGGAGGTATTTACTTTACCGATCCGTTTTACAAGCGCTCTTATTGGTCCCGAACGGAAAAAGAGATCGAAGAAGAACGGGTTTATTACCTGAGTCCTGATCAAAAAAAGTTAACTATTGCCGCTGCTGACTTTGTGCGTCCCAACGGTATCGTCGGAACGCCCAATGGCAAGAAACTGTACGTTGCTGATATTAATGATTCGAAGGTCTATTCCTTTAAGATCAATAGAGACGGCACTTTATCCAACCGAAACGTATTTGCTGAAATGGGTTCCGATGGAATGACGATCGATAATAAAGGCAATGTGTACATTACCGGAAAGGGGGTCACCGTATTCAACAAAAAAGGCAAACAGATTGAACATATACCCGTCGATGAGAACTGGACGGCCAATGTTTGCTTTGGGGGGAAAGACCAGCGGACCTTATTCATTACGGCAATGAAATCGCTATATACGCTAGATATGAAGGCGAAGGGGGTAAGGTGGTAGAAAGTAAGGTTATGCCCTACGTTACCTAGAGTTGAA
>CAZHNG010000228.1:0-5786 GCA_964533785.1 uncultured Saprospiraceae bacterium | reverse complement strand
AGCTCCGTGGGAGCGGCAGCTTTGTAAAAGGCAAGATCAACACCCTAATGAGCTCAGGAGGAGCGGCACTGAGACGAGAAGCAGTTGTTCCGCTCCTGCGGAGCTACCGAAAGGGTTTTGGGCTACGTTGTTACAAAATTTTCGCTCCTCTGGAGCTAACCAAAACGTTCTGATCACCCAGGGCAATGAAATTGCTGTATAAGCTAGATATGAAGGCGAAGGGGATAAGATGGTAGAAAGTAAGGTTATGCCCTACGTTACCTAGAGTTGAAAGCTCCGTGGGAGCGGCAGCTTTGTAAAAGGCAAGATCAACACCCTAATGAGCTCCGGAGGAGCGGCACTGAGACGAGAAGCAGTTGTTCCGCTCCTGCGGAGCTAACACTAGATAAAATAAGCATGGTAAATAAATTTAGAATGACTAATTACACGACTAAAAGCATACCATTGATCCTTCTAGTCGGGGGACTATGGATTGTTTTTATTGGATGTGAAAAAGCCGTAGCACCGGTATTGAGCCCTGAGCAGGCAATAGGATCTTTCCAGGTAGCTTCGGATCTGGATATTCAACTGGTCGCTTCCGAACCCATGGTGCAAGATCCGGTATCGATCACTTTCGACGAAGATGGCCGCTTGTGGGTAGTGGAGATGCTGGGCTTCATGCAGGATATTGATGGGAGTGATGAGACGGCACCTATCGGTCGTATTTCGGTACTAACGGATGAAGATGATGACGGACGAATGGACAAGAGCGTTGTTTTTTTAGATAGCCTGGTATTGCCAAGAGCTATTGCAGTGGTTGATGGCGGGGCTCTGGTAGCCGAAAATATCCCTTTGTGGTACGTGGAAGACCTGGATGGTGACCTGAGGGCAGACCGCAAAACTTTAATAGATGAAACTTACGGCGGCCGCGGCCTGCCGGAACACTCGGCGAACGGTTTGTGGCGGGGAATGGATAATTGGTATTACAACGCTAAATCCACTTATCGTTACCGGAAAATCAATGGGAAATGGATAAAAGATACCACGGAATTCCGCGGACAATGGGGTTTGTCTCATGATAACATCGGACGATTGTATTACAATTACAATTGGTCGCAGCTACACGCCGACCTGGTGCCGCCGAATTATTTATTGCGGAATCCTCATCATATTCCAACTTCCGGGATCGACCACGGGCTTACCTTGAATCGAAAGATCTATCCCATAAGCAACAATACGGCCGTCAATCGTGGTTATGTGCCAGGCACACTTACGGAGAACGGGCGGCTCCTGGAATTTGCATCGGCCTGTGCTCCCTTGATCTACCGGGGCGATGGGTTACCAGGTGAATTTTCGGGTAATGCTTTCGTCTGTGAACCTACTGGCAACCTCATCAAACGCAACCAGGTAAACGAAAATGGTTTCTTGCTAAGTGCTACGGAAGCTTACCAAAACAAGGAGTTTCTGGCTTCCACCGATGAACGGTTCCGACCGATTAACATGGCGAACGGACCCGATGGAGCGCTTTATATCGTTGACATGTACAAGGGCGTCATCCAGCACGCGCCGTACATGACGCCTTACCTCCGAGAAGAAACTTTAAAGCGCGGATTGGATAAGCCCATCAACATGGGCCGGATCTGGCGCATCGTACCTAAAAATTCAGAAAAATTGCCCAAACTAAGGCTTTCTGCCCTGAACTCCGAAGAGTTAGTCTCCTTCTTAGCGCATGAAAATGGATGGTACCGCGATATGGCCCAGCGTTTATTAGTGGAACGCCGGGAGAAAAAGGTTATTACGGATCTTATAGAAATAGTAAGATCCGGGGAAAATCCGCTGGCTAAAATCCATGCCATTTGGACCCTTGAAGGATTGCAGCATCGGGAGCCGGCTGTTTTTCTTGCCGCTGTACAAGATGCGGACCCTCGTGTTCAGGCTGCGGCCATGCGAGTGATTGAACCTATCGCTGAAAGCAACGCTGCTTTAAAAGGTAAATTAGCCTCCTTGATGACCGATAACTGGAAAAAAGCAGATCCTTTTGCGCAACTTCAGATCGCATTGACGGCGGGTATTCTGCCGAAAAACGAGGCTATACCACTGCTGGATCAGATCATTACGGAACACTATAATTCCCCCGTGATGCGCGATGTGGTGATGAGTAGCTTGAAAGACCGGGAGCTGTTGATGTTGCAGCGTTTATGGCAGAACCCTGCTTGGCAGGATTTGGATGCCGGTAAGGAAATATTTCAGGAGATATTGGCCGCAGCGATCGTGAAAAAAGGGGAGGTTGAGGAGGTGATGACTTTATTTCAGGAGTTGGCCGTTGTCGCTACTGATGCTTCCTTGACTCGCCGGGGAAAAGCGATTTTGTCTGGTTTGACTGTTCACGCTAATCGACCTGATTCTTTAAGGCTGGCCCTGCCGAAAAAAACCGCTTTCCTGGAAACGATTGACCATTTCTCGGCGCCGGTTCAGGCTCAAATTGCGAAGCTACCTACCATTTTCAAATGGCCGGGACAAGCACGGGCAGTAGCGGCCAGTCAAACATTAGCTCCTGAGCAGGTAGCTGATCCTGGGGTTATTGCCTTAGGGCGCCAGACTTACTTGAATACCTGCTCCGGCTGCCACGGAACGGATGGAGCGGGTATGAAACGCTTTGCTCCGCCGTTGATCAACTCGGAATGGGTCTTGGGTGACGAAAAGAAACTGGCTCTCATTCTATTGCACGGTATGGAAGGACCGCTTGAAGTGAGTGGCGTCCAATACGACACGCCGGATATTCTGCCCGTTATGCCTTCGTTTTCGGTGGTAGATGATAAGCATTTGGCGGCGGTCATGACCTATATCCGCCAGGAATGGGGGCATGCGGCACCTTTGGTAAAGTCTTCGCGCGTAACCCATATTCGGTTTCGTTCGCAGGGAAAAATTACGCCCTGGACAGTGGAGGAACTGTTGGAAGTGGGGGAGGGGGATATGGAGTGAGTTACGGGTTAGCGAGTTTGGTGGGTTGATACGAGTTTAATTGGGCGATAGGCGTTAAACGGTCAGAGACCGGATGATATTCCTACCAAGTTGGGAGACTTGGAAGATCGAGTAGCTTGTTTAACAGGGTAGTACGGGATGCGATGACTATTACTTACAGTTTCCAAAATAATCTAACCCCATAACCAGATAACCCTATAACCAAAAAAATCAACACCAACATAAATGGAACAACCAACACAGATGAACCGGCGGGACTTTTTATGGGGCAGTACAGCCCTGGCCATTGGTCTTTCTACTTCGCTTGGAAAGAAGCACAGAGTGGAAAAGAAGATGGGGGTAGCTTCTCCTTCTTATGCTTTACGTTTTTACAGAAAGATGAACAGTGAGGAGCACCCGGCATTTGAAAATGCGATCGATTTGCTCAAACATTGCCATAAGCTGGGTGCGGGTGGCATTCAGGTGGGGGTGCGTAACTGGGATAAGCTGTTTGCCGGCAAAATGCGCGATCTGAGGGAGTCTTTAGGCTTATACCTGGAAGGACAGATCGGTTTGCCGAAAAAAGAGTCGGAGATCAGCCGTTTTGAATCGGAAGTGATCAATGCTAAAGAAGCGGGGGCTACGATCTTGAGAACGGTGTGTCTTTCCGGCCGCCGGTACGAGAATTTTAAGACCTTGGAAGAATTTCAAACTTTTCGTAATCATTCCTATCAATCATTGGCCTGGGCGGAGCCGGTGGTGCGCAAACACCAAGTGATGCTGGCCGTTGAAAACCATAAAGACTGGCGGATCAAAGAATTTCACGATATTCTCAAACACTTCGATAGTGAGTGGATCCGGGTGAATTTGGATACGGGCAATAATATTTCTTTGTTGGAAGATCCGATGGAGGTGGTGGAAGCCTTGGCTCCGTATACGGTTACCATTCACTATAAAGATATGGCTTACCAGGAATACGAGGATGGATTTTTATTATCGGAAGTGCCTTTAGGGAAGGGTAACCTGGATCTTTTGAAAATGAAAACACTATGTGAGCAGCACTATCCGGCAGTAAATTTCAACCTGGAGATGATCACCCGTGATCCTCTGAAGATCCCTTGTTTGAAAAAGGATTATTGGACTACTTTTGAGCAAGTCTCTCCGGTGGAGTTGGCCAGTATGCTGCGGGAGATACGGCACCATCAACACCACGAAGGCTTGCCTGCGCTAAAGGGTAAAACGGAGGCGGAACAACTGGCATTGGAAGAGGAGAACGTACAATTATCCTTTGATTATGCGAAGGGAGAATTAGGTTTTGCTTAAATTTGGGAAGCTTGACATTAGCAATTAAATTAAAAATTCAAAAACAAACAAAATGGATAATCAACCACTACCAGGTATTAAACAATTTGATCTGACGGGGCGCCTGGCAATTATTACGGGGGGATCGAAAGGACTTGGTTTGGCCATGGCTGCCGGTTTAGCCTCTGCTGGTGCCAATATCATGGTCGTGAACAGAAACAAAGAAGAAGGACAAGCGGCGGCAAAGCAATTAGAAGATAGCTATGGCGTTCAGGCGGTTGCTTTCAGCGGGGATGTTACCAGTCAGCAAGATATGGAAGAAATGGCTGCCCAGGCTATGGAAAAATTCGGACGCATCGATGTACTGATCAATAACGCCGGCATCAATATCCGTGGAGCGATCGACGAGCTGAAGCCCGAAGAGTTTAACCGGGTGATGGAAGTGAATGTCAACGGTCTCTGGCTGGCCTCCCGCGCCGTTGTTCCCCATATGAAAACCGTTAAAAAGGGAAATATCATCAACATCTCTAGTACGTTGGGTTTGGTTGGGTTGGCTAATCGTACACCTTACACCAGCAGTAAGGGAGCCGTTGTGCAAATGACGCGTGGGCTGGCATTGGAACTGGCACCTTTCAATATCAACGTCAATGCCATTTGTCCGGGTCCGTTCTTGACCGAAATGAATCAATCCATTGCCGGTACGGAAGAAGCGAAAAAGTTTATTGTCGGTGCTACGGCCTTGGCGCGGTGGGGTGAACTAAGAGAGATTCAAGGAGCCGCCATTTTCCTGGCTAGTGATGCGGCTAGTTACGTGGTGGGTTCTATGCTTACCGTAGATGGAGGGTGGACGGCGAAATAGGAGCGAATACAATTGCAGGTTCCCAATAAATAAACCACAACAAATGGATAAACCCAAATCAAGGCTCAATTTTTCGCTGCTAAAACGGTGGATTTCCAAAGGAAGACTGGAAGAAGTACTTAAACTCAGCCAAAACAAAACTCTTGTAAATCAGCTTTAGTCATCGGTCCAGCGTGGCGTTTCACTTCCTTGCCCTTTTTCAGTAATATCAGCAATGGAATGCCTCTTACCTTGTATTGATCTGCCATTTTTTTGTTGGAATCGACATTCAGTTTTGCAATACAGATCCCAGGATTTTCTGCGGCGAATTCCTTGAGTACCGGGTTCATTAGTATGCAGGGGCCGCACCATTCCGCCCAGCAGTCGATTAAAACCAGATCGTTTTGTTGAAGGATCTCCGCAATGTTTGCTTCGTTCACGGCAACGATCTTAGATGCTGCTAGCCCCTTGGATGTTTTAGGCTTGAATAGCAGCCGTACCGGCATGGTCAACCCCGCAAATAGGGTAGAAGCCATGAAAAGGCAGAAGGCAAAAAAGTAGTGGATGGCATTGCCTACACTCTTTTTCCGGTGGAAATTTTCCTCGGATTTGTTTTGGTAGTGAATTAGTTTTTCTCTGAAGTCCATATTTTTTGATCCATAATTAAATGCTGCTTTGTCACTTTAGTAAATCGGAACGCCGAACA
>CAZHNG010000227.1:0-11225 GCA_964533785.1 uncultured Saprospiraceae bacterium | reverse complement strand
GAGTTGGACAAAAAGACGGCTTCAAAATGCAAAGAAATTTGTGTTACAGTGTACTTAGTCTTGTCAAATAAATATTTCTCATAGAACAGTAAACGTGCGTTGAACCTTTGAGGCCTTAATATTGTACTGCTCAAAGAACATTTTTTAATAAAAAACAGGTTTTCAATTCTTGTAGCATGAGTAAGAAAGGGAAAGTATTAGTTGCGATGAGCGGCGGCATTGACAGTACCGTTACGGCAATGATGCTCCACGAAGAAGGTTACGAAGTCATTGGAATCACCATGAAAACTTGGGATTACGCCAATAGTGGTGGTTCTCATAAAGAAACGGGATGCTGTAGTCTGGATTCGATCAATGATGCCCGTCAGGTGGCAGTAGATATGGGTTTTCATCACTTTATCGTTGATATCCGTGAAGAATTCGGTGATTACGTTATCGACAATTTTGTAGATGAATACATGGCGGGGAGAACCCCCAACCCATGCGTTTTGTGCAATACGCACATCAAATGGAGTGCTTTGCTGAAACGCGCGGATGCATTGGATTGCGAATTTATCGCTACCGGGCACTATGCCATTATTAAGGAGAGTAATGAGGGGCGGTTGTATATTTCTAAAGCGGTCGACGACCATAAAGATCAGTCCTACGTATTGTGGGGGTTAAGCCAGGAGTGTTTACGCCGTAGCCGTTTTCCGCTCGGAAAGTACACCAAGACCGAAGTCAGGCAATTAGCCTATGACTGGGGCTACCAGGATCTTTCAAAAAAAGCGGAAAGCTACGAAATCTGCTTTGTACCGGACAACGACTACCGCGGGTTCCTGAAACGGCGTGTAGAAGGCCTGGAAAAAAAAGTAGCCGGTGGCAATTTTATTGACCCTAAAGGAAACGTACTCGGTCAACATCAAGGATATCCTTTTTATACCATCGGACAGCGCCGGGGCCTCGGTATTGCATTGGGGGAACCCATGTACGTTACGGAAATCCAACCAGAAACGAATACGGTCGTTTTAGGCAGGGAAAGCGACCTGGTTCGTAATGGTATGGTTGTAGGGCAGGTTAATCCTATGAAATACGCCCAGGTGCCGGAGCAAACTGAAATCCTCACAAAGATCAGGTACAAAGATCGCGGCAGCTTGAGTTATTTAAAGAACACGACTGAAGACCAGGTCGAAGTGGAGTTTTTATCCAATGTGAAAGGAGTAGCTCCCGGACAGTCAGCCGTATTTTATGAAGGGGATGACGTTGTTGGTGGCGGTATTATTTACCGGAGTTTGTAGATTTATCCCCGGCAGTGGAATGGATAAATGTAATCATTTAACAAATAACCATCTCTAATATTCTTAAACAAAACAAACATGAAAGCATATTTATTTCCGGGACAGGCTTCACAATTCGAAGGGATGGGCATGGACATGTATGAGGCCTCCGACGAAGCAAAAGGGCTTTTTGAAAAAGCTAACGACATATTGGGTTTCCCGATTACAGAAACCATGTTTCATGGAAATGCAGAAGACTTGAAGCAGACGAAAGTTACGCAACCTGCCGTTTTTCTGCATTCAATAATTAAGGCTAAGATCCATCCGGAAGAATTTCATCCAGACGTGGTAGCCGGACATTCGCTGGGCGAATTTTCTGCATTAGTGGCTGCCGATTCCCTTTCTTTTGAGGATGGTTTGAGATTGGTTCAAAAAAGAGCCTTTGCCATGCAAAAGGCCTGTGAAGCTACCGAAAGCACAATGGCAGCGGTGATTGGCCTGGATGATGAAGTGATCGAAGAGATCTGCTCCAGGATCGACGATGTAGTCGTACCGGCTAATTACAATTGTCCGGGGCAATTGGTTATTTCCGGCAGTGTAACCGGTATTGAGCAGGCGATAACAGCCTTAAAAGAAGCCGGTGCTAAAAGAGCATTGGTGCTTCCGGTTGGCGGCGCTTTCCACTCTCCTCTGATGGCACCTGCCAAAGCAGAACTGGAAAAAGCTATTCAGGCTACGGTTTTTCAAAAGCCGGCTTGCCCGATTTACCAAAATGTGAATGCCAAACCCGCAACCGATCCTGAAATTATTCAACAAAACCTTATCGATCAACTGACTTCTCCCGTTTTATGGACCCAAACCATGAAGAACATGATCGCTGACGGGGTTACCGAATTTGTGGAAGTTGGCGGAACTGGCAAAGTTTTGCAGGGTTTTATCAAAAGGATCGACCGGAAACTGCATTCCATGAGCCTTTGAAAACGAAGGTAGTTTTATTGAGGTATGTTTGAGATATTTGCGAAACAATCTTGAAATTCAAAGCAAGTAGAATGTCACAATACGATATAAGAGCCGGAAAAGTATTATTAGCCGAGCCCTTCATGATAGACACAAACTTCAAACGCTCAGCCGTCTTGCTGTGCGAACACAACGAAGATGGCAGTATCGGTTTCATTATGAATAAACCTCTGAGTATGCGCATTGATGAATTAGTGGAAAATTTCCCTGAATTCGATTCTGATGTGCTCTATGGCGGACCAGTACAAACGGACACCATACACTACGTACACAATGTTGGAGATTTATTGGACGACAGTTCAAAAGTAACCGATGGTGTTTACTGGGGAGGAGATTTTGACAAACTAAAATTTTTAATCGAAACCGGCCTTATACTACCAAAAGATGTTCGCTTTTTTGTAGGCTATTCTGGCTGGTCGGGTGGTCAATTAGCAGAAGAGATGAAACATGGGTCCTGGGTCCTGGCGGATATGGATGCCAATTATCTTTTCAAAGCAAAACCGACCTCCCTTTGGAGTCAGGTAATGCATAATAAAGGCAATTATTACTCCGTAATTGCGGATATGCCAGATACAGTTAACTGGAACTGATTGTGATATTTTATTGCGTTGTTTAAATAGACATCTTCAATAACTCAATAAATAATCACCTACAATCCCCTGGCACAAAAATCAGCACTATGCTTGATCAGATTAAAAAAGCACTCCAAGAAGCAACGGACCTGCTGCGCAGCCAAGCCAGTTCAATTGGATCTGGTGCCAAAGAAAAAACTTATCAAGTCATCGAAGACTGGCTAAAGATCTTTCCCAAGCTGGAGATCTACGGCCTGGAAATTAATAGTTTTGCCTTAAGTGTAGCGCTTAGTCCTGCCTTAGAGGTGGAACTTGTCGGCCGGCATCAGGACTTTTCTATGGAAAGACTGCAAGAGATCATCAATGAAAATAGTAAAAGCCCGGGAATCCTCTCCGTATTCAACACCATTAAAACAACCTACACCCTCCACAGAAAAGTATACGCGACGCTAAAAGACCCATTGGTAGTCAAAATCAAGATCAGATTGTCACCGGAAATTAAAGTCTTTATCAGTAAGCCCCTCATCGAATAAAACTATTTGTTTTTAACCTGATAAAACAGTAATTTTATGTAGTCAACTTTACTTTAAGTTCGATTTTATGCAAAATTACATCCACGGCCGCGGCGCCCAGATCAATACTGCCAACCGGTTTCATCAAAATATTTATGATGAAGATCCGCTTAGTGAGGTAGCGGAAGAAAAAGATCTGTTGCGAACAGCATACATCGAAGTTCATCCCAAAACAATACTTAATAAAGTAGACAGTCCGGATATAGGGATGGCCTGGTCAATGAATCCTTACCAGGGCTGTGAGCATGGATGCATTTACTGTTATGCCCGTAATACCCATACCTATTGGGGATATAGTGCGGGTATGGACTTCGAACGCAAAATATTGGTCAAAAAAACCGCCCCGGCACTACTGGCCAAAAAACTAAAAAGCCCCAATTGGGAACCCTTACCGATTATGCTGGCCGGCAATACGGATTGCTACCAACCGGCGGAGCAAACTTTTGAAATAACGCGTCAGATACTCGAGGTACTTTGGAGATTCAGGCACCCCGTGGGGATCATTACCAAAAACAGCCTGATCCTCCGTGACCTGGATCTTCTGAAAAAGATGGCTGAATTGAGGTTGGCCAAAGTATCCATTTCTCTCACTACGCTGGATGAATCTATCCGCCGCTTATTAGAACCAAGAACGGCTACCGTCAAAAACCGATTAAAGACCATAAAAACACTTTCGGATAACGGCATCTCCGTTAATGTGATGTTAGCCCCCATTATCCCCGGCATTAACGATCACGAAATGCTGGAAATGGCAAAAACGGTGGCCGGATTAGGCGCCCAATCCATTGCCTACACCATGGTGCGCCTGAACGGTGATGTCGCCACCATCTTCGAGGACTGGATCGGAAAGGCACTGCCGGACCGGGCCGATAAAGTACTCAATAAAATAAAAGCCTGCCACGGCGGCCAGCTCAACGATAGCCGGTTCGGAACCCGTATGACGGGAGAAGGTAAAATCGCCGAGATCGTAAAAGACCAGATCCAATTAGCCCGGAAGTTATATTTTAAAGACCAAAAGAAAATGGAGTATAACCTCGATTTGTACCGGCAAATGAAAAACCCGCAGTTGAAACTATTTTAATAATAAGAAATGATGCATAAGCGGCTGGTAAGAGCAGCTCTATGAATACTGAGACGGTGTAGGATCGTTTTCCTTTATTCGTTGGCGGCAAATTTGTTCCACCCGGAAAACATTAGGAATACCAGCGATGTATATGATATCTGGCACGTATCGGCTGGGAGCATTCTTTCTCTTGACCATTTTTCCAGTTCTGAGTTCCAAAGTGATATTACCTTTGTTTCCCTTATGATTCACTTCTATATTGCCGGAAAATTGTTCCCAGTCTGTTGACTTAATATTCCCCTTACGATATTGAATCAGCCGGGTAGGAGTACTAACGAAGTACCCTCCTTTTTTAAACAATTTGAATATACCAACCCCAATCATTCCAAAACCAATTAGCAAAAAAACACCAATAATAATACCAGGAAAAAGAAGTGGTTCCAGGTTATCAGGAGAAGCTACCGTAGGCACTCCATTTGAGGTGAAGTGTACCTCTTGGCCAAAGAACAAAGGGCCAAAAAACAATGCTACAAATACACCAGAAAATACGGTCCATCCAAGGCCAAATAAAAGGAAAGGAATTGACTTCTTCAATGGATACGCTCGTTCTCCTTTAACAACAAAATCTTTGCTTTCACTAGCGATCGCTTCGACTAATGGTTTCGGAAGGGATATATTTTGTAACATCGCTGCAGGGTTTTAATTGCACACAAGTTACAAAATCGGAAACTGCAAAGCGAAACAAAAAAGGCTACCATTCTTGTCACAATATTAAGAAAGTAAGGATAGTTACTTACCTTAGTAGTCCCAAAAGCGATTTAGTATGCACGCAACTATCTATTCTATAACCGCGGTTATAGCATTCTTTCTATTGTCTACATCTATTCAGGCTACTGATTATTACTGGGTTGGAGGCAGCGGTGATTGGTCAGACATTAGCCACTGGGCAACAACTTCAGGAGGAAGAGTCACTCATAATCAGGCTCCAACGGCTGTGGATAATGTCTTTTTCGATGAAAATTCCTTTACGGAAGACGGTCAACAAGTAGTTTTTAATACAGGGATCGCTTTCTGTAATAATATGTCCTGGGAAGGCGTGACCAATACTCCAACCCTTATCGGAAATGACAATCTCACTCTTACTATTTATGGCGCCCTGGTGTTGTCTCCTAATATGACTTTTGATTTCAACGGAGCTATAATATTCGCAGCTAACATTCCTGGTAATACAATTGATTTTTCCACTCATGCGGCAGGTCGAGCGATTACCTTCTCCGGCACAGGGGGCTGGCGCCTGAGCAGTCCACTCATATTGGACGGAGTGCTTACCTTCAGCCAAGGCAATCTCAACACCAATGGCCGGCCTGTTACCTGTAATTACTTCAATAGCTCAGCTTCAAATGAAAGAACCCTCACGCTCGGTGCGTCTACCATAACGGTACAGGGAGGAAGCATGGGGAATAGTAATGCCGGTAGCGTTCCCCTACATCTCAACGCTAATAACCTTACAATGGAAGCCGGCACTTCTACTTTTTTATTCACCGCTTCCACAGTTGACATTTGGTTGCAAGGAAGCGGTACCATTAATTTTAACCGGGTAGTACTCAATAATCCCGTCGGAAGTTCAAGGATTACCCTTCGGTTACCACAGGAAAATGCCGAAGCAACAGAGGTTAATTACCGAGAACTGGACTTAGCCCACGAAACCCTGCTCAGCGGGAGCCCTAATATCAACAAGCTGAAATTATATCCCAACCAACGTTATACCTTTGAAGGCGGCGAAACCTTTAGCATAAATGATATTGATGCTGTGGGCGATTGCACAGCGGGGGTCACCATAATGTCTTCTACCCCTTCTGATCCGGCCTTTTTTCAATTTATTAATGATATATCCGTGGACTTTGTGACTTTACAAGCTATCCATGCTCTTGGAGATGGTAAATTCCTGGCCAATAACGTAATAGACCTGGGCAATAACGAAGGCTGGGATATCTCTTTACGCATCCCGGAAACCTACTACTGGATCAGGGGAACGGGCGATTGGGATGACCCGGTACATTGGTCCAAGAGCAGTGGCGGAAATAGTAGCGGATGTATTCCTTCCATAATCGATGATGTGTTTTTTGACGCTAATTCTTTCAATAACCCCGATCAGGTGGTTACGATCAATGTTAAAGACGCTTATTGTAACTACATGAACTGGACAGGGGCAAGCAACGATCCTCAGTTAGCAGGTTCGGCTGAAAATGCCATGCACATTGGAGGATCTCTTCGGTTTATTCCCGGCATGCAGCATAATTTTGCGGGGAACTATTTCTTTGAGTCCAATCAAAGCGGAAATAACATATACGCGGCCGGCCAACTTTTCAATTTGGATTTGTATTTCATAGGTGAAATGGGAGAATGGACTTTACGAGACTCCTTATTTGTCAACAATACGATTAATTTCAACTCCGGTACTTTAAGAACAAATGGCCAAAAAGTCAATTGCAATGCCTTCATCTCCGTTACTGATTTGAGTAGAGTCTTATTGCTTAGTAACTCCTACATTTATATAAATAACCGTAACAACCCCGGTGAATGGAATATTTCGACGACCAATTTTACATTGGACGCCGGCACTTCCACCATCGAATCAGCTGGAAGCACTTCTAATAGCTTCAAACATACCGGAAGTGACACTTTATCCTACAACAATATTCTTTTTAGTGCTTACGAAGGCCGGTTGATCAATGATATCGATGCTTCCCCTCCTGAAGTGACCATTGATTCCCTAACGTTTTTACGAGAAGGCTCTGTTTCCGGTAATCATAATGTGAACTACTGGAAAATGTCACCGGGTTACCGTTATTATTTTGAAACGGATGCTACTCAGATCATCAATGAATTAGATGCTAATGGTACTTGTGCGGAGGGAGTGATTTCCATACGGGCTTCTCATACCAATTATTCGAGCAATTTCAACATTAATACCGACCACAATTTTGAGCGTTTGCAAATACAGGGCATCCATCAAACCGGAACGGGTCAATTGATAGCCGAAAACTCAATTGATGAAGGAGATAACCAAAATTGGATCATAAATAATGCCAGCCCAAGAACGCTGTATTGGGTAGGAGACACGGGGGATTGGCACGACCCTTCCCACTGGTCGCTCATTTCCGGAGGTGCGGGTGGTGAATGTATCCCCACTTCCATTGATGATGTAATCATAGATGGTAATGCTTTTAGCGCTAATTCACCAGAAATAACCAGTTTATCGAACAAAGAAAGCTATTGTCATGATATTACCTGGACCGCTGAAGTACCTGCTGATGCCCGGTTCAATATACTCCAACTCAACATTTATGGTTCAATATTATTGGAACAACCAGTAGAATGGCTTGTCGGTACTACCCAATTTAGAGGAGCGGAAGAAGAGACGATTACCTCCACTGGCAGCTTTCTTGGGCAAGTAATTTTCAATGGGAAAGGAAGGTACACGTTGCAAGATGAATTCCGGGCGGACCTAATTCGCCATTTGCTGGGAACAATTCATACCAATGATCAAAAAGTAACGGCAATGAACTATATTGCTAATAGCCTAACAAATCCCAGGCAGCTAATTCTTGGTAATTCTGAGATTTTATTAACCGGCGAGAATGAAAACAACAACATTCTAACCTTTACCGTTACGGGGGAAGGGCTAGAAATCATACCTGGAAATGCTCAAATCGAGTTTTCTAATGAAAAAACTGGTATCCGACTGGATTACCCACTCGAATTACATGATGTTATTTTTAGCAATCCTAACAGTACCGCAAGGGTCAACTCTGCAGAGGGTAGTTTCCATTCGATCACTTTTTTTGGGAATGGACTACTGTATGGACTAAATGCGACTGATAGCCTGATTTGTGCGGCAGGTAAAAGTTACCAATTTGAATCTGATGCCACTCAGACTATAAACAAATACTGGCAGATCATAGGCAACAACTGTACGCCCATAGAACTGAGTGCCACATCGATAGGTAACCTTGCCAATGTAAGCATGCCAGCATCCAGCCGCATTTTAGCCGATTTCGTACAAATGCGGGATATTAATGCCAGCGGTGGTGCTAATTTTCTGGCAGGCGTACACAGCACTGATATTGCCAACTCCAATGTTGGCTGGCTATTTGAAACTGCTCCCGAGTTCATTGAGGTTGGATTCCTCGGTACCGACCGGGCAATCTGTTCAGGAGAACCGGTCAATTTAAATGCTTATAACTACTCTACGGGCGAAACCTATCGTTGGCAAGACGGATCTACTGATTCTATTTACGTAGCTACTCAACCCGGCATCTACTCCGTTGCCGTCACTTTCAGCAACAATTGTATGATCGAAGACGAAGTGGAAGTGATTGCCGGCCAGGATTTTCAAGCCAATTTACCAGAAGAGACACAGCTTTGCGAAGGGGAAAGTTTGGTTTTGGATAGTAGCATCCCTTTGAATGGGGTAACTTATCTTTGGCAAGATGGCTCTACTGCTGACACCTTATCGGTATCAAAACCCGATACTTACCAGGTAGTAATGACACTGGGAGAATGCAGCGTAACCGACAGCGTAAAAGTCAACTTCTTCCCCAACTTAACATACCAATGGGATGAAACGGTCACTGCCTGCCAGGGAGATACGGTTATCGTAGAAGTACCTGCTGTGATCAATGATTTTGCGTGGAATGATGGCAGTAACGATGACGCTAAAAACATCACAGAACCAGGAGTTTATATTCTAAATGGTAGCGACGACAATGGTTGTACGGTAAGAGATTCGATCAAGGTGAATTATCTGCCAGCTCCGGATCTGGACCTGGGACAGGATACTACGGTATGCGATGATCAACCTTTCCTTGTTGTACCTGAAAAAGGTGCCGGGGAACTCATTTGGTACGATGGCAGTAATGCTTCGGAATATGTGGCGGAAACTTCCGGGATTATTTTCGCCACTTTAGAACAAAATGGTTGTACAGCCAGCGATTCTATTTTTGTTGAGTTTCGTGAATGCGCTTTATTCAAGGCCTATTTGCCAAATGTTTTTTCTCCCAATGGCGATGGTGTTAATGATGAATTTGCCCCCTTGTTCAATGGAAATATCGAAGTACTGAATTACGATATGCAAATTTTTGACCGGTGGGGTAACCAGGTATTCTCCAGCCGGCAATTAGAAAATTCGTGGACAGGTAATTTCCAAGGACAACAACTGAAGAGCGGAGTATACCTTTATTTTATTGATATCGAATACCGCGACGATAAAGGAGAGAGTGAAGCCTTTTTTAAAGGGGATATTTCTTTGGTACGATGAATTGGACGCTGGATATAAAGACCATCATTATTGTAGGCTATTTTGTTTATGGGGTTTATGGGGTTTATGAGGTTTATGAGGTTTATAAAAAGGGGGGAATTTTCCAACATCTGGAATCTCATTTCTGGTATCTACCCTACTCACTTCGTCCGCATCAACTCCACACCCGTCCAACTGTCATCTACGCCGCTCACTAAATTGAGCTTAGATCTTTCCAGAAAAAATGCGGCTATCTGATCTTCCGGATTTTTTTGCAATACTTCTTGAAAGATCCGGATAGCTTCGGCAAACTTACGCTTAAAGTAATGGTTCAGTCCGTCTTCAAATAATGATAAAGTAGTGAGCTTGCCTTCCATCAACTCAGGCGAGTCGCCATCAAAACATTCATAGATGTTGACGGTTTTTTCTTTTCCTTTTACCTGAACCGGACCAACAAATCGAAAATGATACTCCTCGGGATCCTGCAACTGTTTTAGGCTAGGTTCACTCAAAAGAATAGAAGCTCCGTAGTGTTTTGTAAGACTTTCAATTCGCGAAGCAGTGTTTACGGTATCGGAAATGGTAGCCGGCTCCATCCGGTGCTGGTCACCGATTATCCCCATAATTAGCGGACCCGTATGCATCCCCATCCCTATTTTGATGGGGTTTCTATTTTTATGCTGCCGTTCTTCATTGTATTTACGAAGTGTTTTTTGCATGCAAATACCCGCTTCTAACGCATCTTGAGCATTAAATGGAAAGATGGCCATTATAGCATCACCGAGATACTGATTGATAAAGCCGCGATTTTGACGGATAAGCGGCCCCAGGCGACCATTGAGCGATTTTACGAACCGAAAATTTTCGTCGGGCGTCATTTTTTCTGCCAGCGAAGTATAATCGCGAATGTCAGAGAAAAAAACGGTTACTACCTTTTCGGCCTGATCACCTAACTGTGCGTCAGTTATGGTTTTACGACCAATGGCATTGAGAAATTCAAAGGGTACGAATTTGCCGGTAGCTCTTTGGATCCGGTAAAGTTTTAAATGAGTCTCAATACGGCTTAATAGTTCATCCTTTGAAAAAGGCTTTGCGAGGTAATCACTGGCTCCGGCATTGAATCCTTTTACCAGGTTAGCGACGCGATATTATAATAATCGAGTGCAATATTTTCCTGTCCGATATTTTGGTAACATTTGCCGACATTTACAAATAAACCGGGAAGCTCGTTGCGTGCTGTTTCACTGTCCAACCGTTCATATAATCCAATCGCATCCTGGAAATGCTTTAGTGCCAACCGGTACTTCCCTTCCGCAAAATGGATATTAGACTTGTTCGGCGGGATCATCAAACGGCTACAAGCGGCAAATTTTATACTGCACTTCGTTAAATCCCGCAGGATTGCCATTGGCAGCAATTAAAAATTAACATAAGTGTAGTCGATTC
>CAZHNG010000226.1:0-11236 GCA_964533785.1 uncultured Saprospiraceae bacterium | reverse complement strand
GGCGGGGGTCGGCCACCGTTAGTCAATCTTTACTAGACGATTTTCATTGGCACGATCGTTCCGAGCTCATTTTTCTCAATGTACCCGACAACTTTAGAGGAGCCCCCATGTTTCGAAACATCACCGGTAATCAACTTGCTTTCGCTGAGGCGTATGAATACCTCCGTAAGCAGCCCATTCAAGCTAAAGTATACGAAGTAGCCCAATACAATATGACCTCCGTTAAGGACGGTGTGGAAGTTGCCCAAGACTCAACCAACCAACTCAAAGTCGCTTTTAAGCAATATGGCAATTGGTGGTGGCGGTTAAAGCTGGGAGCAACGAACTACGAGAACAATCGGTACCGTTTTTTCAATAATGGAGATCACTATATCATCGAATTTAAACAACCCATCGATAGCACCACTATTCTTTATCAAGATGGAAAGAGTTGGAAAGAGTTTATTCCTTCTTTTTAGGGGTTATATATCTTTCATTTGTCCAGGAAAAACCGGCAATTATGGCGTTTTTTGAATTTTAAGGGATTTATGTTTTAGTAATTGAAATATTCCTAATTTCTTTATAGCAATACTCAACTGTTCTCAGAGCTATTACTACTACAATAAATGCTTCTGCATTAAACCGAATACTTCCGTTGAGCCTACAAATTCTTTATCCTCCACAAAATTTGAATTTGGCGTAATAAATACGGGCCAATCCTCCTGGTTTTCAGGAATACGGCCATGGGAGCCCTTGATCAAATTGGCATCCAACGGAATAAGGTCCATTAACATCCTAAAGCCCAGTTTTTTCTTGACCAATTTAGTCCCGACTTTCAGCATAGGAAACCTGATCTTAGGATCGACAAACATTTCAACCGGATCATACCCCGGCTTTTTGTGGATATCCACCATACGGGCATAGTCGGGCGCTTTTTCATCATCCAACCAGAAATAGTAGGAGAACCAGGAGTCCTTGTCCGCAATGGCAACCAAGTCACCAGCTCTGGGATGATCCAAGCCATGCGTTTTTTTCTCTGATGCTCCCAGCACTTGCCCAACTCCCGGTGTTTGTTCTAACAAATTGCGTACTTCCGATAGCAAGTTTTTATCATTAAGGTATACATGGGCAATTTGGTGATCCGCCACCGCAAAAGCTTTACTAGCCCCGGCATCCAGTAACTCCCAGGATTGTTCGTGCCGAATTCCCAACCATCCTTTCTTACGAAAAAGTCGGTTTAAATGAACCGGATGGTTTACGTCAGTAATCCCATAACCGGAAAGTAGAATAATGTTCGCGTTGCTAGCTTCGTAATATTCGATCAAATCTTTACAAACACTGTCAATCTCCTCCAAATCCGTTACAACACTCGGATGGTCGTGGCCATGGCGTTGCAGATTATAATCCAGGTGAGGCAAATAAATTAAAGTCAGCGTCGGGTCGTATTTAGCATCGGTGAACATAGCAGCATCGGCAATCCAACGACTGGATTTGAGGGAGGTATTCGGCCCCCAAAAGTTGAAAAGGGGAAACTGTCCGTATTCTTTTTGCAAATCATCTCTCAGTTGTGCAGGATGTGAGTATACATCCGGTATTTTCCGACCATCGGATAAATAGTTCGGTCGTGGCGTGACCGAGTATTCAACGGTAGAATACATATTATACCACCAGAACATATTGGAACAAGTAAAGTCAGGATCCTGAGCTTTTGCCCATTCCCATATTTTAGGAGCTTGCACCAGCTTATTGGATTGCCGCCAAAATTTTACCTCGCACTCGGTTTTGAAATACCAGCCGTTCGCAACAATCCCATGCTCACTGGGTAGTTTTCCCGTCAAATAAGTGGATTGAGCAGAACAGGTAACCGCCGGTAATACCGGTTGAATAGGCCGCAAGGTAGTATTGGTTAACCAACTCTTTAGAAATGGCGTGTTTTCCCCGATTAGCCTTGACGTTAAACCTACTACGTTGATGACAACCGTTTTTTTCATTGTTTGTGTTTTTATCCTGACATTAAGTCAAAACAGAGGAAGCATTTCTAAATGCTCATTTCTTTGTCTAATTCCTCATCCTTCCGATCACCCATTCCATTTCTCTTTCGATCGATTGTTGTAGACCCAATTGCAAATCTGCCGGCAGCACTTCCCAGGTATAAGTTTCGATCTCCAGATGTTGGGTGATCGGTTTTATTCTTTGCAGGTCAAGCACTTTTTTGATGTCCGATTGGGTGGAAGTTAAGAGACCGTAATCTTCAACAAAGATCGGGACGTGGAAGTGGGTGCGCCATTCAGCAAAAGACGGTTGTTTAATATGTTTCAGGGCTTCGGGTAAATCGTTGAAATTAGTCTTCTTTCCATCGTGACTTAGGGCAATCACCTGATGTAAATAGGTCGATTCGTTAAATTGGCTGAAGGCTTCGTAGATATCATTTCGTTCTTCCACTATGGTGGGTAAATCTGCTTTTAATGCAGCACTGATCTGTATTTTTCCGATTTGAATGCCATACTTAGTAAACTGATCAAACACCCAGGCCGGCTCTTCGTATTCAACGGCAAAATGGCAGATATCATAGCAGACATTCATATGCCGTAAAACAATGGTTTCAATTTCTGAGGAGCCTATTTTTCCTTTGAAATAAGAGTGCGCCTGTGGTAAAAGCCAGTTGGTGTACCAATCAATGGTTTCATGGGTGTTCTCGATCAGTCCGTCCGGTTCGGGTTCTATATCCAGGTGGAGTAATTTGCCACTTTTTTGATACGTATCGTACAAAAATTCAACCACCTGCAGAATATGGTGAGTGGATGTTGCCAATGCTTCTTTTCTGGCATCATCGTTGGTCAGCCAATGCTTGTAGGATAGGGGAGATGTGGAAATACCACCTTGTTGGTCTTTGGGGAGTAGTTCGGATAACAATTGAAACAAAAGGATCGTATAATCCACTCTTTCATTTGTCTGCCAATCGGGCTGATGAACCTTGTCTTTCACCCGAGTGCCGTGAAATCCTCCGTAGGGAAAGCCATTCATGGTAAAAACATACAAGCCGTTATTTTTTAACCAATCCTTAAACAAGGGTAAATGGTTGCCAGCAGCTAATTCAATTGCCGCCTGGTTGGATAACCTCAGCCCTATCCCCAAAGGTTCATTTGGCACAATATGTTGTTTGATTTCGGGTAAGTACTGCTTCAAGGTTTTAAAAACAGCATCCCAGGATTCCCCCGGGTGAATATTGGTACAATAAGTTAAATGAGTATTTCCTGCAATTTTCATAATTGTATTGATTGAGACCGAGGTCAATGCTGGGATTAAGTTCAAGGAATTGGTTTTCCATTATTTCCTTGATTCCAACCTCAGACCAAACTGGTCTGCATTTTCTGAATTTCCCGTATGGATTGTAGGATCAAATTTTCGTCCAATTCGTGTACTTCTACTCCTTTTCCGATATCTTCCAACAGCATAATGGTTAATTTGCCGCCGAGGTGTTCTCTAAATTCATGTAAACCTCTAAGTAGCAAATATTCATCTTCATCTTGCTCGAGTAATTCAGGGACAAACAGATCAAATTGAAGGTTTTTGATCAAGTTAATAATGCGTTGGTGGGCGGAAGCCGTAAGCCTTCCTTCTAATTTCGAATAGGTAACGTCCAGCGCCATACCAATAGCCACCGCTTCCCCGTGTCTTAGCCGGTAGTTTGTCAATTGCTCCAGTTTATGTGCTGCCCAGTGACCGAAATCGAGAGGGCGGGAAGAACCTAGTTCGAAGGGATCTCCACTCGCAATATGTTCTAGGTGCAAACGGGCACATTCATAGATCAGCTTGTCCATTGGGGCTTCTTCACGACTAAGGAACGCACGCACGTGATCTTCTAAAAAATTGAAAAAAGAAGCTTCTTTGATGAGGGCAACTTTTATCGCCTCTGAAATTCCGGCTCTCCAGTCCCGCTCCTCAAGCGTAGTCAAAAAGGTATTGTCATTTATGACGGCAACCGGTGGGGTGAAGCATCCCAAAAAATTCTTTTTATCGAAATAATTAATGGCGTTTTTAACGCCGATACCGGCATCGTTCTGTGCCAAAACAGTGGTGGGAATACGGATGTGGCGGATCCCTCTGTGAGCAATGGACGAAGCGTAGCCGGTCATGTCCAGCACAGCACCTCCTCCAATAGCTACAATATAGGATTGCCGGTCGATCGCCAGATTATTCACCGCTTTTAAGATCTCTTCAACGTACTTGGGATCATTTTTACATGCTTCGCCACCAGGCACCAGAAGTGGCGAAGCACATAATTGTAAATGTGTGCCGTAGGCCTGAAAATATTGCTTTATCTGGTCTGTTAATGCCGGATGATGCCTGGCTACCTGATCGTCTATGATGAAATAAACCTTTACCGGAAAATTCTGCGTATGCTTACGTATGGTCTCTAAAAACACTTTATTTTCAATATCAAATAAGTGCTTGGTAAACAGCACATCATATTCAAACGGAACCGAAAACTTTTGATGGAGCACTTTCATGTAAATGATTCTTTTTATCTGTAATGAAGAGCAAAGTTCAAAATTGAAAATAATTCAGACTGTAGACGCCAGATGCCAGACGCTAGAATGCAAGAGATTGGAGGATAGAGGATTGTGTGTGACCAAACGGTAAAACAAATCTGTTCTACTGAGTAATTGGATGGACAATAATGAGTGACATATATTTCATCCCCCAACTCTCTTCCGGTAGCGATTGGGATCAATCGCACACTTTCTGGCTTCTGGTATCTTATGTCTGGCTTCTCACTTAAGTAACCGCAAAATAACGAGCCAGCAAGAAAGAAACCGGCAATAACATTAACATGATCAGGCTGTACCAGAAACCGGCAAAAGGAACTGCCAGGGAAGCGTCTAAGATAATCAGGGCAATAACTCCCATTTTAACTGCTTTACCGATATTCTTTGGTAATGGATGACGAATTGCCTTGATAAGGGGCCTTAGAATAATCCAGGCAAATAAGATTAAAAAAGCGGTTTGCGTAAGCCACTCCCCTCCATTTAGGTAGTTGAGCCACAATAAAATTGCAAATACCAAGCCGTACAAAACCAGTCCGATCTTTAATTCTCGATGGTTACTTCCTGATACCTCTCCTCTGCTAATTGTAGTTATTGCACTTATATAAATGATAGGAACGAAAAACAGCCAAAAATGTTGAGGCATTAAAGTTGCAACGCTGGTACCCAAGAGCACGTTCAATCCGCGGCAAAGCCCCATATTGAGTGGGCCCAAAAACTTATGGTGCTTACCAAAAGCATCGTAGAGAACAGCAAAAAAGCCGGTTAATCCTGCCAATACCCCACTCCAGGCTGAAACCTGGGCGGCAGCAACGATCCCCAAAAAAAGTAAGCTAATGCCCCAAACAGTCGCCCCTTTCAAGGTAACTTTACCACTTGGTATAGGCCTTTCGGGGCGTTCTACGGCGTCTAAGTCCGCATCAAAAACATCATTCATCACCACTCCGCCACCGTAAAGTCCCGTCGTCGCTAACAATAACCAAAAAAGAGCAGACCAATTTTCAATGTCAATGTGTCCCAACGAAAAAGCTACTACTGCTCCGGAAGCTGCAAAGCCCAGCAAAATATCAGCCCACGCCGTGATAATATTCGCCGGGCGGGCAAGCTGTAAATAGGGCCATAGTTGCTTCATCTGTATTAATTGATAATGATATTATCGCTTCCATCTTCAACTCTGGGCTTCTGTCCACCGCGGAGAATAGAACTACCAAGATACTTCTGACTTTGATCAATCGATTGATTATCAAGCCAGTCACTTTCTTGCATCCGGCCGCTTTGACCAAATGCCTCCAATGCATTTTGGTAAACGCATTTGATAATATCCGATTCGGGAATACCTCTTTCCCGCATAAGTGCCGCAGTTTTTGGTACGGCTAATGGGTCACTGATCCCCCAATCTGCTGCACTATTGACCATGATGCGTTCTGAACCGTATTGCTTGACAATTTCCACCATTCGCTCATTGCCCATTTTCGTAAAAGGATAAATGGTAAATGCGGTCCAATAGCCGCGATCCAGTACTTCTTTGACCGTCTCTTCGTTATTGTGGTCGACAATGACCATGGAAGGATCTATACCGTGTTCTTCTGCAATGTCCATACTGCGGCTGGTACCTTTCTTCTTATCGCGGTGAGGCGTATGAATTTGTACGGGCAACTCCACTTCTTTCGCCAATTCGAGTTGTTCCCGGTAAAATCTTTCTTCCAGAGCGGTTTGATCATCAAAACCTATCTCTCCTACGCCTACAACATTTTCCTTACCCAAATACAGCGGCAACAATTCCATCACTTGCTCCGCCAATGGTTCGTTATTAGATTCCTTGGAATTTAATCCGATGGTACAATAATGCTGAATACCGAACTGCGAAGCCCTAAACCGCTCAAACCCGACCAAACTGCTGAAATAATCCTTGAAAGCACCTACCGTCGTCCTGGGTTGTCCGAGCCAAAAAGCCGGCTCAATAATGGCTACAATACCTGCTGCACGCATGTTTTCGTAGTCATCCGTAGTTCTGGAGGTTACATGAATATGGGGATCGATGATCATCGTCAATTTTTCGCTCATATCAGCTGTCGATTTTATTTAATTTTAGGAATAGGCCATCAGCCAAGTTATCATATATGCTATTAACGTCTTACTTGTTCATTCTACCTTCTGCCTCCACCATGCTTCCCCGATGCTTTCCCAACTAGCGCCTTCCATGTCAATCTTTTCACGGAATTGCTCGTACAGCATACCGGCAGAAGCTAATTGACTATTTTGGCAAACGAGCATTCCCGCCTGACGTTGCAAGATATGGTCATCTTCCAATAGCTTTTCCACATCGGCAAGCATTTCCGGCTGTAGGTGTTCGCCAAAAACCCGCCAAAATTCCGGTGAAACGGACCTTCCGGCAGCCCATCGCTCGTGAGCGTAATCTGCGATAATTTTTGCTAGCGGAGCATTAGCCCTGCGTTCCAAACCAACGATCCGGTGGATAGGACGATCCATAAAAGCAGCCTTGAGTACCATCTGGTTCCAGGCTGATTCGGGCAAATAGTCCGCAGGGTAAGGATTATTGAGCGCAATGGCATCAAATACGTCCTGAATATTGGTGCGAATGCCTTCTGTCGTTCTGTGAACCAAGGCTTCCGGAAAAGGTAGAATGGGTAAGCTGCTGTATAACGCTACCTGCTCCCCCATATCGGCCGTACTGAATAAGGCTTCTAAAGGCTCCAAAAAGGCCTGCTCCTCGTCAATAGGGAGGTGTAGAACCAAGTAAGCTCTGGCGGTAAGGCTTACCGTCCAATGGGAAGGATCAAAACCCGTTCTTAATTCATCTGCCTGCGTCAATTCTTCGTCCGTTGCTTGCAGTGGCGTTTTGTCAAAATACCGCGTAATACCGCCAAAAGTCAAGTAAAAGGTAGTATTACTCTTGGATTCCTGATATTTGTTGATCTTTTGATTTAACCACTCCATCGCTTTTGCGGATGCGCGGTTCATCAGTAAATTGTTCAGGTAATTTTTTATTGCTTCCATAGATTCGCTAAAATAGTAAGTTTTGTGGGAGTTTCAGGATGATTTTTGTCAAATTAAAGAGATAAACTGTAAATGCAGATTTTGCTTTTTTTATACCTTTTTATTCTCCGCCTACCAACCAGGCATAATTAAAATGGGCATAGTGAATTCCACCGTCATTTCCATGTTCGTACAAAATACCCAGGTCTCCATCCTCCTGGACGACCAGATCGGAATAAGCACTATTGCCGCGGCGAATTTCCCGGCTGACAGGCCAGGATTGGCCATCGTCTAAACTCATCCGAATGGTCATCTTTTCCCGCCGGACCTGGCTGTTCGGGTTGGAGAAAAGTACAGCGGCTTTGCCGTCGGGAGTCGTATAGTTAATCATTGACGCCTGGCAAACCGGAGAAGGCAGGTTGGTATCGATATAAGAAGTGTCCCAGGTCATACCACCGTCGCTGCTGATGGAAACGATGCGGTTTTTACTTTCTCCGTTTTGGTGACGGCTGTTTTGCAGGATGCGACCATCGGTTAGCTGAACAGCAATCGACTCATTTGAACTGGGAATTGCGACGAATTCGCTCAACTGAAACGTTTCCCCGTGGTCGTCGCTGTAATAGGCATGGGCACGGTATTCATTGAACCCTGGTAAAGGTTCACCGACGGAATGATTGGCGGGGATAAATAACCGTCCACTGCTTAATTGTAAGGCGTGGCCCGGTGTATTCGCATAACTTCGCCAATCTTCTGTGAAGTTATAGGCTGGATTAAAGCCAGGCTGCTTAGGTCTGTGAACAGAAAGGGTAATATTGACAGGCTCAGACCAGGTCTCGCCGTGATCTTCGCTGGTTAGGTAATGTACTTCGCGGATGCCGTTTCCTTTTCGAACTTCGCCTTCGTGGTTGTTGCCGGTATTGAAAAAAAGGAAAATTCTACCTTGGGGATAATCGGGATCCATCAAATCGACCACTGGTGCTGGATTGCCGGCTTGCCACTCTCCGTTGTCAAAAATAACTTCCAGTGGTTCCCAGGTTTGTCCGTTGTCTTCACTGCGACGCATGACCAGGTCAAGGTTTCCGTAATCACTACAGCCATTTACCCTTCCTTCCGCAATAGCCAATAAGTCTCCATTGGCTGCTTTAATGACGGCTGGGATACGAAAACAGGCGTAACCATCCTTTCCGTTTTCAAAGATGGGTTGCTCCCGGAATTGTTGAATTTGGCATTGAACCATATTGGGCAGAACAAAAAACAGTGATAATACGATTGTTGAGATCTTCCTTGTCATATGTTTTATTGATGTTTATTTGTTGATGCGTTTATCTGTTGATGCAAAAATCGCCTGAAATGGATCAACAGGCCAACACATTAACGTACCTGTTTGGGATGATTTAAATCCCTCATGGTCTAACTTCTACTTTGTCACTTTAAAGCAAAAACCATGTCAATTGATTTTCTATCCATAAAAGGGGATATGGATGACGAAATATATTTGTCACTACCTATTTGGTTATGCGGTTATGAAATTCAGGCGATTTTAAACTAATCAAATAACCGAATAACCATATAAACAATAGCTGACTTCCCAATATTCAATACAATCAACTGATTCTCGCTTAAGTAATGGTAAAACAATAACTTCATCATTTTGTGAGCGCCTCTTTTTGCGCCAGGCTTCGTTAAAAAGCCTCGTCGTCCGCCTGAGGAGGATGACTGCGTTTTTTGCCTTGCCTGACACCAAAATAGCCTGCTCAAAAACGCGAACTTATTATTTTACCATTACTAAGCTGACTAAGTAGTCTTAATTACCGAGACCTTTCATTGCTTATAACTTCCAAGACCTTTTTTATTGAATTTCCCCAGTAATATTGCTCGTAAAATACAGCGGGTGTGGGCAAAAAGTTATTCATGACTGCGTTTTGGATGATGGCTTCTGCAAAACCATTATCCTCTTTATCCGGGACGAGGATTAATTTTTTCCGTGACACTCCAAGGTCAACCCCTTTGGCCCCGCTCTCAAAAGATATGACCGTAGTTCCCAAAGCGATGGATTCGATCACTTTTGTTTTTACTCCGCCGCCGGTGCTGATGGGATTAAGCATCAGATCTGCGGCTTTAATGTATGCGTCAATATCTTCTACGTAACCAAGGTAATGAAGGTTAGGCAATTGGTTAAATAACTCCAGGTATTCCTCTGGTAGCCCGCCCCCGCAAATTAATATTTGAAAACGGAAACCGGCCTTTTCTTTCAATAACGGATAGAGTTCGTTGACTATAAATAAAACCGCCTGCAGATTGGGTAAATATGACTGGGGGCCAAAAAACAAGAGTAGTTTATCTGTTGCCGTAAAACCATGTTTTTGAATAATCCGTGCTCTGCATTCCTTCCTGTTTGTGGGCATGGCTTCCCGGTAGGTGCCGTAGGGTATTGTCGTGCAATATTCTTGGTTAAAGCCAAAGACAGATTGAGCAATTGCCATATCCGTTGGAGCAATGAAAAATAAGTGGTCAGCATTTTTGTAGCAGATCATTTCGAAGGCTTTCATCAATGGCCACCACCATTTTTTCAAGCTTCTAAAACGTTGAAATTCTATATTTTGTATGTATATAGCTGATGGTATTTTTGCTGCTTTCAGAAAAGGTAATACTAATAAAAACATAAAAGGTTGATGAAAAATGCAAAAGCGAACGCCTTCCTTTTTTAATACCTGAAAAATCTTCCAGCCGACGAAAGGGTTGACATACCGGACCAGGTGATCGCTAAACAAGGATATAAGTTTAAAAGGCGCATCGTTATTGTTCTGCTTGCCGGAAATACAGATCAATTGGGAATGCCTCGCCAAAAAATCAGCAAAACCGTACGCAGCCTTATGTCCCCCGTTTTTGGGAGGTACAAAAGGATAGGCCACAATGAATGCTACTTTTGTTTCTTTCATTGGTGGAAAGTTGCGGGTTGCGGGTTGTTAACGGTCAGCCCGCAACATCAAACAAGTCTACGAAAAAGCCAGCTAAAAGAAATAGTGTCAGTACTCATTTTTTAACATTGCTTTTTCCCTTTTTCTTACGTTTAGGCTTTTCTTTTTCCAGGCGTTTTTTGGTAGCAGTAGTCTTAGGGGGTGATTTTTTACCCGTAGTGGTTTGCTCTTCCGGTTCTTGCTTTAACTTTTGGATATACTGGTAACCACTGATGATCAAGGCCACTACAATACCAATGAGTAGAAGAGAAGAAAAGATCCATGAGACCGTAACTCCCGTAGCGTAAGATTTCGGGTCAAAAATGAACTCGATTTTATGCTCGCCCGCTGGTAGTTTCATAGCTCGCAAAACGTAATTAGCGCGGATATGATCAACCGGTTCACCGTCGATATAAGCTTGCCAACCTTTATCGGGGCCGTACCATATTTCCGAAAATACGGCTAACCGCTCTCGGTTGGTATTGCTTTCATAAGTCAGGTGATTGGGCTCATAAGCGGTCAGTTCTATCGAACCGGTCGTAAGGGTATCATTATAACTTAAGCCTTGAATATAATCGCTGAATTCCTGATGGACGATGGCCTCGACAAGTGGCTCAAAATTATTTAAGGCATCGATCTCCGCATTGGCAGATTCGACGGTACGGATTTGACTGACCAGCCAGGCATTGCCAATGGCGCCGGGGTTGCGTTGTGCAATGGGCTGTCCACCTTGTTGTTGGGGAGAAGCAATGATGT
>CAZHNG010000225.1:0-11335 GCA_964533785.1 uncultured Saprospiraceae bacterium | reverse complement strand
TTCACAATTGAACAACAATTTTTTATAATATCTTAAAACGTCCTAAAATAACTTAATTGACAGCGATTTTGGCTCTAGAATATCAATTCTACGGTTAAAGTCTAACATTTTAGTAGCCACGAATGCACGAATAAGAAAACTATTGTATGAATGGGACATATTTATCACGAATATCGGCTCCGCCGAATAACAAATTACACGAATTGGGAGTCATAAAAAATAAAGCTTTGACTGATTATATACTTAACGCGAAGTGGTTTGGGACTTCCCAAACCTACTTTGGTCAGTATATGCCGTACTTGAAGATGGTTTGGGTTCGCAAACCACTTCAACGTCGGTATAAGCCAATTACATATTGTAATGAATTAGTGTTCAATCCTGAAGAAGCCAATACAACAATAAACCAGATTCAATATGCTGGGAATAACCGAATTTCAGGATTTTTAACCTCCATATCATGAAACTACCATTCTTCAAATACCAGGGCACTGGCAATGATTTCATCTTGATCGATAACCGGGAAGGACAATACACATCCATTGAAAAGGAGGTTTTGATCGCTAATTTATGTGACCGGCGTTTCGGAATTGGTGCCGATGGACTGATTTTACTCAATACACACCCCAACTATGCTTTTGAAATGCGCTACTACAATGCGGATGGCCGCCTGGGCAGTATGTGCGGTAATGGAGGACGTTGTGTAGTCGCCTTTGCTCACTTCCTGGGTATGATCCAAACAAAATGCAGCTTTCTGGCTGCTGACGGTGTTCACGATGCTTTAGTCAAAAGTACACATTGGATAGAATTGAAAATGAATGATGTTGACCAAATTGAAGAGCAGAAAAACTTTCTGTTTCTGAATACCGGCTCACCACACTATATTGAGTTCGTTGATCAATTGTCAGAAATTGACGTTTTTAACCGTGGAAGAGCAATTAGAAACAATGATCGCTTTAAGGCAGAAGGGACCAATGTTAATTTTGTAGAAACGAATTCCGAGGGCATCACGGTGGCCACCTACGAACGAGGAGTTGAAGCGGAAACGCTCTCCTGCGGAACCGGTGTTACAGCGGCTGCGATTGCTCATTTCATCAAAAACCACCCCTTGGAATCTGCCATAAAAATTGATACCAAAGGTGGACGGTTAGAAGTGAGATTCGAAATTACACCGGACAATACTTTCACCAATATTTGGTTGAGTGGGCCGGCCAAACAGGTTTTCAGAGGCGAAATCCTAATCGACTAGTGCATTAGTTATTTTGTTCCCAAGGCAATAACATACAGATATATTTTATATGATAAATTTAATCAGCGACACTGTTACAAAGCCTACTCCCGCCATGTTGGAAGCTATGATGCAAGCTGAGGTAGGAGATGACGTATTCGGCGAAGACCCTACCGTCAATGCGCTGGAAGCTAAGGTGGCAACGATGTTCGGTAAAGAAGCGGCGCTATTTTGCCCATCAGGCACTATGACGAATCAGATTGCTATTAAAGTACATACTAATCCGTTAGACGAAGTGATCTGCGATCATTTGTCACATATTTACCAATACGAGACGGGAGGCTATGCCTTCCATTCCGGCGCTGCTATAAATCTCATTGAAGGGCAAAACGGTAAAATAACGGCTGCCCAGATTGAGAAGGCTATCAAACCTGTATATGACTGGCTGCCTCTAAGTAAGTTGGTCGTTATAGAAAACACTTGTAATAAAGGAGGTGGAAGTTTTTACACCCTTCCTGAAATCATCCCCATACGACAACTTTGTTTACAAAAGGGGTTGAAGTTGCACCTGGACGGCGCCCGTCTATTTAATGCGCTGGTGGAAACCAAGGAATCCCCAACGGAAATTGGCGCCCAATTCGACAGCATTTCCCTTTGCTTATCCAAAGGACTAGGAGCTCCCGTTGGATCTTTACTTATTGGTGATACAGATTTTATTATTGCTGCACGAAGATTCCGCAAGGTGATGGGAGGAGGTATGCGGCAGGCCGGATTTCTAGCAGCAGCAGGCATCTATGCCCTCGACCATCATATAAAAAGACTAAAAACAGATAATGATCGTGCTAACAGGTTGGGCCAAACTTTAGAAGGAATGCATTATGTTCAATCCGTAAGGCCTGTGCGTTCTAACATCGTTATCTTCGACTTGAATTCGGCCTATTCTGCAGATGGTTTTATAACAAAACTCAAAGCTCTGAATATTCTCGCTTCTGCTTTTGGCCCCCAAACCGTTCGCTTTGTAACCCACCTGGATTTTACGGAAGAAATGTTGGAAAAAACTTTGGAAGTACTTAAAAGGTTATAGTAGTATTTTTGTTTCCAAACTAATTCTTATCATGAAAAAGCCTTACCATCCGATCAGTTGTGATTTTTATGATGAATTGGAAGCTATTGCGACACTGAAGCAAGTTTGTAATATAACTTTCTGGCAAGAACAGGGTGTGCGGCAAACTGTAAAATCCAGAATTACCACCCTATTTACCCGGAATAAAGAGGAATTTCTGGAGATGGATAATGGCATGATCATCCGGCTGGACCAGATCATAAAAGTAGGCGATAAGGAACTTCAATCTTATTGTTAAATACTCTGTAATTTAAGTTTATTGATGTTTTGGGTAGGCTATTTTGAGAAGAGGCTAGGCAAATCCGCCGAGAATAGCCCGAGCTATTTAAGAAGGATTTAACAACGGCTCTTCTCAAAAGAGGCAGCCAAAACATGAAGAAATTTAGATTACAGTGTATTAAAGCCATACTTACTCTTCTACGCGTTCAAAACAGCCAATATCCGGCATATCATTGCGCGGATTACCTAACAGGTCAGTCGTAATACCCGGTATGGTTATTCCTGCTCCAATGGCAATAGAAAGAGAATCCAACTGATAATCATCTTCATTCGGATCTACGAACAGGACTTCCCGGTTGTCCGCATTGAAACAATTGATGCATTCTTCATTAAAGAAATTCGCATACAAACCATCTTGTTCTTCCAATAATTCATCTACTCTGACGACGCAGTGTTCGAAACGCACGGAAAAATCTCCGACACTTTGCCCTTCTAATGCATCCACCAACTGGATTTCATCCCTTGCCGACCCGTGTAGAATACAATTTCTAAACTTTGCATTAAGCCGGTGAACCGCGAAAAACTCACAACTCAGCGGGTCCTCATCGTAACAAAAAAAGTTGCTCATAAATAATGCAGAAGCGTCAACACCATAACTGGCAATAGTACAATGATCAAAATCGTAAGAACCTCCTAATAAGACCTGAATAGAATTGCCGCCATTATTGTAGATCAGGGTATTTTCTGCAGCAATAATCCCACGAAAACCTATGATGCCGCTACCCGCAGTATTATAGATCTGGCTGTTTTTAATACTTACCTCAGCAGTAGAATCGACTACTAGACCGAAAATGGAATTTTTGATGGTCGTATACTCAATTTTATTGCCTTTGCTCCCTTTATCCAAAAAAATACTATTCCACTGACCGGGCTGTTCCAGGAAAGGGGTTTCCAACCGGTCTCCCTGGATGGTAATCGGTTCTTCCAAAGTGCCTTCCAATAAAAGTCTGGCATTTTCGCGGACGACAATATAGCCATCGTTAAATACATTAAGCACGGTATCCATTTCCACAACAGCTTGTCCGCGACCAACGCCGCCGTGCACGTAAATGTCCGTACCGGGAGCCACTTTTAAGGTACAATCATCGATAAAAATGCCGCCGTATATCACATAAGGTTTAGGGTCATCCCAAATGATCTCTCCATTATTACAGGTAAGCAAAACGGCTTCTCCTTTATTGAAGCGGCTGGGAAAATAGTTCGCGTTTTGCCCCCAGGCCTCTAAATAAACTTCTCCGGTTCGGTCTCCCGCTTCGACCATTACTTTGTCCAGAATAACGAAAGGACTAATTGATAAAGGTTGATCCGGATCTATTGTTACTTCGGCAAATACATAAATACTGTCTTTAGCCCATACAATTACTTCACCGGCCGAATTGCCGGGAATACCGTCAATATTTAGCCGAAAAGGACTATTATCCTCGTCTTCAATATATATTTTGGAAATTTTAACGGGCTTGTTTTCGCGATTGTAAATCTTGAAGAACCGGGTAGCTGATCCCAACTCAGTAAAAACCGTATCAAACCTCAACGTATCGAGTGAAAATTCCAATTCAATATTTCCCGTTGTCAGAAAGTCTTCCTCCTGGTTGCAACTCGCCAACCACGAGCCCAAACAAACCAGGATATATATAGCGTGTGAATATTTCAATCTCATGTATTCAGTATTAAAAGTGCAAAACTATAAAACCTTAGGAAAGCAGTTACTTTTTGTTAACGATAATTCCTGCATTCTTTTTTACGTTTGGATACTTTATTTTTGTCAATTCCCTATTTTGCTATTTTTATCTTTGTACGAGAACTACTCTTCTTTCTGAAAGAAATATATTGCCATTATGAATTACCTTGTAAAGCAAATTCCCAAACTTTTATTTCTGATTTTTTTATTGTTGGGGTGTTCCCCTGAAAAAGAGGTGAATGACAACCTGATCGTAGGTCGATGGGAACTCGATGAAGCTATGCGCGACGGTCAAAGGACAACATTATTAGAAGGGATCTATTTTGAATTTTATGAAGACGGTAGTCTGAAAACCAATTTCAACCTATCCGGTGCGGAGACTACCAGTAAATATGAGCTATCCGGCAACTTCATTCAACAAAGTGAAAGTGACCTGAACCTTGATTACCTTATCTCCGAAATAAATGATACGGCATTAGTTTTAAATACTGAATTGAGAGGCGCGAAATTTGAAATCTTGCTCAAAAAAATAACACAAGAAGAATAGATGAAAAGACCCGGCCTGCTAGAAATATTCTTGCTCGAAATCGTTATTTATGCCGTTCTCTGGACCATCAATGACTATATCGCCACGTTTATCAGTGTTACTTTTCTGGGCATCTTCGTTTTCATTCTCATCATTGCGCTGCTCGTCGAACTCATTGAAAGGTCTAAAGTCCCACGAAACTATTATTATTTTATGCTGATCAGCATTCTGGCTCCGATACTTACCGCCATGGTCATGTTAAGCTTAAAGGGAGAATTGGACTGGCTGCAGTTTTAAGTCTTTATTTTAATTACCGTATACACTCCCTGGTGCGGAGCTCTGGTCATAATACCACTGTTGGTTTTTACCTTTGCCGGCAACCGGTCTTCGTCACAAATAACGAACATAGTGACCTTGTTCAAGAAACAAAAGCCCTCCGCTTTGTGTGGGATCATAAGCGGCTGATCATTCTCGTCCAGAACAAGGATGGGTTTTGTTCGCATGGTAAGCCTTTTTTCCAAAGGCATCATCCAGATATAGGAAGCAAAATCTCCGCCTTCAGTCTCATGAGTTGTGATTGCCACGATACTATTGCTAGGTTCGTGGTATTCTAAAGCTGATAGTCCAAGTTTTTTTCCTATCCTGGTATCTTCCGAAGGATTAAATTCAAATACTTTATCCAATGCAGGATCGACCACTAAGCCACTGGTTGATTGTATAAAAGAAGTGGAAATGATCATAAAACTATAGTCAAAATCTTCATAGCTACGTCCCATCTCTCTGATCCCAAACAGAATGCGATTATCTTTCAGCACGGCTAGTCCTTCTATTTTGAAATAGGAAACCCCGTTAGGATATTTTCGATTGCGAATTACCCGGTGTAAAGCTTCGCGCACACTTTTTGAACTCAGTATTCCTTGATCTTCAGTTCTGAATAATACCCTTGCATTTTCACTATTTCCTGCTTCCCAATACAGCAACCTGTTGTAGGCATCCCATTCGGGAGAATCCGTTTTAATGCGATCAAAAGCAGTTGCTGCAAAAAATATGTCCGTAACTGGACTCTTAGCCATAGATTCGATCTTAATAGCACTACTCAACAAAGGGGAATCATGGTATTCCACCGCATTGATGACCGCCGGAAAAGATTTCGGAAAAGGAATGGAAAATATCGAAGAAACATCAGGATTGGGAGCTACTTTATCACTGGCGATCAAAAGCCGGTCTCCTAAATTGGCAATCGCTGATGACTCACAGTAAGCTATACTGCCATCGGCATTTTTCGTACCTTCAGGATAGGCATTGATGAGTCCGGCTTGTAAGATTTCCGCCGTAACAATGCTTTCACTTGTCAGTTCCTTGATCGAAGAACAACTAAATTGTAATACTGCAAGCACCAGCCAAAAAGGCAATAAACGATGGATCATAGGAGTTGATTTAATTTTCTAAACAAAAGGAACTGTTATTAGTTCTTTTCGTAAGACAACAAAACTATTCTATTCGAACCGTAATAAGATACAATAAAAAAACACATGCAAGAGGAACAAAATAAAGACCAGGAAAAACCCAAAGAATCCGATCCCAACTCCATCGATAAAGATAAAGTCACCGATAATCCTCATAATCTGCCCTACGCCCATACGATCGGAGGAGCGGAAATAAAGCCCGTGGACAAAGGTAAGGTCAAAGGAAGAGCCATGATGGCTATGTACGAACAAACGGATATGGACCTAGAACAGATCCGGCAACAAATGGAACTCCTGGCCCGACAGGCGAAAGCCATTAAAGACCGGGTCAGAATTTCAGAAAAGATCTACCTCGCTGAGATCAACTTCGAACCTTTTATGGGCAAAGTGTACCATTTATATCTGCGAGAAAGCGGCAAGTACGTTCTTTCCTTGGTCAGCCCCGACGAATGGGGAAGTACCCCCCCGTTTGATTTCATCGCCACCGTTCATCTACTAGCTGATCATACCTGGGAGGTTATTGACAAGAACGATGACTATTTTGACGATTTCCAAAAGGAAGAAAAATAAAATGGGAAAGGCTGAAAATGCATTGATCATATTTATCAAAAACCCAGAGTTAGGAAAGGTAAAAACCCGGCTGGCCAAAACCACCGGTCCGCAACGAGCCCTTAAGATTTACCTCCAACTGTTGGCGCATACCCGCGATATTGCTATGGCCGTCAAACATATAGACCGAAAATTGTATTACAGTAATTACATTGCCCCGGATGATAACTGGCCTGCTTCCCACTTCGAAAAATGCCTGCAAACCAAAGGGAACCTGGGCCTGAAAATGGCTGCGGCATTCCAGGAAACGCTCCAGGAATACTCAAAGGCCGTAATTATAGGAAGCGATTGCGCTTCTTTGACACCACAGATCCTCTCGGACGCCTTTCACACCCTCGAGCATCACGACTTCGTTATAGGCCCTGCCACTGACGGCGGTTATTATCTCTTGGGCATGAAGCAGTTCACTCCTGCCCTATTCGAAAATATTGCCTGGAGCACCGAAACCGTATTATCTACTACCATTCAGCGAATCGAAGCGCTCCGCCAGTCCTTCCGATTACTCCCAGAACTTTCCGATATTGATCACGAAGAAGATTGGATCAAATACGGTTGGGATATCGATTATCAAGAATAAAGCACTTCATTTGTAGTTATTCTGAGTATTCCTTACTTTCAAGTAAAATTTTTGAAAATATGTTAGACTTGGGATTCGTAAGTGCGATCATGGCAGAAAATTCTTTTGAAGAAGTAGTCAATTTCGCCAGTTCTAATGAATTTAAGTGCGTAGAAATGATGTGCTGGCCTAAGGGCAAAGCCGAACGCAGGTACGCTGGTGTTACCCATATCGATGTAACAAATCTGGAAGATGATGTTGTACGCCATATCCAGTCGTATTTGAAACAACACAATATCTACATTTCCGGCCTGGGATATTATCCCAATCCATTAGACCCCGATCAGGAAAAAGCATCCTTTTACGTTGAGCACATCAAAAAAGTCATCCTGGGAGCTGCTCAGTTGGGCATCCCGGTTGTAAATACCTTTATCGGTCGCGATCCTTCCCGGTCTGTTGCTTATAACATGGACCGGTTCAAGGAGACCTGGCCCGAAATCATCAGCCTGGCCGAACGTTATAACGTTAAGATCGGCATCGAAAATTGTCCCATGTTGTTTACCAAAGACGAATGGCCCGGAGGTAAGAACCTGGCTATCTCTCCGGTTATTTGGGATCAGATGTTCAGTATTATTCCCAGCGATCATTTTGGGTTAAATTATGATCCTTCTCACTTGGTATGGATGCAGATGGACGAAGTGCAGCCGCTCTATGATTATGCGGAAAAACTCCACCATATCCATCTAAAAGATGTAAAAGTATACCCGGATAAACTCAACAAAGCAGGTATATTAGCCTATCCATTAGATTACCATTCTCCCAAAATTCCGGGATTGGGTGACGTAAGATGGCGGGATTTCTTTGCTGCCCTGACCTCAGTTGGATACAGGGGCCCGGTTTGTATTGAAGTGGAAGATAAAGCCTATGAAAAATCCCCTCAAGACATTCGATCCGCCATTTTAACCAGCAGAAACTATCTTAAACAATTCCTCGCATAATAAAATCTATCCTACATGAATAAGGTACAAGAATTGGCCAAAATGATCGATCATTCCTTGCTACATCCCACAATGACCGATGCGGATCTCATCAAAGGATGTGAATTAGCCAAGGAATACAATGTAGCTTCCGTTTGCATTAAGCCCTACGCGATCAAACAGGCCGTCGATGCGCTTAAATATTCTTCGGTCTTTGTCGGAACGGTCATCGGTTTTCCGCATGGTAATTCTTCGACGAAGATCAAGGTCAACGAAACCATCGAAGCTTGTAAAGAAGGAGCCTTGGAAATCGATATGGTCATCAACATCGGTAAAGCCTTACAAGAAGACTGGCAATATGTACACGACGAGATCAAAGCAATTTGCGAAGCAACTCATTTACACGGTGCTATTTTGAAAGTTATTTTCGAAAATGACTTCCTTCCCGAAGACAAGTACAAGATCAAACTTTGTGAAATTTGTTCTGAAGTGGGTGTGGATTTCGTCAAAACTTCTACTGGCTATGGCATGGTGAAGGGTGATGATGGTAAATATTCTTACCGTGGTGCAACAATAGAGGACTTAAAACTTATGCGCCAGCACTGTTCGCCAAAGGTACAGATCAAAGCAGCCGGTGGTGTTCGCACGCTTGATGATATATTGGCAGTAAAGGCTACCGGCGTAAGCAGAGTGGGAGCTACCGCTACCGTCAACATTCTGGAAGCGGCTAAACAACGTTTCGGTGAAGGCTCGGATGAAAAGATCCGGCAGGATAATACGCCGGGATATTAGGAAAGATACCAGATACCAGATGTTAGACGTTAGACGCCGGAGGTATCGGCCCCTAATTTATGATCGCTAAACTCGAAGAAATGAAAAAACTACGAATAGGTGTTGCCGGCATTGGCTTTATTGGCCCTGCCCATATCGAGGCACTTCGTCGGTTACCCGGCTTGGAGGTGGTTTCCATTTTCAACCGCGGCTACGAAAAGGTCAAGCAAAAAGCAGCATGGTTGGGCATTGAAAATTATTATGATAATTACAATGATTTCATCAATTCAGATGCACTGGATTGTGTTCACATCTGTACGCCCAATGCCTTACACTACGAAATGGCTAAATCGGCCATGAAAAAGGGTATTCACGTGGTATGTGAAAAACCGCTGGCCACTACAATTGAAGAAGCAGAAGAACTGGTCGCATTGGCTTCTGAAACCGGATTGGTTAATGCCGTTCATTTTAACATTCGTTATTATCCTATCGTCCGGCAAATGAAGGCCATGAGAGAAAAAGGTGAATTGGGAGAGATCTATTCGGTTATAGGCTCCTATTTACAAGACTGGCTTTTCTACCAGACGGACTATAATTGGCGTTTGGAGCCGGAACAATCAGGAGCATCCAAAGCTATTGCCGATATTGGTTCCCATTTAATGGACCTATTAGAATACATTACCGGTTTAAAAACAGTAGCGGTGATGGCTGATTTCAATACCATTCACAAAACCAGAAAGAAACCGTTAAAACCCGTTGAAACCTACTCCGGTAAGACTTTATCTTCGGACGATTACGCTGAAGTAAACATAAAGACCGAAGACTACGCCACCGTCATGCTACGTTTTAACAATAATAACAAGGGAGTGATCACCGTCAGCCAGGTTTCGGCCGGGCGAAAGAACCGTCTCAGCCTGGAAATCTCAGGTTCCCGAAAAACCTTCAGCTGGAATTCAGAATCTCCAAATAATTTGTGGATTGGCCATCGCGACAAACCTAATGAAAGCCTGCTTCGTGACCCGGCATTGTTTCACCCCGAAGCCGGCCAATTGGTTGATTTCCCCGGTGGCCACAATGAGGGTTTCCCCGACACCTCCAAACAACTTTTCAAAGAAGTATACGCTGCAATACGGGAAGGAGCACAACCCAATGTTCCTGATTTTCCAACCTTTACGGACGGATTGCGCGAATTGGTATTATGCGAACGAATAATTGAAAGCAATAGAACCCAAAAATGGGTCCCTGTCTAGTTAAAACCCTTCGAAAGTTAAGAAACGCCCCCTCCACGTTGCTAATTTGAGTACGACATTCAGACAAATCTATTGTACACATTACGAAAGTGGGTTACTCCAAGGCCAACTTGATCACGTCCTGCATTTTATCTACGTAGTGAAAGGTTAAGCCCTTGATGTATTCCTGGTTGATCTGAGAAACGTTCTTTTCATTTTCTTTACAAAGGATAATTTCTTTCATGCCCGCTCTTTTGGCAGCAAGTATTTTGGATTTAATGCCACCCACCGGAAGTACTTTTCCACGCAAGGTGATTTCACCGGTCATAGCAAGATGAGACTTGACGGGACGTTTCGTAAAAACTGAGGTCAAGGCAGTCAACATCGTAATTCCGGCGGAAGGTCCGTCCTTTGGTATCGCTCCTTCGGGTATGTGTACGTGGATATCATATTCATCAAAAGTCTTAGGAGGAATACCCAAGGAAGAACTATTGGCCTTAATAAAACTCAGGGCAGTAGTGGCTGACTCTTTCATTACATCCCCCAAATTACCGGTCAAAGTTAACTTACCTTTACCTTTACTCAGGCTGCACTCCGTAAATAATATTTCTCCACCAACTTGCGTCCAGGCCAGGCCAACAGCTACGCCAGGCATATTTTGTACTTTGTACTGGTCTCTGGAGAAACGGGGAGGCCCCAACATTTCCTGTAAATCTGCCACTTTGACCCTGGGATTATAATCCTCCTCCATGGCAACTTTCTTAGCAATATTGCGCATAATGCCGGCGATCTTTCGATTCAGCGAGCGCACACCGGATTCCCGGGTATAATTTTGAATGAGTTTTACAAGCGTAGTATTGCTCAATTTAACGTGGGTAGCTTTTAAACCGTGATCT
>CAZHNG010000224.1:0-11358 GCA_964533785.1 uncultured Saprospiraceae bacterium | reverse complement strand
TAAGTGATATACTCATCCAGCGTCTAACCTCTAGCGTCTAACTTCTAGTGTCTAGTGTCTAGCGTCTAATAATAAAACTAACTTCCGAATTCTTCTCCAACATAATATTTGTACACCATTTCTGATAACTCAGCCAGCAGAGCAGTACTATTCTCACTGGAATCCCAGTTTTTAGATAATAAGACCAGAACGTATTGCCGCCCGTCAGGTAAAATGACGATGCCGGAATCGTGATTAGCCGTGGAGATCCATCCGGTTTTATGCGCCACTTTAACCTCTTCAGGCAGGTGGGCGGGAATGATCTCATTGAATTGTTGCTCTAATAGAATATCGATCATTTGCTGACAAGCCTCCGGATTGACCATGGCCCCCTTGGCCAATGCTTCGTAAATGAGCATGAGGTCATAGGCGGTCGTAGAATTGCTCAATCCTTTTTCGTAGGCTTTGATATCTTCAACGCCCCTTAATACCTGGATATCCATTGCTCCCAGGTCTCGCATTGTTTGTGTTACGTTTTGGGCTCCTACTTTATCAATGAGAATATTGGTGGCCAGATTGCTGCTGTATGTGATCATATCGTAGGTCAAATCCAGGATGGTAGCCTTTCGGCCGATCATAGCGTATAGTTCTTCTTCTGAATCTTCACCGATATCCATTTGATAGGTGCTGCTGTCGACGATACTGTAAAACTCATTTTTGACCAGGATAGAATCCGTCAATTCGAAGTTTCCCATTTCAGCCTGTTTAAACAGCTCTATCATTACCGGGGTTTTCATGGTACTGGCGGCGTGAAAAGATTCTTTTTCATTGATCAACAGGGTACGTTCGGGATTGTTAATATCCTTAAAAGCTAGGGCGTAGGTGCCGGGTTGACCGTTTAGTTTAGTAGTTATCGCCTCTTGCAAATCTAACAGCGGATCCTTTTTTTCACAACTTAAAGTAAATAGAAGGAAAATAATTCCTATAGAAAAACGGTTCATTTGTACTACTTTCGCCATTAGAGAGGTAATATGGTAAATCATACCGGCAATATTTTTAGAAGGAAAATTTTATCGAAGATATGAAAAGGAACCTATTGTACCGTTGGTTGATCATTTTTTTGGTTGCCGCGACGAATATCGGCTGTGATCAATTGAGCAAGAATTGGGCTACCCAGCATTTAAAAAATACCCCATCCCAATCGTATTTAGGGGATACATTTCGGCTTACCTATGTGCGCAATGAAGGTGCTTTCCTCAGTTTAGGTTCCAATTTTTCTTCTAATTTGCGGTATTGGGCCTTGAAGGTTTTCCCCGTGCTATTATTGACCGGCCTGCTTTTACACTTGATGTTTTCCAAAACATTGACCTGGTGGCAAATTATAGCCTTCAGTTTCATTCTGGGCGGAGGAATCAGTAATGTGTATGATCGCTTACTATATGGCAGCGTAATAGATTTTATGAATATGGGCATCCAAAATTTGCGTACCGGGATCTTCAATTTTGCCGACACGTCAATAATGACGGGCTTGTTTATGATGATTCCGACCATCTTTCAGCGTAAGCCTGGGGAAAAAGAGCGTTGAAACTGACGATCCATGTCAGATGCCAGACGCCAAATAGTAGATGCCAGACGCCAGATAGTAGATGCCAGATCTTGACGATAGGTGTCAGAAGGATTGGGCAGAGGGGAAGATGTTAGACTTTGGAATCAATTACATAATAACCTGAAACAAAAGAAGGGAACTAATTTTAGTGTTTCCAGACAGGGAGGCTGATCCGAAATAAATCCCCCCGGCTGTTTTGTCTAATTTTCTTACAATCAAATATTTATTGGATTTTCCTTTTATACTTGTTATCTGGTATCTTACATCTGGTATCTATCGTAGTGGATTTTGATATTTAGGACTTCCCGTTATATTTGTGCCTCCATAATTGATAATTATTCTATATTCGCTTCCAGTTGTCTGTTCAAGATCAACGAGGCACGGCAAGTTGATTAAATCAACGACAAATTAGCTTCCGCTCAGCAATGAATAGAGGCTGTTAATTGGAGAGAAAACAACATGATAGAACAACTAACACCATCCATAATTCTAGGCATTATTGCCGGTTATTTTTTGGTCTTATTGGTGGTATCCTATTTTACGGGCAGAAATGCGGACAATGCTCAATTTTTTCTGGCGGGACGAAAATCACCATGGTTTTTGGTTGCTATTGGAATGATCGGAGCTACCCTCTCCGGTGTTACGTTTATTTCAATTCCCGGTGCTGTAGGAGGAGGAGGAGTTAACAATGCCTTTTCTTACATGCAAATGGTTTTCGGGTACTTGTTAGGATATCTTGTCATTGCTAACGTATTACTACCCTTGTATTACCGTTTGGATCTTACTTCTATTTACGGATATCTCGAAGAACGGTTTGGCTTTTTTTCCTACAAAACGGGAGCAGCTTATTTCTTGCTTAGCCGCACGATCGGTGCTTCCTTCAGACTCTATTTAGTAGCCATTGTGTTGCAAGGCTTTGTTTTAGGACCACTGGGCATACCTTTCTGGGCCACTGTTTTAACCACCATATTATTGATTTGGGTATATACCTTTCGCGGAGGGATCAACACTATTGTCTGGACGGATACGTTGCAAACCATTTGTATGCTTTCGGCTATCATTTTATCGATCATAGCCATCGGACAAGCCCTGGAGACGGATTTCAATGGAATGGTGGCCATGATTAACAAAAGCCAATTGTCAAAAGTGTTTCACTTTGAAGGAGGGTGGGGAGACCCTAATAATTTCTTCAAGCAATTCTTTAGCGGTGCTTTGATCACTATTGTGATGACAGGTCTGGACCAGGATATGATGCAGAAAAACCTCAGCTGCCGGAACCTCAAAGAATCACAACGTAACATGTACACCTTCAGCGTAGTATTGGTAATTGCTAATTTGTTGATCTTGACACTCGGCGCATTGTTATACATCTATGCTTCAAACATTGGACTAGATATTCCGGAGAAAACTGATCAGCTTTACCCTGCTATTGCGCTTCACCATTTACCGCCGGGGATAGGTATTTTGTTCGTTTTAGGGCTAATAGCGGCTGCTTATTCCAGTGCGGACTCTGCTTTGACCGCTTTAACCACCTCCTTTTGCGTCGATTTTTTGGATTTTGAAAAATGGGACGCAGCGGAATCGGAAAAAAAGAAAATAAGATTTAGAGTACACATCGGAGCCTCCGTGTTATTATTTATCATCATCCTGATATTTAGCGCTATTAATAGAGATGCCGTGATCAATGAGTTGTTTAGGGTAGCTTCGTACACCTACGGTCCATTGCTCGGGCTGTATGCATTTGGAATGTTTACGGAGCGCAAGATCAACGATAAATTTGTCATTCCGGTTTGTTTGCTGGCTCCGGTTATTTCTTTTGTATTGGATACTTATTCGGTGGAATGGTTCAATGGATTTCAGTTTGGGTTCATGATTTTAGCTTTAAATGGGTTATTGACCTTTTCGGGATTGTGGATAATCTCAACGCCTAAGTTTTTGAAAATGTAACCGAAGTTTTTCAAAGTTTTAAACATCCCCTTTGTAATGATCACACCGATTTCATCATCTTTAGACTGGATATTTTTTTTTACCTTGCTCGCTGTTAGCGCAGCAGGGGTGGTGGAAAAAAGAAATAGAAATTAACTCAGAAAACTTAACAAGGATTACATTATGTCAAAAATTCTTGCAGCTATCACGGGAGTGAATGGATATGTACCCGATTATGTACTAACCAATAAAGAGTTAGAACAAATGGTAGAGACCAGTGATGAATGGATAACCACGCGAACCGGCATTAAGGAAAGAAGGATCTTAAAGGGCGAAGGCAAAGGGACCTCCGTAATGACGATAGAGGCTGTCAGAGGGCTTTTGGACAAAACTCATACTAATCCCGAGGAGGTAGATCTAGTTATTTGTGCTACCGTTACGCCAGATATGACCTTTCCGGATACGGCTAATCTGACCGCTCATGCTTTGGGAATGAAAAATGCTTTTAGTTTCGACCTGGGAGCGGCTTGTTCCGGGTTTATTTTTGCTTTGACTACCGGCGCTATGTACATTGAATCAGGGGCCTATAAAAAGGTGATTGTAGTAGGAGGTGATAAAATGTCGTCCATAGTGAATTACTACGACCGAAAAACCTGCGTGCTTTTTGGCGATGCTGCGGGAGCGGTTTTATTAGAGCCGGATGATACTGGCTTCGGGATTATTGATTCTGTACACCATAGCGATGGTAGTGGTCAGGAAAACCTGCTAAAGAAAGCGGGAGGTTCGCGTTATCCTGCCTTTTTGGATAACCTCGAGAAAGAGGATCACTACATTTACCAAAATGGCAAAGCGGTATTTAAAGCTGCTGTTTTTGGTATGGCCAGGGTAGTAAGAGAAGCAATGGAAAGAAACAACCTTTCGACGGATGATGTGAAATGGCTGGTTCCCCATCAGGCGAACCGAAGGATCATTGAAACCGTAGCTAAACAAGCCGATTTTCCATTGGAAAAAGTAATGATCAATATCCATAAATACGGCAATACGACGGCGGCGACGATCCCGCTGTGTCTGTGGGAATGGGAAGATCAGTTGAATCGAGGCGACAATGTCATCCTTACTGCCTTTGGCGGGGGTTATACCTGGGGGGCTATCTACGTTAAGTGGGCTTATGGATAATCCCTAAATAACGTGTTTATTGGTTTCAGTTGATTTTCACAGCAATTCATAGATCCTAAAAGGTATTAGCAAAATGAATTTAATTCCCTGTTAATGCTCTAAACTAGACTTTTGACGCTAGACTCTAGACTCTAGACACTAGAAGTTAGACTAAAAATTCTAACTTCTAGTGTCTAGCGTCAAAAGTCCAAGCTCTAAAACCCCATTATATTTATTAACAGGTCAAGTAGAATGAAATGAGTGTTACGTGCTAATTCATTGAAAATTTGTGTTTTATAACTAGTAAAGGGCAATGGTGATCACTCGTATGATTTATTATCCGTTGGCGGAAGCCTTTTTTTCCTATCTTTGCCCGGAAATTGAAAAATAATACAAAATGGCAAATACCTCAGATATAAGAAACGGTCTCTGTATTGAGCACAACAATGACATTTTCAGTATTGTTGAATTTCAACACGTTAAACCGGGAAAAGGCCCGGCTTTTGTTCGCACCAAACTGAAGAGTCTTACCACGGGAAAAGTGATCGATAATACCATACCTGCCGGTCACAAAATTAATGAAGTAAGGGTTGAGCGCAGAAAATTCCAATATCTTTACAACGACGAAATGGGTTATCATTTTATGGATACCGAAACCTTCGAACAGGTTCCCATTGAAGAAAAAATGATCGATCGCGCTGATCTGTTAAAGGAAAATGCTGAAGTTGAAATCCTTTTCCACGCTGAAAAAGAAATTCCTTTAACTATAGAAATGCCCCAATATATAGTACTGGAAGTAACCTATACAGAACCGGGAGTAAAAGGAGATACGGCTACTAATACCTTGAAACCCGCAAAGGTAGAAACAGGGGCAGAAGTCAGAGTTCCTTTGTTCATCAACCAGGGAGACAAAGTAAAGATCGAAACGAGTACAGGAAATTATATGGAACGAGTAAGAGACTAAAATCCAATCACTAATTTGACACCTATGAATTTTAGCGAAATCAAAGAACTAATAGACGTAATCAATAACTCCAACCTTGCCGAATTTAAATTCAAAAAAGAAGATTTTGAGATATTAATTCGTACGGATAAATACGAAAAACATAAAAGCCAGCCTCAATTTTTAGCGGCACCTCCTTCAGTTGTGACACCCCCACAACCAACTGCTGCTCAAAATTTATCTAACGGAAACCCTTCGGGCGTCGATACCACCCCAAAGGTAGAAGAAAGCACTTCGCAAACACAACCGGTAGATGAATCCAACGGCTATCTGTCTATTAAATCTCCAATTGTGGGTACCTTTTACCGGTCGCCGTCACCAGAAAAGGGGCCGTATGTCAAAGTTGGCGACACTATTGACAAAGGAGCCGTGGTTTGCATCATCGAAGCCATGAAATTATTCAATGAAATTGAATCCGAAGTGTCTGGTACTATCGTAAAAGTGTTAGTGGAAGATGCGCAACCAGTTGAATACGACCAACCTCTTTTTCTGGTGGATCCCAAAGGGTAATAGCTTCGAAAGTAGATGGTGAAGGAGTAGTATATCCTTTTTAATGTATACTGAACTACACTTATGTTTGAAAAAATTTTAATTGCGAATAGAGGTGAAATAGCCCTCCGAGTAATCCGGACCTGCCGGGAAATGGGAATCAAGACCGTGGCTGTTTACTCTACTGCCGACCGGGAAAGTCTCCACGTACGTTTTGCTGATGAAGCTGTTTGTATAGGTCCTCCTTCTTCTGCGGAATCATATTTAAACGTCGCTAAAATAATGGCAGCGGTAGAGATCACCAATGCTGATGCTGTCCATCCAGGATATGGCTTTCTAGCGGAAAATGCGGACTTTGCCGAAGTATGCGCTCAATACGATATTAAATTTATCGGCCCTACCCCGGAACAGATCCGGAAAATGGGAGATAAAATAACCGCTAAAGAAACCATGATTGCCGCAGGAGTACCAGTTATTCCCGGCTCGGAAGGTCTGGTTGATACATTGGAAGAAAGCTTGAAAGTTGCCAAGGATATCGGATATCCGGTTATCCTGAAAGCTACCGCGGGCGGCGGCGGAAAAGGAATGCGCATTGTCTGGAAAGAAGAAGACCTGGAAGCCAACTGGAATATGGCGCGCCAGGAAGCCAGAGCCGCTTTCGGGAATGATGGTATTTATATTGAAAAGTTTATTGAAGAACCTCGCCACATTGAGTTTCAAATTGCAGGAGATCAGTACGGCAAAGTAGTACACTTGTCCGAAAGAGATTGCTCTATCCAGCGCCGGCACCAAAAACTGGTAGAAGAATGCCCTTCTCCGTTTATGACGCCTGAACTGCGCGAAGAAATGGGGGAAGCTGCTGTACTGGCTGGAAAAGCTATCAACTACGAAGGGGTCGGAACCGTAGAGTTCCTGGTGGATAAATACCGCAACTTCTATTTCATGGAAATGAATACCCGAATACAAGTGGAACATCCGGTTACGGAGGAAGTTATCGATCACGACCTCATAAAAGAACAACTTAAAATTGCTGCCGGCGAAAAAATTGCGGGCGGCAACTATATTCCCCACGCTCACGCCATTGAATGCAGGATCAATGCAGAAGATCCCTTTAATGATTTCCGGCCCAGCCCAGGTAAAATTTCTTCCTTCCATTCATCCAAAGGGCATGGAGTACGTGTAGACACTCATGTATACGCCGGTTATACCATACCGCCCTTCTATGACTCTATGATCGCAAAAATCATCTGCCGCGCGCATACCCGGGAGGAATGTATCACTAAAATGGAAAGAGCACTTGATGAATTTATTATCGAGGGAGTAAAAACTACCGTGCCCTTCCATCAACAATTAATGAAGAACGAAGACTTTCGGAAAGGTAACTTTCATACTGGTTTTATTAATACCTTTAAGTTGAAAAAGGAGGAATAATTTTATAATTTGACGCTTGACGCTAGAATTGCCCAAAGTCAGCGGATGGTAGTAATCTGGATTATAAGTTTATGAATCGTTTATAAACAAATCAATCGATAGATACTATAAACAAAATCTGATAGGAGAATGATCGTCATTTCAGCCTGAAATTAAATAAAGATCATAATTTTGATGGTTCCGTGATTCCGCAGTTTGTTATCTCACAATCTTTTCCATGCAAAGTTTTTGGAGACTTTTAAGATACCTTAATAATTATAAGGGGTATATCATTCTTGCCATAACAAGTAATTTATTGACGGCGATATTTACCGTGATCAGTATCCCGTTGATGATCCCGTTTTTGAAAATACTGTTCGACCAGTCCGGGGACATTGCGCCGGCCACTTCCGGAGATATTTCCGGAGATTACCAGGCGCAGTTGAATGCTTTCTTTCAGCAGCTCATCGACGAGCAAGGGAAAGAAACAGCTCTGGTCATCGTTTGCGGCACTATTCTGGTCGCCTTTTTTTTTAAGAACCTTTTCCGCTATCTGGCCTTATTTTTTATGGCGCCGGTTAGAAACGGCATCATTCGCGATTTGCGTTCACAACTATTTGGCAAACTGGTTTCTTTGCCGCTATCTTATTTTTCGAGCGAACGGCGGGGGGATATTTTATCGAGGATCACTGCCGATACCCAAGAAATTGAAACCAGTATTCTCAACATGTTAGTGGCGATTTTCCGGGAGCCCATCATCCTGATCGGTGCGCTCAGCATTATGGTTTATATCAGCCCTTCCCTGACAATATTTGTTTTTATACTCATTATTTTTACGGCTGTTGTCATTGGAGGTATCGGAAAATCGTTGAAGCGCCCCTCAGCTATTGTGCAAAGTAAATTAGGCGGACTGGTTTCCAGCATTGAAGAAGCACTCGCAGGACTTAGAATAATTAAAGGGTTTAACGCCGAAGGATACCAGCAGGGTCATTTTGACAAACAAAATGATGAATACCAGTGGGCGCTGACAAAGGTATTGTGGCGAAGAGATCTGGCGTCGCCGCTTTCGGAGTTTTTGGGTATCGGGGTAGTAGCGGTATTACTGTGGTACGGTGCCCGGCAGGTATTTGCTAACCAATTGGAAGCAGCTACTTTTTTGGCCTTCATCTATGCATTTTACAGCGTAATTGATCCTTCCAAATCACTTTCAAAAGCATATTATCACGTTCAGAAAGGTATCGCGGCCATGGTACGGGTGGAAGAGGTGTTGGATGCCGAAAATTCTATTGTAGAGCTACCGGATGCTAAGCCGATAACTGATTTCCAAACGGCTATTGAATACCAAAATGTCAGCTTTTCCTACGGTCAGCACCAACAACATGTAATAAAGAACGTCGACCTTACCATTCGGAAAGGGCAGATCATTGCTATTGTCGGTGCTTCAGGGGCAGGAAAGTCTACGTTGGTCGACCTCCTACCCCGCTTTTACGATGTTACTGCCGGCAAAGTCTTAATTGACGGACACGATATCAAGCAGCTCAAAATTAAAGCACTGAGAAATCTCATGGGTATTGTATCTCAGGAAGCCATCCTGTTCAATGATACCATTTACAATAATATCGTTTTTGGACAACAGAATGTTGATGAAGCTGCCGTAATCCGTGCAGCAAAAATTGCCAATGCCCACAACTTCATTATTGAGTTAGCAGAAGGTTATCATACTAATATTGGCGACCGGGGGAATAAGCTAAGTGGCGGTCAACGCCAACGGCTAACCATTGCCAGGGCTATACTGAAGAATCCACCTATCCTGATTCTCGACGAAGCGACTTCTTCCCTCGATTCTGAATCCGAACAATTGGTACAACAAGCCTTGTTAACAGTGATGCAAAACCGCACCTCCATCATCATCGCTCACCGGTTATCCACCATTCAACATGCAGATGAGATCATTGTTATGGATCGGGGGAGGATCGTAGAACGTGGAGCTCATGGTGAATTGATGAAACACAATGGGGTGTACAGCAAGTTGGTTGCCATGCAGGCATTTTAACTATATATTTAGAAATCCAGAAGCTAAAGTCAAGCCTTTAACACCTTATAAATATGTTGAAAGAAAAGATCAAACATCTGGCCGAAGAACACTTTGAGGAAAACGTTGCCATCAGACGGTTTTTACATCAACATCCGGAGCTTTCTTTTCAGGAAATAAAAACCGGATTATACATCGCCCAGCAGTTAAAAGATATGGGTATTGGATATCAGCACGGCATTGCGGACAATGGCGTCGTCGGCATTATCAAGGGGAAGGATCCCGGGACAAAAATGATCGCTTTAAGGGCAGATATTGATGCCCTGCCGATAACAGAGACGAATGACGTGCCCTATAAGTCTGTCAATAAAGGTATCATGCACGCATGCGGTCACGATGTACATACCACCTCATTACTGGGAACAGCCCGGATACTGCAACAGATAAAAGACCATTTTAATGGTTCGATCAAACTGATATTTCAACCCGCAGAAGAAAGATTGCCTGGAGGGGCTTCCATTATGATCAAGCAAGGTGTACTAGACAACCCTGCGCCCATTTCCATCCTTGGGCAACATGTCCATCCCCCTTTAGAAACAGGAAAAATCGGTTTGAAACCAGGTATTTACATGGCTTCGGCGGATGAGCTTTACATGACGATCAAAGGTAAAGGGGGGCACGGTGCATTACCACACGATTGTATCGATCCGGTTTTGATCACTTCCCACATCGTTTCGGCTATGCAGCAGTTGGTCAGCCGACGGGCCAGCCCGGCCATGCCGACGGTTCTGACCTGGGGAAAGATCAATTCTACCGGTGGGTCTACGAATATTATACCCAATGAAGTGAAGTTAATGGGTACTTTCCGCACTATGGACGAAGAATGGCGATTCGAAGCACACCGGATCCTAAAACAGTTGGCGGAAGGAATGGCGAAAAGTATGGGCGGCAGCTGTGAATTAGACATTATGGTGGGGTACCCTACGCTGTATAATGATATTCCATTCACACAGAAAGTGAGAACCTATGCAGAAAGTTTTCTGGGAGTGGAAAATGTGGTTGAACTTCCGATCCGTATGACGGCAGAGGATTTTGCCTTCTATTCCCAAAAGCTCCCGGCTTGTTTCTACCGTCTTGGTACCGGAAATGTCGCCAAGGGAATTACCTCCCCTATTCATACCAGTACTTTTGACGTAGACGAATCTTGCCTGAAGACCAGCACGGGTTTGATGGCGTGGCTGGCAGTCCAGCAGTTGCGTACTGATGCAAGGTCATCAAATTAAGGCACTAGACCGTAGAACCAGAACTTTTCACTGTTCCTTATCCTTAAATATTGTTACCACTTCTGTTGGAAAAGGGGTTTTAGGTTTGTGTAAAAAAACCACTTTCTAATTCAAATCCACCTGAACGTAAGCTGATCTCCCCATTCAATAATTGTGGGTTCCAAGTAGTAATAAAAGCCTGTATATTGCATATGTGTAGTTTTCTCATAGTATGTTGTCTGCTCCTACATCTGATTTTGCCTCCCCTGATGTAGGGGCTTTTTTATTTTAGGTACCAGATTTTACGATTGAGCATCAATTTTATTATAGGATATCATACTTTGAACATACTCAATTGATGTTTAAATCATGAAATTTACATCTGGTGTTCAGCAAGGGCGAATTTTAAAATCGGCTCCATGAAAAAATTGACGCCCGATTCTTGCTTTAGACCAGTCTCTTAAATATTAGACTTGTTCGGAGCCATCAAACGGCT
>CAZHNG010000223.1:0-11398 GCA_964533785.1 uncultured Saprospiraceae bacterium | reverse complement strand
CATTTGATCTTAAAGGATATTTTGTTGCATTACAACATGCTCCAACAATTAGACGAAACAATTCGCAAAAAGCCTGAAACCAAGTTCCAAGAATTTTTCCTCCCCGCTTTTGACGGTAATCCCGAAGACTATTCAACCTTTGATGCCGGAACCCTTCTGATGCTGTTATACGGAATGATCGTTTTTCCCTGGGAAAGCCTGAAGAAAATATTGCGAAAGGATAAATACCTTAAACACACCAACCTGGGAGATTGGTGTAATTACCGGATTCTCAATATTACTCCTGCTATGCAAAAGAAGCCATTACAGCTATATTTTGTGCTCGGTTTGATGCGTAATGCCATCAGTCACGCCAACGTAAAAATTGATGAGGATCTGGAAATCACCTTTCGAAGTAAAGAAGGGACGGTCATTGCCTTTCACTTCAAAGAACTAAAAAAATTTTTGAGTGCCTTGCAGACCTTCCTTAACGCTTACGTAAAATGAGCTGTTTATCCAGCCAGGAGCTGTTTTTGCCTTTTCCCCACTCCAGGTGTGCCATGTAAATGAAAATAGCCAGGATAACCCCCAATAGCGCACCTGCCGGAATATCCTGCCAAAAATGTTGTACCAGATACACCCGGGAAACGCCCACCATCAGTGGTAACAAAAAAAGTAAGATTACCCAAAAACCCTTTTGCGGTAAACATAGAACGAAAAAAGTAAAGAGCGCAAATGCCGATAGGGTGTGCCCGGAAGGGAAACTGGTCGCGCCGGTATTCAACCTTACGTTCTCTACTAAAATAATTGAATCAAGAAGCCCCATCTTTTCAAAATAAGCACCGGGACGATCGACATAGAAAATCCATTTCGCCACAAAACTAACCAAGGTTGCCAGGATACCGATCAAGGGGACGGCAAGGGCATGCCGAAACCGGATGAACAACAAAATAATTATGGCCAGCAAATAAGCAGGCTCCTCCCCTAGTTTTGTACCGTACAGGAAAAAGTTGTTCCAAAAATCACTTCGATTGGAGCTGAAAAACCGGATCACATCCCCTTTTTCAATGAAAAAAAGCATCCCGGTCCCGATAGCCCAGAAGCAAAAAAATGCCGAAAAATAAATTTGATTTTGTTTGATCAGTTTACCCAACGAAAATGGAGTTTTTATAAAAAACGCTCATTCGACTCAAACAGTTTTTTTCCTTCTCACAAAAACACTCTTCACTGCGGCAACGTACTGGTCAAAGTTCATCATTTTAGAATCATTCATCGCCTTTCTCGTTAGTTGTATACCTATTGGAAAGAGGACCATACAGGGGAGCCAGGCCGCCAACTCTGCCGGCATAATGAAACTTTCGGCGATCTTACGGCAAAAAATGGTCAACACCACAAATAACATAAAGAAAATAATGGAAATCAAAATAGGGTAACCAAACCCCCCTTTTCTGACAATGGCCCCCATCGGCGCACCGATGAACAAAAAGATGAAACAAGCCACTGCCATGCTGTATTTGGTGTGTAGGTCGTAAAGATGTTTGACTTTATCCTCCCTCAATCTTTCTATTTTAGCCACCGAAGAAATGGCCTGCCCTTTGATATTTCTGGCAGAAGACTGCGCCCTTCTGAATAAAGTAGACCAATGATTCTTTGGGAATAATTCAAGAAAAGAGCCGTAAGCTTGTAAACTATCCCCTTTTGAAAAAACCTGGGGCAGGATATTTTTTCGCTGATCCTCTTTTATCCTTTCGGCCCTTTCAATTTCAGCCTGCTTCTCCGTTTTCAATCTGGCCATGTAGGAGGAAGTATCCGTCTTTGGCTTTACTTTTTTAGCGATAATAGCTTCGGAAATTTTGGTTCGAGCTGCCAGACTGTCCACCGCAGGAGTTCTGACCTCCTTTGTAGTTTGGGCTTGTTGCGCCAGAAAACTGCTATCGGGTTCCATTTTGCTGAAGTAATTAGCCATGGTGTTCGACAACTGATTATAGCTTTTATCAATACGCAACTGGAGGGAATCAGCTTCGTCTGCCAGTTCTTTAGGACTAAGCATCGAACGATTGTGTTTAAAAAGTTCGGGGTTAGTTCGTTTCATTTGAAATTCCCCCAGGTCGAATGCTTTTGTCCATTCCTCAAAATTGGTCCGTACCAACGGATAAGAGCTGTTGCCGTTGGGCCGGGTTTCCATATACTGGTGGCCGTCCCTCAAATTCATCACAAAATATTTCCCATCTTCAGTCGTAAACATTTCACCTTCATTGGCCACGATGGCACTGATCCGGCCTAAATTCGCTTCCCGGTGGTCATAGACCCATACATCCTCGATGGATTTTCCGTCAGAACCTTTTTTACCTATTTTGATGCTGTAACCGGCGAAATCGTCATTGAAAACTCCGGTTTGCAATCGAAGCGTCGGTTTTTGCTGCGAAATATCGAACATACGCGAACCAAATTGCAGATTGGCCATGGGAATTAATGATACCGCGCAATAAAAGGAAAACCAGGCAATAAAAAAGCCAATACCCATTAAGGGCAACATTACCCGCAACAAGGAAACTCCTGCCGATTTAATACTCGACAATTCATACCGTTCAGCTAAATTCCCCAATACCATCACCGATGAGATCAATACCGCCAGCGGTAATGCCAAAGGGACCAACGAAACACTCCGGTAGGCTAATAATTCCACCAACAGGCCAAAACCGAGGCCCTTTCCGGCGATGTCTTCAATGTACACCCAAAGGGTTTGCATGACCAGCACGAAAATTGCAATCCAAAAGGTTACAATAAAGGGAGGAATGAAATTTTTGATTAATAAATTATCGATCTTCTTGAACAACGCCATACTCCAAACTTCTATATCATTTGACCAATTCTATCCAGCCCGTCAGCAATTCCGGAAACGGAACAATACCATTCACCCGCCTTTCAAAAACCTGACAGGTATAGTAATAAGTGCCGGCTGGAAGTTCATTACCGTTCAGGTTCCGGCCATCCCAATTTAAATCGGGATCCATTGACTCGTAAACCATTTGACCCCAACGATTAAACACCTGAAATTCCACACTTTCAATAAAACAATAAGGGAATGGAACAAACAGATCGTTCTGATTGTCCCCATTAGGTGTAAAGGTATTAGGCAATTGATAGGAAGGACAATTATCCACACAAATCTCATTGCTGAACTCACTCTCATTCGCACTGGTATCGACGGCCGTGATCACGTAGCAGCCGGCCAGTCCTATATCAGGTTGATGATTATACGTCAACACCTCTGCATCTGCTATTTGGGCCACTAAATTAAAGGGCTCTCCTTCAAAAGGCGCATAATAAATATTATAACCGACCACATCTTCTACGTTATCTTCACAAACATCTCTGGGGTGATTCCAGGTCAAATTGTTATCCAGTTCATTTTCATCAATGCACTTTTCGCCTTCCTGGCTGCACAGATTGGTGACCGCCAAAACCGGCGGACAAGGCGGGACATCATCTCTGGGGACACCACAGGCCCTCTGGGAAGTATTGTACAAAGGCGCTCTTATACCATCAATACCGTAGGAGCCCACGCCTTCAATTTTATAACAATATTCAACACCATTTTCCAGACCTTCATCACTAAAAGATGGTTCCGTTACCAGTCCCAATGTATCATAGCTGCCTTGATCATTCTCCCTGAGTACGATGTATTCAAAATTATCCCAGGGTACCTCTTCTTCCCAGCTCAGATTATTCCGCTGATCCGTCGGGTTAACCCGCAGAAAGATAGAGGAAGCCGGTTGAGTGGCACCCAATGGCTGGTTTTGGCCATCTACGTAGAACCGAATGATATAACTGTACGGATTATCAAGGGTACTTAAGCCCGTATCGACAAAGCAAGTATCATTAGCCCCGGCAAAGGTCGGACTTTCAAAGCTTACGCCAATGGGCTGGAAAGCCGAAGGGTCAGTTTCTGTGCCGGGCGCCCTAAGAACTTCGTAACGATAGGGGCCGGGATTAACCAGGGTATCCAGGTCATCGGCAATCGGTTTGGTCCAGCATACTTCAATCTGGCCGTCAAATTCATCCGTTTCTAATACATCAACCTTGACGATCAAGGGTATATCCCTACCGATTTGAATACAAACTTCTTCGCTCGGTAAACTCTCCACTACATTGTAATTATACCGTCCCGTTGGTGTGGTCTGGGCAAATTCTGCCAGTACGCGGTAACAGTAGGCACGGCCTTTGACAACGGTCGGGTCTTCATATACATACCGGCCATCGGCCATATCCGTCAGCGGTACAAAATTTAGTTTGGTATAGCCCCGTCCGGCTAAACCGGGAGCACAGGTATCGATGGGGAAAAGATTAGATTCCGGTCGCCGCCACACCGTAAACCCTCTAAAGTAATCATTGGCTGCATCTTCACAAACGTAAGGTTTCTCCCAGGTCAGGCGGACGGAGTTGTCCAGTTCTTCCAATTGCGGGTCCAGGGGAGGCGGGCCCACCACTTTAATACGGACCGTTTTCAGCGTAGCCAGCCCAAAAGTATCCGCAAAAAAGTTATCGAGCGCCCTAAAGACCACACTGTAATACTGATCCGAAATATGTTCACATGTTGTCTGCCAGCGAAATACCCGGTTGACGGGATCATCCTGAAAAAATGCTTCATCCGGTTCAAATGTCGCGGGTGAAACCGGTACTTCAAAAGGACCTCCCAGGGCGGTGAGTCTGACCTTCTGATTGGTTTCGAATAAAGGAGCCGTCGCTGAAACATCAATCTCTACCAATTCTCCTGCTACCACGCAGATCTCATCTACCGAAGTAATAACTTCCGGCGGTTGGTTCTCACAATTTTCCACCCGGATTTGCATATCCCTGACTATCGTATCGAGCGCAATCCCTTCCCGGTATTCCACAATAATAATCGTATAATTGTATTCCCCGGCGCGCTGAGGAGCGTCCCATACTATATCCCCCGTCACATTGTCTAGCGTAATATTATTATTAGGCCCCGGCGCGATCATATCGGGATAAAGATAATTGGGCACTTCCAGGTTCGGCCCGGCTAAAGGAACGATTGGGAAATAGGCCAGGCTATCTCCGTCAAAGTCAATGGCATTGGGATTATGGGTAAATACCTTTCCAACACAGGCAACATCAATCGGTGGCTGCAGAAATATGGGCGTATCATTACAACCTTGAAATTGTGGGTTGGGAAGCGTAAATACGGTCTGAATATAAAATTCGACGTTGATGGAGAAAGGAGGATTGACGTTTAAAATATCACCAATCCGATTGGGATCCCTCATTCCGATCGTGTATCTCCCTCTTGCAGGGTAAGTATGCACTGCCCGGTAGTAATTGAGTTTAATATCATTTTCCAGGGGGTCACCTTGGGGTGGGTTGCCCGGGCCATTTACTCTCAATACAAATTCACTGGTACCGTCTCCCCAAAAGATCTCCAAAGAGTCCCGGTCTGCCTGTGTACTACTGGTTTTAGAATAAGTAGTTATTAAGGCTTCTACCGTTAAGCTTTCCACGCAATCTCCCACTTGCCTTACCGTGATCTCCCCCGCCCGGTTGTGGGTGGCCCAAAGGGTATTAACCGCCAATAGACAAAAAAAGAGGATGAGATATCTAATGGATAATAAATGCCGTTGCCGCATATAGAATAGTTATTTTTCGAAATTGTAAAAAGCTAAAAGCTTCTTGTTCAAAATGGTTTTTTTGTTGATTGTAATCCTTAAGTGAGCGGTTTGTTCCTGATCTCACTACAAGTTATCCTACCAGTCTACGTCGTTTCAATATCATATTTAAAATTACAAATTTATCCCTTAATAGATCACGGACATCCTTACAAAGATAATTTACCTGACAAAAGTATGTAATAAAGGCGCTTGGTTTTAGAAGGGTACACTCCTTAGTTGCATTAGAATTGTGTATATTTGAATCTTACGTTGAAAGTAATTTTTCAATTTAACATCCTTATTTTTAGTACAATATCAATGCTCTGATGCCAATAAATTTAAACGTACTTTTTATTGAAAGACCAACCTTTATTTTAACCGTTTTACTAGCCATTTCGTTTGGATGTAGTAAAGAGCGGAAAGCTGTAACACCCGTGGAATTTCAAATCCACCCTGATTTCCAATTAGAGCTGGTCGCTGCAGAACCCTTGGTTTTTGATCCCGTGGATATGGAGTTCGACGAAAAAGGACGCGCTTATGTTTTGGAAATGCCCGGATACCCTTTGCACGATGCGGAAAGTCGGATTATCCTGTTGTCCGACCGGGATAGTGACGGCCGTTTCGACCACCGTCAGGTTTTTGCGGATCAACTCAATATGGCTTCCTCCATCATGCCCTACCGGGAAGGATTACTGGTAGCGGCTCCTCCGTATCTTATTTTCGTCAAAGATGCTGACGGAGATGGCGTGGCGGAAACCAGGGAGACGATCATGGGCGGATTCGCAGAAGGGAATTTACAACACAATTTCAATGGTCTGACGTACGGCCTGGACAATTGGATATACGCGGCGAACGGAGGAAATTCCGGTAAACCCTATTTTTTACAAGACACGACTATAAAAGTGGATATGCGGGGGGATGATATCAGACTGCGCATCGAGGACCTGCAACTGCAAAGGATCGGGGAATCCTCCGGCGGTTTTGAATTAACTTTCGATAATTGGGGGCATCTGTTTGAAACGCATAATACAGAAACACTGTTATCACTGGTTTTTGAAGGACACTATACGGAAGGGATTCCAGTAGAGCCCTCCCATGCTTTGACTGTGATCTGTGACCGGGACGAAAACGACTTATTTCGCTTATACCCCATTGGCGAACAGGCAACCCGTGTCAATCACCCGGAACAATCCGGCTATGTCTCCGGAGCCTGCGGGATTACCTTCTACGGTGGCGGTGCTTTTCCCGCTCCTTTCAACAACCAGCTCTATTTACCCGATGTAGTATTAAACCTCGTTCATCTGGCTATTTTAACCCCGGATACTTCAACATTTAAGACTACCCGGCTTCGCGAAAAAGTAGAATTTCTGGCTTCTACGGACCGGGCTTTTCGGCCGGTTAATCTAACACCCGGACCCGACGGCTCTTTGTATCTGCTGGATATGCACCGCGATGTCATTGAGCATCCTGAGTGGATCCCCGACGAAATAGAACAACAACTGGATTTAGATGCCGGTAAGGATAAAGGACGGATTTATAGAATTAGCCCTAGAGGTAATTGGAAACCACAATCCTTTGCTGGCCTGGATCGCAATGATCCCGCGCAGCTTGTACGACAATTAGGGCATGAAAATCAATGGACCAGGATGACAGCACAGCGCCTGCTGGTAGAGTCCAATAACCAAGATGCGGTTCCTTTACTCGAACAATTATATACTGAATCTAAGTCGCCTCTTGCCCGATTGCATGCCCTTTGGACGCTGGATGGTTTGCAGGCCTTAGCCGCGAGTCTGTTGGAAAAAGGCCTGAAAGACTCGTCCGATGGGGTCAGAGAAAATGCCGTCAAGATAGCCGAAAAAAGGATCAACCAGGAGCCTCAGATAGTTGAGACAATTCTCACTATGGTGGCCGATGAACAACCACGCGTCCGCCTAAGAGTTCTTTTGGCCTTAAGCCAATTCAATACGCTTCAATTCGACCGGCATGCTTCAACGATCAAGGAAAATATCCTCGCATTACTAAAAAGGCAGGATAATGACCAATGGCTGGGAATGGCTGCTACAGCGGCAGTATCCAGGATGCCGGTAACGTTTTCCCGGGAATTGCTTTCGGCATCGATGAATGCCAGAGCAATACAAGTTGCGGAAACGCTTGCTAGAGTGGTAGGTCAAAATCAGGACTTGAATGATATTGTCTGGTATTTTGAGCTTCTGGCTCAGCGGGGAAATTTAAACGCCAAGGAACAAGCCCTGCTACTGGAAGCGGTTAGTGAAGGATTGGCAGCCCGGAGACCACCTGCTCCTACTGCGGATATACAACGGATTAAAACGGCACTGAGTCGCTTGGAAACCAGTAATTCCGCCCTTTTGGTAAGGGCAGCGGCCAAATTGCGGAAGCAATTCCAATTACCGGTATCCCCTGGAATGAAAAAACTTATTGCCCACGCCAAACAAGCTGTCTTAAAAAAGGAAGGGCCCCCCGAGGAAAGGTTGGAGTTTTTGCAGTTGATCGCGCTCGATGAATTTACGGACCGGGAACAATTGTTGTACAACCTGCTGGACAATACGGAACCCATAGCCTTACAAAGAGAAGCACTCCAACAATTGTGGTATGCTGATCAACCGCAAGTAGGTCAGGAATTGCTGAAAAAATGGCCAACACTAGGTCCGGAAGCACGAAAACACGCGGGTAATATCCTGTTGTATAAATCCAAATACCACGATCTATTGCTAAGGGCGCTGGAAGACGGAAGCATTAATCTGGGAGAGATGAACCTGGATCTTGAAAGGAGAAGAGTATTACTATGGTCAGACGACGAAGACATAAAGCAAAGAGCAACCGCTCTGTTTTCCGATGCCGGAGTGGTACAACGAAAAGAAGCTATTGAAAAAATGAAACCTGCTCTGGCCTTAGCCGGAGATATTGCAAAAGGCAGAACATTGTATACCCAACGCTGTGGTCAGTGCCACAAATATGCCGATGTGGGTATTGAAGTAGGACCGGCCCTGACGGAAATAAATCGCAAAAGTAAAGCATCATTGTTACACGATATTTTGGACCCCAATGCGGCCGTGGACACCCGCTACATCAACCATTCCATAACCACTAAGGACGGCAATATTTACACCGGCATCATTCAACAGGAGACGGATGATCAAATCACTTTAAGATCAACCGGCGGCATGGATCATACTTTTCAGAAAAATGACATAGAGCAATTTAAGTCTTTAGGTATTTCGCTTATGCCCGAAGGTCAAGAAACCAATATGAGCCACGAGGATATGGCTGATTTGCTGGCTTTTTTGTTACAGCCGACAATGTAGAGCTGCTTGTAAATTAGCTGCCGTCAGCTATTTGCAATACTTTATTTTTTCCTTCTAATTGTTTGTTGAGAAAACCTATTCCTATGACAGCTTTTTGAATTTTTCTTTACCCATAGGTCAAATATACGATCTTTTGTTTTGAAAAAATCGCCAAATGAACCTTCATAGCTGTGATTTCGCTCATTTTTCTCCCTTTATTAATAACATTAGACATGGGGTACATAAGAATGATCCTTTTGAAACCGTTCTACTGCCTGATGTATATTAACAAAATGATTTTCCAGTCCAATACTTCCGGATAGGCCGGAGCGTTCAAAAATATCTTCTACGCGATCCGTAAGGTTTGCTACGCTGAATCCGATGCCGGCCTCTCCCAAATAATGGTGAATTTCTTCGAGTGCATTGACGCCGGTACTGTCCAGGTCATGCATATTGCTGCATTCTAATATCAAATGCTTAGTTACCGGCCGCCGGGCGATTTGTTCCAGTATTTTATCTTTGAAATAGGTTGCATTAGCAAAATACAGTTGGTCGTCGAAGCGAAAGATCAATAATTCGGGGATCATTTCCACATCGGTATGCCGGATACGGTTGCGGTAATCCGTTGTGCCGGGTATTTTTCCCAATACGGCAAAATGAGGTTTCGAACTACGGTACAATACGATGAATAAAGAAACTAAAACGCCGGAAAACACCCCTACCTCAATACCTGCTGATAGAGTAATAAAAAAGGTGGCTGCCAATACCCAAAAATCCCGCTTCTGAGTTCGCCAGAGATAAATAGCTTCGCGGTAGTTGAATATCCGGCGAACAGCCAACAGAATAATCGCCGCCAATACAGCATTAGGGGTGAAATAGAACAAATCCGTCAGAAAAAGAAGGGTCAGCACGACTAACAAAGAAGTGATCATAGAAGACACTCCTGTTTTTCCGCCCGCACTATCGTTCACCGCTGATCGTGAAAAACTGCCTGAGGTAGGCATGGACTGGAAAAACGAACCCACAACTTTAGCCACCCCGTACGCCAGTAACTCCTGGTCCGGGAAAACCCGGTAATTCCGGTTTCTCACTTCCAGGGTTTTGGCAATACTAATACTTTCAACAAACCCGATAGTCGTTACTACCAGTATAGTGGGCAAGAGTGTTACAAATTTATCCCATTGGATACCTGGTACTTTAAAAGAAGGCAGACCACGGGGAATTTCACCAATAACGCTCAATCCGTATTGATCTAATTGAAACATCCAGCAAAGAACGGTGAATAATATCACAACAATCAAAGCTCCCGGAATATTGCGGCTCATTTTTCGAAAGACGATCATGATCAACATAGCTCCCAGGCATATCATCACCGATAATAGATTGGTTTGCTCCAGATGTTTTATCGCAAAAAGGACGGTCTCATAAGTATATTCAAACCGCGGTATGGAAAAACCTAAAAATTCTTTGAGTTGACTGATGGCGATGATCACCGAAGCAGCCATCGTAAAGCCCGTTATTACCGGATGGGATAAAAAGTTGACCAAAAAACCAAACCGCAATAAACTCAAAGTAATTTCCGTAAGACCAATAAAAAAACCTGCTAGTATGACATATTCTACATAAGCATCGCTTTCTGGTAAAGCCAATTGACTCACCCCCGCCAAAACCAATAAGGAGGATATTGCTACCGGGCCAACCGAAAGCTGCCTTGAGGTCCCAAGGATACCGTATAAAAAAGTTGGTAAAAGCCCAGCGTACAAGCCATAAATAGGGGGCATACCCGCTAGTAACGCATAAGCCATAGCCTGTGGTACGAACATCACCCCAACGGTCAATCCGGCCGTTAGATCCGCATTGAATGTGGCCCGGTCATACTCTGGCAACCAATTTAAAATTGGCAAAAAACGATTAAACTTCATGGGATATTCTAATCTATTCCAAAATTTACCAAGTAATCAGAAAAATACATCTAAACAACACGCATCCTATCCTAAATGGGAACTCCAAAAGTGCTAAAAGCAATATTGAAACCACACAAATTGCGACAATCAATTTGTTATACCAATGACGTAAAATCAAGGGGGAAAGCCTCAGTCGCTCCCTTTATCCATTGTGATTGATGCAGGTCAGTAAGCAGGAATACTAAAAATTGAATGGTATAGGGGCAGCTTTTTAGTTGAGTACATAAGTGTTATGGTATTGCTTATCAATTTAGAAATAGTCTCTAAGCTCAAAATTCGTGTAATTCGTTACTCGGCGGAGCCGATATCCGTGATAAAAATGCCCCTCTAATACAATCATTTCTCTATTCGTGCATCCGTGGCTTCTAAAATAAAAAGCTTCACCCATAAAATGTAAAAGTCTTCGCACCCAAAAAACAGCTTTTAAACTAACTAGACTTTTGACGCTAGACTCTAGAAGTTAGACTAAAAATTCTAACTAATT
>CAZHNG010000222.1:0-11438 GCA_964533785.1 uncultured Saprospiraceae bacterium | reverse complement strand
TTGGTGATGGGAGTCAACAAGCCCCCGCTCAACGATTAACTGATTTTGTTGCAGGGAAATTATCTGCTGATCTACCGCATAGTTCTTACATCCCCGGGCTGTATTCAGCCCCTTTGCATCGCATATTGCCAGCTTTTATCGCGGATCGATTACAACGAGGGGTAAAAATATTTGGAGAAAAAATGAAAGGTTATTTTACGGAAGAAGCTAATGTAATCGCGACAGAAAGCCGTACCAGTTCTCCCGTCCGGATACCTCGAGATTCGAAGACCTACATGCACGGTGATGTGTCGGGGTTGTTCCCCTGTGGAGAGGGGGCAGGATACGCGGGAGGTATTATTTCGGCTGCAGTAGACGGGCAGAATGTAGCCAAAGCTGTTCATCGTTTCTTGCTGGAAAAATGTAAATAAAAATTATATGAAAGATATACTAGATCTGATCGGCCGGGTATTGCTCTCTTTTATCTTTATTTTCGATGCCTACGATTCCATTTTCTACTTTGAAAAGACGAAAGAGAAAATGACCCTTTACGGCCTGACCTGGCAACAAGATCTACTTCTTATTGGAGCCATCTTTTTACTATTACTCGGAGGTACCTTAATTTTGATCGGCTACCGGTCGAAATTTGGAGCCTTCTTGTTATTACTGTATTGGGTACCGGTAACTTTTATAGTGCATTCATTCTGGAATGATCCTCAGGATGCCCGAAGGTTACAATCATTACTTTTTTCGAAAAACCTGGCAATCATCGGCGGTTTGTTAATGGTTTTTGTCAACGGCAGCGGAAGGTATAGCGTGAAACGTTTATTCGCTACTTTCAAAGTAAGAGGCACCTGAACATTTTTTGGGGAGTACAGGTTATTTCAATATGTGCAACTTTATTCGTATTTTTATAATTCACCTACTAAGAAAACCTTAGGTTCTCTAGGAAACATAAACAATGACGAAAAGGGAAGAACTCGAAAGAGAAATTCAGGCTCTGATTTTTGCCCTAGATCTTATGAATGAAAATCGAGATCACTATGAAAGACTTCACGGTGGTCCGGAAGGATTGTCAAAATGGATCGATGAACAACTCGATATTTTGAAAGCAAAGCTGGATGAATTAAAAGAGTCGACTGAAGAAAATTAAAAACTGTAGTCATGGAAAGTAAAACAACAAAAACATTATCAACAATGGATATCAACCAAATCGCTCAAAGAATTCAACAATTGGGCAAAGAAATAAACAGCGCGAGCTTATCACTCGCAGATAAAAATATTTTGAAAGAAAAGATCGGCGAATTGATCATCAGGTTGGAAAGTTTGAAAACTAATCTTTCGACTAAGCAAGCTTGAAAGATCAATATTTAATGATTTGAAGGTGAGCTTGTTATGGAATCCCCCCCCCTTGCTAATAGTAAGAAGGGGTTGTGTAATCTTTTTTAAAACAGCGTTTTATACATTGTCTTTTTTTGTAAAAGTTATCCCTTTTTTTGAATTCAGTGCAACATTCAATATTTACTCTCGTTTATATTTCCGTTATCTTTTGAATTACTAGCGGAATGCAAATTCCCTGTTTTGACGTCAATTTATTTGGAATTAAATGCTTTGCATTTATTTTCTTAGATTTGCACAAAAGAAAACCAGCTAGTAAACTAACTGGTTTCACACTTTGAGAGGCTATCTACATACCAAAAAATAGGTTGTCCTTTGACATCCTAATATCTTTTCATGAGATTATAATTCGTTGGTTCGGATTATAATCATTAATAGTAAGACGCTTTTGTGACTATGATTTTATCTTATTTACTTCCTTTGACAGTACAAATATGCTACACTTCCTAAACCTGTAGTAGTACAAATAAAATTTCTACTGGGCCCTCTGTTTTTTCGAACGTGATTTTAAGTGATTGATTCTTATGTTCTTGTGTTTTTAAGGCAAGTGCTTTTCTGTAATTTTTTTTCTTTCTTTTGCTTTTTTCTTTTGATTTTTTTTAAATCTGTTTCCTCAATAACTAAACTTGGTGCGCAGAAAAATTGCCTGAATAGGACTGGTGTAGTTTTCCTGGTTGTTTAATACGATTTGACCGATCAGATCCAAATCCCAATTCTCCTTCACAGAATAAGTTATCGTAGGATTAATAAAAACGGGATGTACTTTTACCGGGCTGTAGATGATAGCCAAACCGCTATTTAACAGAGGAGTGATGGGGTAAGTGCCTTGTAGAAATATTGCGTGGCGGTAGGGATACAAATTTCTCGCAGATAATTCAAAATCAAATAGGTTTAATACATTTTGCCTGGTGCCGCCCAATGAGCCGTACAAGTAACCCGCATTGACGTACAATGAATTGGAAAAAGAATAGTCTATTCCTACTGTGCCGGAAAAGGCGTTTTTACTATTTTCTTCATCAGCAATAAAATAGGTGAACTCTCCTTTAAAACCCGCATTTTTTAGGTTGCCGGCCCAGCCACCGCCCAGCGCTGCCCCTTTGTCGAAATAAGCCGTCAGGACTTGAAAATCGTAATTCCATTGATTGAACTTCCACAATCCTGCAATAGTCATCTGATTAAAAGCATCGGCAGTATTAAAGGCTAATTCGATACTCGAAGCAAATCCCGTGTAGTATTTGATCCGTACACCGTCGGCGCCAGGCCGTTCTTCGTAATCAAAATCCGTAAAATTAAAGGCATTGAATAGGTCATTGGGGTTCCAGACCGTACTGATCCCCCAGTTAATCCGTTGCCGGCCTACCCTTATTTCCCAATCATTTTTTATGTACTCCAGATAGAACCGGTCTAGCATTGAATGAATGACCCAGCTATCCTGATCCAGTAATACCAAAGACAAGTCGAAATGATCATTGTTAATATTGTCGATGAGTGCTGCGTATTTTGGGTCTGATTTGACCAGGTCACCAAAGAATATCCGTGACCGCAGATCTGCTTTTAAAGACCAATTTGAGTTGATATACCACTTAAAGTTCAGCCGGTTGTGAATGAGGTTGTCCTGCAGAAAAGTATCTACCAGTTGGAATGATTGGGTATCAAAATAGGCATCGTTAAAAAAAAGTAAGGTTTGCAGGTTCTTGATATAGCCGTCAATAAACCACTGCTTAGGCTTTTCCGTTTGTGTCCAGGCGAAATGAAAGACGAACAAAAGGCTGCTTGTAAAAAGGATTCTATGTACCGTTTTTCTACCTTCTTTCATCAGTATCGATCTTTCCGTCCACGAGTGTGACAATTCTTCTGGCTCGGTCTATCACGCGTTGGTCATGAGTCGAAAAAATAAAGGTTATGCCTTCCTCCTGGTTGAGTTTGGCCATGATATCAAGCAGGTTTTCGGTTGATTTGGAGTCCAAATTGGCAGTAGGTTCATCTGCCAGTATAAAGGTGGGTTTGGGGGCAAGCGCCCTTGCAACAGCAACCCTTTGTTGCTGACCGCCCGATAGTTCCGAAGGTCGTTTGTCGATCTTATCTTCCAGATCCACTGCTTTGAGCAACTCTAATGTACGCGCATCTCTTTCCTCCTTTGATCTTTTTTGTAATAACATCACAAATTCAACATTTTCTTTTGCGGTTAAAACCGGGATCAGATTGTAAGCCTGAAATACGAACCCTATGTAGTTTTTACGAAAATCGATCAATTCATTGTCGGAAAATTCGGAAATGTCTTCTCCGTGTACCTCCACGTAGCCATCTGTCGGCCGGTCTAAACCACCGATAATGTTCAATAAGGTAGTTTTTCCCGATCCCGATGGACCTACGATAGCGGTGAACTCTCCTTCTTCGATTTCCAGGTCGACCCCATTCAATGCATGAACGGGTATTTTATCTTTATTGTAGACTTTTGTAACCCCTCTGGTTTTGATTATTATAGCCATATCGTGGTTTATAATTTTCTAATTGCTTCAATCGGTTTTAACCGGATCGCCTTCAATGCCGGATATATTGATGAGATCAATGCAGTAATAAAAACTAAAATAGGTACTTGCCAGTACACAGCAGAGTCAACCTCAAAGTGAATGACCTGAGAAAGGCCATATTGCCTTAAGCTGTTGGAATAAATGGATAGATCGATACCGTATTTACCGAGTAAATAAATGGTGATGAACCCTAATAACAATCCAACCGGCACCCCAATGATGCTCAAAAAAACCGTTTCCAAAACGATCATGAAAAAGACCCTGACTTTATTCATCCCAATGGCCATCAGCATCCCCAATTCGCGGAAGCGTTCTAAAACAGCCATGAGCATCGTGTTAATGATGCCAAATATCAGGGCTAACATGATAATAGTCAGGTAAATAAATGATACGTATTCTATTTGCGATTCATACAGCTCCAGTTCGGGAGATATTTCGCCGTAGCTTTGAATTTCCAATGCCGGCCATTCCATTTTCCAGCCGGGTAACACCGCTTTAGTAAGTGCTGGATCTTGCAGGAGTATAGCTAACTCATGGCCGGTATTTTTTTCCGGCGCAACGATAAGCCGGTTCAAATCGGATCTTCTCACAAAGACGTGACTTTCGTTGAATGGCGCATTACCGGTATCGTAGAGGCCAATAATGCGGAAAGCTCCCGCCGTAATATTCCCTTCGAAATCCTGGAAATTCAATACGACCTTAGAGCGTAAGCTTACGCCCAATTTATCCGCTAGTTCGGGGCTGATTAAAATAGGATTGCGCCCTTCGTCACTGAAGTATTCCCCCTCAACGGTATTCTGGTCTAATAGGCTCGTCTTCGCTTCGTACACCGGATCAACCCCTTTCACTACAATTCCGCGCGTTCCCCGGCTGGTGGCAATCATCCCGGTGGCCAGTGATCGTAAGGAAACGGCAGATACCGTTTCTTTTTCCCTCAAAACACGGGCTATACTATCCGCTGCCGGAATAATGTTTTTCACGTCTTTTTCCAGGTCATAATCAGGGTGGTGGATCTGTACGTGAGAGACAATAAATTGAATGGAGTTAGTAATATAGCCATTGATCATTCCGGTTGCAAATCCCGTCATAAAAACAGCCGCCCAAATACCTAAAGCAACCGCTGCAATGACTACCAGGCTCCGTAGTCTATGCCGCCAGATATTACGCCAGGCAATGATCCACAAAAAATTCCAGCTATATTGAGATGATTTTGGTTGCATGGTTTTGGTTTTATCAACTTCGCATGGCTTCAACGGGCTGCAAATACTGGATTTTCCATACGGGATACAGGGCCAGGATAGCCGTAATTAAAAATACGACGACCGCTTGCGAAAAGAAGATCCCGAATTCAAAAGCAGCGGGAAAAATAGGCTCGAAACCAAATTTTTCCAACAAGCCCGCATATTCACCCTGAAACCGGATCGGATTTTTCTTGAAATAAGCAACCACTGGTATACTGGCCAAAATACCCGCTATCGTACCTAATAATCCCAACATAATGATCTCTATCCAAATCACGGCAGCCAATTTCGCTCTGCGCATTCCGATAGCCGTTAAGATACCGAATTCGTAGGCGCGTTCTTTGGTCATCATTAAAATCGTCCCGAAGATCCCGAAGGCGATAATCATGTAAAGGATAAAGTAAACGATGTAATTCCCCGCATCGTCCAGTGCTTTGGCCTGGACCAGATCTGGTAGCATTTCCTGCCATTTCATGACCTCATAATCCTCCTGGCTTAGATTGTTTTTGAGTGCTTTTACTGTTCGGTCGATGTTCCGCGGCGATTCGATTTTTAAAGCTAGTGAAGTAACCAGGTCTTCCGCACCGTAAAACCATTGCGCAGCGGGAAGTGGCAAATAGACCATTTGCTGGTTTAATTGCGGTGCTCCCAGATGAACGATACCGCCAACCGGAAATTTTCCGGCAGCGTTTACTCCGTGATAACCCTGACTGATCAATACCAAAGTGTCTCCCACCTTTAAATCGAGATAATCAGAGATACCTTCTGCGATCAGCACTTCTTCGGGCTGTTTAAAGTACTGACCACTCACGAGCCGGTCGGCTAAGCTGGTGAGACTATTTTCCGTAGCCGGTTCTACTCCGACGACCATTACTCCTTTGGTTTTATTACCAGTAGAAGCCAAGGCAAATGATTCGATGCGGGGGACGGTATTTTTTACATTGGGTAAATTTTCCAATAGGCTGTTTAAAGAGTCCGAAACGTGGAAAGCTTTGTCGATGGATTGTTCATCCCAATAACCATTCCGGTGGATTTGCGCGTAGCTGTAATAATAGTTGACCACGTTATTGATCATGTTCTTCCACGCACCGTCCTGCAAAGCCTCCATGAAAGTGGCAAACAATACGGCAAAAAGAATGGATGCCGCAGTAATGTAAGTTCTTCTCTTGTTTCTCCAGATATTTCGCCATGCTAGCTTAAACAACATAGTGCTGATGTTTTTATCGTACCCTTTTCAGGTTTTGAATAGAGAAGAAATTTGTTGCTAAAGGGCGATCAAATTCGAGGCTTAAGTATTCTATGACCGTTTTGTGTCCTTCTTCATCAGCGGGAATCACTTCCAGGACTGAAGGGAGTAGCTTTCCTCCCAATTCTTTTACTTCTTTACCGTACATGGTGTTGACCAGATAGTCTTCTTCGTCATAAAATTCTACTTTCAACTGCATAAAATCTTCTTGGTCGATCCAGGATAATATCCGGCCCCACACGACCGCCGCCTCTTCTTTGGGAATGAGTTCAAGTTTATAACAACTCCTTTCATCAACCATCACAGTGTCTAAGATTTTATGGTGATAATCTTCTACGATGGAAGATTGCTTGATCAGGTCATCGTTGGTAAAATCGGATCCCATCCACGATTGCATCATCATAGAAGGCGGTAATTTGATGGTACGATCAATCGTTGGCTGCCAGTTCCACATTTCTTTCTCCCGCTTTAAAAAGGCGGTACCTTTATCTCTGGCTGGTGCGGTGATTAAGATGAGCGCGTAATCATTATCCCTTGTCCAGCTTTTCATGGTCATTTCCCGCGACCAGGTTGGACGAACCACCGTCATTTTCATTTCCCCGATGCTCGTTTCGTCATTTAATTTTTTATCTGCTTTTTCGATGATCTCTTTTGCCGTTAGCCCGACGGATTGTGCACTTAAAGGCTGATATAACAGAAAAAATACCAAGAGCAATAAGCTTAATTTATCATTCATCATTTTTATTCAAATTTTCCAAAAAATCATAAGGGGTTACAATTCCCACCAATACATCATTTGCATCTACTACGGGTAAGGCGCGGTACCTGTTTTCCAAAAAGGTGTTCAAAACTTCTTTAATGGAAGCTTCGGGCTTCAGCTTCACCAAATCCGTAGTCATAAAATGCTGGGCCTTTACGTCAATAATGGACGGATAAACTCGTTCCACCCTTGCAATATCTTCTGAACTAACCAAGCCCATTAGTTGTCCATCCTGGCTTTCTATCGGAAGGTGGTGAATACCTCTTCTTTCCATTAATCGCTTCATGTCTGCCAGTAAAGCATCCGGTAAGACGCTGATAATATCGCTGGTCATTATTTTGGAGATCGGTTCGGTGAGTTTCATACGCAATTGTGATTTCTAGTGGAGAAAGTTAAAGGAAATAGTGGTTCCATAGGGGTGATAAATATCAGTACGGCTATTGATATAAGTCATAATAGGGGAATTGGTTGAGGTGTTGGATGAACGTTGCGCTTGTTTTAGGGGGAGGTGTTTTTCGAGACTTCGTCTCTCAAAATGCTGTTGAACCATGGAGGACACGGAGTTCATGGAGATTTATCGTATCATGAACTGCCTTGCGGAAGTGATGATACGAAAAAACTCCATGATCTAAATGTACTTCGTAGTAAAATAATCGCCGCCACAAATAAAAACCTTACTTTCCAAAGATTACTCACCGAAAAGCCCTATTCTTGCACTTTAATTGATACTATACTGAAATATGAACGCTTTTGCGGATTTTGAACTACGGGAGGAGATTCTCGAAGCGATTCGGGAATTAGGTTTTGAAACTCCGACCCCCATCCAGGAAAAAACCATTCCCATTGTATTATCTTCGGAACAGGACGTCATTGCACTCGCTCAAACCGGAACCGGAAAAACGGCAGCTTTCGGTTTGCCGCTTATTCAATTGACCGATGAGACGGATAAAAGTCCTCAATCCCTGGTGCTTTGTCCTACCAGGGAGCTTTGCCTGCAAATTACTAAAGACCTCACCCATTTTTCAAAGCATATCAAAGGCATTGATATCGTAGCGGTTTACGGAGGATCGAGCATTGACAAGCAAATCCGGGCCCTAAGAAGCGGCGTGCAGATCGTCATTGCTACTCCCGGTAGAGCCAAGGATCTTATCTCAAGAAAAAAACTTAATCTGAGTGGCATAAAAAGAGTAGTTCTGGATGAAGCGGACGAAATGCTGACCATGGGCTTCAAGGAAGAACTAGACGCCATCCTGGAGCAAACGCCGGAAGATAAACAGACCATGTTGTTTTCGGCAACCATGTCCAAAAGGATCATCAGCATTGCGCAGAAATACATGGAAGATCCGGTAGAGATCAAAGTAGCCAAAATGAACTTGGGTGCTAAGAATGTCGATCACCTCTATTACCAGGTACATGCCCGGGATAAATACGAAACCTTAAAAAGGATTGCCGATATTCATCCGGACATATACGGGATTGTATTCTGCCGCACGCGTCGCGACACGAAAGAAATTGCTAATAAACTCATGCACGACGGCTACAACGCCGATGCCCTGCACGGAGATATGTCGCAGGCGCAACGTGACGAAGCGATGGCCAAATTCCGTAACCGGCAGCTACAGATTCTGGTGGCCACCGATGTAGCTTCCCGCGGCCTCGATGTGGACGACCTTACCCATATCATCAACTTCAATCTGCCGGATGATATCGAAGTGTATACCCACCGCAGTGGCCGTACCGGTCGCGCCGGAAAAAGCGGTACCTCCATTGCCATTATCCATGCCCGCGAAAGCAACCGCATCCGGGAAATCGAAAAAAAGTCCGGTATTAAATTCGACCGGGCCATGGTCCCCAATGGGTATGAGATTTGCGAAAAACAATTATACGCACTCATCGATAAGATCGAGAAAGTGGAAGTCGACGAAAAGCAGATCGAACCCTTTTTACCGGCTATCTACGAAAAATTGGAGTGGCTAAGCCGGGAAGAACTCATCAAGCACTTTGTTTCCGCCGAATTCAACCGCTTTTTGGCCTATTATAAAGATGCGGAAGATATTAACTTGTCACCCCGTTCCCGAAAAAGCAAAAAGGGTAGAAAAGAAGCTTTTACCCGCCTGTATATTAATGTAGGGGCCAAACATCAGCTCAACCCTAAGCGCTTACTCGGCTTGATCAATGATAACCTGGGATCTAAGGAGGCCAAAGTCGGGCAGATCGAAATTTTGAAAAACTTCTCTTTCTTCGAGGTGGAGGAGGGGATGGATAAACCGCTCATCCAGGCTTTAAACCGCGAACAGTTTGAAGGAGTGTCTTTAACGGTGGAGGTTTCTAAGGAAAAGCCTAAACCAAAAGAGAATGGTGGGGATAAAAAGTCAGGTAGAAGAGGAGAAAGGGACCGGCGGAAGAGAGGTGGTGGCAGGCAGAAGTGGGGAAAGCGGGGGCGGTGAGTAAAGTGAATGAAGCCGGGCGTTAAGGTTTTGAAAAAAAACAATATGTCAAATAGACGCGCTATTTTTTCCTTCTGTATTTTTTCGCTCTTCTATATCCACGGTTTAACCGCTCAGGATGAGCAAGATGAAATTATGATAAAAGCCTGCATTCAAAATCTATTCAAGGGAATGTTGGCCGGAGATACGAACAGAGTTCTTGCTACATTTCACGAAGATGTACGTATGCAAACGACCAATATCGACTCTCTTGGAGTGCCGCAGGTCGTAACGGGAACCGTTGCCGCATTTCTCAATCGAGTACAAAATGCAGATCCGAATAAGTTAGATGAACGTATTCTCCGGTACGATATTAAGGTGGATGGTTTAATGGCCAGTGCCTGGACGGAGTATTCATTCTATCTGGACGGTCAACTTCACCATTGTGGAACCAATGCTTTCCAATTGTTCAAGACCAATCAGGGGTGGAAGATCACCCAGGTGGTCGATACACGATATTATGAAAACTGCGTCGAAGTTTCGGCCGAATTAGCCGAAGATCAAATGAATTATCAACATCCTATCTCTTTCCAGCCTGAAAACTACCTCTGCTACCACGCTGAAAATCCTATCACTATTGATGGACGCATAGAAGAAACAGACTGGGTATCTGCTCCCTGGACCAATGATTTTGTTGATATTGAAGGAGATTTAAAACCCCGGCCCACTCACCGTACCCGTGCTAAAATGCTTTGGGATGATGAGTATTTTTATTTTGCTGCTGTATTGGAAGAACCTCACCTGTGGGCTACTTTAACGCAACGGGATACTATCATCTTTATGGATGATGACTTTGAGATCTTCATTGATCCCGACGGTGACGGTCATAACTATTACGAATTTGAAATGAATGCCAATAATACGGTTTGGGATTTGCTGATGCTGTGGCCCTATCACTTAGGTCGTGGTCCTAACAACGTATTCAATTGGAATAATCCAGGTTTAAAAACAGCCGTGCACATTGAAGGAACTTTAAACAACCCCTCCGATGAGGACAGTTATTGGTCTTTGGAAGTGGCCTTCCCTTGGTCGGCTTTACGCGAATTAGCAAATAAAAGAGCCATACCGAAAGCTGGGGATCAATGGAGAGTAAATTTTTCTCGGGTAGATTGGCATATGAATATCGTCAATGGTCAATACGTGAAACAGAAGGATGCAAATACGAAGAAAGAATTGCCTCCGGAAAACTGGTTGTGGTCACCTACCGGTCGTATTGATATGCACCGCCCGGAGACCTGGGGTTTTGTCCAGTTTTCCGATAATCCTGCGAGTAATCCAACCGATCAGTTTCATCCTAAACCAGAAGAGGAATTAAAATGGGTACTATGGCAATTATTCTATCAACAAATGGCTTTCTACAAAAAATATGGTTGGTATTCCGCGGATGTTACTCATTTTTCTATACCTGAAGTAGAGGGCCAGAATTTTTCAACTCAATTTTATGCGGGTGTGAAGACTTTTGAAATTACGCTAAAGGCTTCTAATGGAATGCTTTGGCATATAGATCATACCGGAAGAGTTTGGAGGAATTGAGCTGTCGCGCTCGGTTAGACCAGTCTATTAAGGAAGTGAGACGCTAGATTTGAGACGCTAGACTCTAGACCGTGTGTGATTGATCCCGATTGCTATCGGGAGTGAGTTGGGTGTGTTTAAAACAAAACTTATTATTGTCCATCAACTAGTAGAGCAGAATTAGATTACTGAAAGCCCCCACATTCCTGACGGTACCGTAAGGACTAGTCCTAGGCTGTTCAATCTGTAGGGTATAAGGCACCATCATTTTTGTGGAAAAAAGTG
>CAZHNG010000221.1:0-11557 GCA_964533785.1 uncultured Saprospiraceae bacterium | reverse complement strand
GAGTAGGTAGGCCGTTCCGCCTTTTTCCCAGACGTATCCCGTTCCATTCTCATCGAATGTTATGCCTACCGGACGATCCCAATCTTGCCCTACCTTTTGGTCGTAGAAATTATCGGGCAAATAATAAGGGGATTGGGCCACTGCTCCGAGCGTAAGTATCTGAGTGACAATAAGCAGATACCCCTTTAGTTGGATGTTATGGATGAAATCGCTAAACATTATCTGATGGTAATTTTTCATAGTTACAAATGAACCCACTGATGCTCGCGCTAAGTTATTAAAAAGATGAGAACTCCAGACTGCCTTCATAAGATAAGTCACATGGCAACTAAAACCTGTATTGCAGCACCTTATACAAATCCCATTCCTAATCATTAAGATGAACCCACAATACGCTATATTTACTCCCAAATCCTCTTAGCCATGAGTAAAAGCAAGGTAGGGAAATTGGTTTTATTGATCCTGATCTCCATCTGGATAATATTCCGGTATGGAGAGTGGCTTACCTTTGCCCCTCATCAAGTCATCGAACCTTACGGTGATGGATTCAAGGCGTACACGGTGATCCAATATCACGCCCGCTTTGATAGCAGTTATGCTCATTTTGACGGGATGAATTACCCCTACGGAGAACATGCGATTCCGGCCGCTACTCAACCCCTCCTTTCTTTTCCCATTAAATTTATTTCCAATAACATCACTGATATCACTCCTTATGCCGTACCGATCGTTAATGGTTTTATGCTCGCCGGAATAATCCTTTGTGCCTGCTTTCTCTATTTGATTTTTGCGCACTTTGAATTGCCTGTCTGGTACAGCATAGCCACGGCGATTGGGATAACTCTATTATCTCCCCAGGCTCACCGGATGATCTCTCATTACGGACTGGCACATCTGGAAATTATACCTATAGGACTTTATCTTTTACTGAAATTCAATGCTGAAAACAGTTGGAAGTGGAGTCTATGGCTGGCGCTTCTTGCTTTTGCTGCCGCCCTAATTCACTTTTATTTATTTGCTCTGCTGGTCTTTCTCATCAGTTTTTTTTATTTCGTTGATTTTCTTTTCCGGCCAGAGATTAAAAATTTAGGGAGACTTTTTCCGCATTATTTAATACAAGTAATGCTGCCATTCGCCTTTTTCTTTTTTTGGATGATCTATAACGATCCGATATCTGACCGGCCTTCTATGCCCTGGGGATATTTTTATTATAGTGCAAATTTACAAGGTACTCTCACTTCCTTATTTCAGCCACATTTTCAATTCTTTAATGAACGGATATTAACCTTACCACCCATTGATTACGAGAACCATACCTACGTAGGTTTGGCAGCCATATTGATCCTGGTGTACATTTTGATGCGTTGGTTATTCAGCCGGTTTCGGTTGGATTTTTTTTCTCCTGTTCCTGATAAAAACTATTATTTGCCAAAGATCCTGTTGGCCGGTTTCATTATATATTTATTTTCGCTTGGCCTTCCTTTTTCGATCCCGGGATTAGAATCTTTATTAAGGTATACAGGGCCGATTAAACAATTTAGAAGTATCAGTCGCTTTGCGTGGATATTCTACTACGTTCTTAATATAGTTGCCTTTGTTTCTATTTTTCACATCTTGAAGACTGCCGGAAAAAAGATTTTCCTCCTACCAATAATTGCCATACTCTTTTTCGAAGCTTACCATCATAGCTATGGGTATGATCTCAGCGTCGAAGAAATACCGGAATGGAAGGAAGGTCAATATTTTCAAGATCAATCCAAAATTAATTTTGATAACTACCAGGCTATCGTACCTATTCCCTACTACAATATTGGTTCGGATCATTTTTGGCTTACCATTCCCCAAATAGGCTTGATCATGCAGCAATCTCTGGTGCTTTCTAATGAAACCGGACTACCGCTTACCGCAGCAATGCTTACCCGGAGTTCCCTATCCCAAACGATCAATCAAATTCAATTGGTTTCCGCCCCGTATCGCATCCCTAAAATATTTGAGGATTTTCCCAACGAAAAACCATTGTTGTTAATGATCGACCAAGGGGCATTGGATGCTACGAATGGTCGATACGAACATTTTTACGGTCAGGGAAACTTAATTTTTGAAAAAGGAGACATTCAATGGTTTGAGCTTCCATTATCAGGTTTTCAACAGAGGGTACAGGAAAAGAAAAATGATTTGATCGCTGAATTAGACAGCCTGCAACTGACCCCTCACGGAACTCTGCTTTCAACGGATTCACTTTCTACTTTTTTGTATCAAAGCTATGATGATCAAGATCTGCAAAGTGCTTACCTGGGACAAGGCGGCAGACAAACAATTTTAAAGGACAGTATTCAATTACTAAAGAATGAATTGCCTTTCTTCGAACCTGGTGATACCGCTGTTTTCTCCTTGTGGTGTTTTATTAACAAAGATTTGATCGTTCGGTCAGACATTACTGGCTATGAGCTGGACGGTAACTCTGCCATTATTCAGAAAATTACCACACCCCTTCACCGCGCTATTCATACCTTCGACAATAATGGATGGGGACTGGTCGAATTTGTATTTGGCCGAAAAAGCCTGAATTCCTCCTTTATTTTTGTAATTGAAAATGAGTGGCTGAAGGGCGAGGTCTTTCAATTCGATGAATTGTTAATTCGCCGTCGGGATAGCGATCTATTCCAGAAAAAACCATCCTACATCTGGAAGAATAATCTTCATTTTGGAATGGAAGATTCTACAGGTTACATAAAGTAAATTCACCACAAAAACAGTTAAAAAAAAGCATTTTTATCGTTTTTTTTCTAATTTCCATATAAATAGGCAACTGTTTTTGGGCAAGAGCGGTTATATTTAAAATAAAAAACGATGGCAAAAAGAGTAAAATTAACCGCCTTTTCCCGCTTTCTCATAGTTATGATCTTTCTCGTTCCGCTAGCATACATTGGTGCTTCTTACTACAATGGGCAGGATGGGATACAAAATATAAGAAATTTGATCGGCATTGATGGTTCTTCTGAATCTACAACTACAGCGAACAAAAAAGAAGATGCTAAACCTCTACCTACTGTTACCGAAAACAATGATCGTTACGATGATTTAGAACAAAGGATTGAAAAACTTGAGGAGGAGGTACTCGACCTAAAATCTGAGATCGCAGAAATGAAAAGCCGATAGTTTAAATGATTTAACATGTTTAGATGGCCCATCTTCAATGTGCTAATTTTTGCAGTACTAGTTCTTCTATTTTTTTCGGACAATAACACTTCCGGCGGTGTAGGGGCTTTATCCCCTACGGAATCCAGTGAAAATGGACAACTCAGAGCACAATGGCTCGAACTCATGCACCGTTCTGCCCCCGATGTAGACTGGCAAATGGTGGAACACCGGAATCAGGTCAACCGTGCTAAAACGTTTGCAAATACTATTACACTAAGGTCTTCCTGCGAAAAGGTGAGTCTTGCCGATGATCGGATTAAAGGTTTTTGGAAAGAAAGGGGGAGTGTTAATCAGGCCGGTAGTGTTATAGATACCGAATATGATCCTATTGAAGATCAAATATGGCTGATCTCTGCCGGTGGCTCCTTATGGAGAGGAAATATCGACGGCAACAACTGGAAGGTTATCAATCAATCCTACCGGTTCTCCGACGGTCTATTGAAGTTTATCGATCCGGGGACTGGTCAAAAGTCACGCCTGCTTGCCATCATTAGTAGGATCCCACATTTTTCTGATGACCGGGGGCTTACCTGGGAAAGAGCCTCAGGAATTGAATATCAAAATAGTGGAGGAAATTTCTCTAAGCCCGTCGTACTGGAACTTGAAAGTGAAATCCATATTTTCCTTTTATCGAAACCCACTTTCCGAAGTAATATTGTTCTGTTCCACTCGGATGATTTTGGAGAATCTTACCATGCCATTGCAACTTTTAATGAACATGATTTTTCCAAAATTGAATTGATTGAACTCATCAATAGCTCTAAGATCTATTGTCTCATAAAAGAAACTCAAGATACAGCAGCACGATTTTTTGAAATAGGCAAGCAAACTCCTTACCTCTTACCCCTTCCTTTCGATTCGACTTTTCAATTTTACGATGCCCCTTCTAATTTAACGGGTATCCAGGAAGAGGATGGAATTAACTTATACGCCTACAACAAACGGAATGGGAAGGTCAGTTTATATGCATCAAGAGATACGGGCCTTACCTGGAAGCAAAGAGGAGTGTTACCTACTGATCCCTGGGAAGTGGGTGTGTATATCTCTCCAAGTAATCCCAAACATTTATTCTACGGCGAAGTAGACTGTTTTAGATCAAGTGACCGCGGTGCTACCTGGCAAGTAGTGAACAACTGGTGGGAATATTACTCAGATCCGGCTATTAAATTACACGCTGACATCATGCACTTCGGCGAATTCAAAAATAAAGAGGGGCAGCCATTTCTATTGATCAGTCATCACGGTGGTTTAAGCATTTCTTACGACCATTTAGCCTCTAATACAAACCTGTCTCTTCATGGTCTTAATGTCAGCCAATATTACAGTGTTCGCACAGATCCTAATGACGCTACTTACCTTTACGCCGGTTCTCAGGACCAAGGCATCCAATTAGCAGATTCTTCAAATTTCAATGATCAGTTACGCTTCAAACAGATTAGTCCGGGAGATTTTGGTCACCTGAGTTTCACCAATAACGGCCATTCTCTTTGGGCTGCCTATCCCGGTGGTTCAATTCTCTACTATGAGAATGCCCAATCGGGTAAAATCACGGCCGGCTACGAATTGGATTCAGAGGACGAATCCATCTGGTTGGCTCCTATTACTCCAAGCCCTTTTCCTCGTGAAAATGCTATTTATATGGCAGGGGGAAATTTAAGTGGAGGCCCCGGCTCGCACCTCATTAAACTTGAGGCCGATGATAAACGCCTGGTTCCTTCTCAATTGCCCTACGATTTTAAAGCCGCTTCGGCAGGAGGCGCTATATCCGCAATCGCATTTTCTCCGCTTAATCCAAATTTGTGGTACGTAGCTACTTCAAATGGCCGATTCTTTACATCAAAAGACGCCGGTAAAACCTGGGAGCAAAACCTGGAATTTATACCCCAGGGACAATACTTATATGGTCAAACCATTCTACCTTCTGCAATCGATGAGCAAGTAGTCTATCTGGGAGGAAGCGGTTATTCCAACCCATCCGTATACGTTTCAAAAGACCAGGGATTTACCTTCAATCCAGTTACAAAAGGGTTGCCAAGCACCCTCGTCATCGATCTTACGGCTAATGAAGATGAATCCTTATTATTCGCTGCAACTGAATCTGGTCCGTATGTCTTTGTAGCAACTACCAATCAATGGTACTCAATGGCTTCTCCTTGTTTACCTAACCAGACTTATTGGTCCGCTGAGTATATCCTGGAGAATAATACGGTCAGGTTTGGAACTTACGGCCGCGGCATCTGGGATTTTAATATCGATCGGGTGGTTACCAGCATCCCCTCAAATAAGATGATAAGCTATACTCCACTAGAACTCTATCCTAACCCCAGCAATGGTCAATTTACGGTCAAATTACCAGCCACGGCTTCCGGTAAAAAAGTGATGCTCAAGCTCTTTGATGTAAACGGCCGACTTGTTTTTTCCGAACAAAGGCGCTCTGCAAAAAACTTTCAAATGAACTTTGAGCAACTGGAAGCCGGATATTATTTCTTGAGCCTGCACGATCAATACGCTTTTTGGGGTCAACCCATAATTATTCAGCATTAGATCAGATAGATGTTTAACATTGCTATTCTAGCATAACAACAAGGCACGATTATTGTACTTTTTGTACCGTTATTACGGTTTGTAATACATGACCTTATCAGAGGCTTTGTATTTTTAACTACAATTTAATCTCATTTTTGAGGCATGGATGCTAAAAAATTTTTAGTTTTGTAGCAAAAGATTAGGGAAAAATCATTCTATTACCTTCTTACAATCAGAAGTTTCTATGCCCCGCTTTGATGATAGTGATCCTCTCCATGAACATAGGTAAATTCCTTTTTAAGAAAAACGCTAGAACCACAGGTATCAATGTGATTTGACCTGATGTCATCGTTCCTCCTCCCCCCGCAGCAATGACATTTTTAGGTTACAATCGGAGTAGTGGATAATTTTCGCTGTTTGTAGAATTATTGACTACTTGCTAATCCCGAATTCTATTACTTGAGCAGTAAAGTTCAATGGTTATTCAAAAAGTGCGTTTCCAAGAAACCATTGCCTTTCAGCTCAGCCGAAAAATTGAATAGTAGCGACAATGAGTACATCGACACCTATATCTTTATCAAGTGTGCTGTTACTTATTCTACCAGGAATATTTGCGATAACTGTAGTGAAACCAATTGACCGCAAACAATCGGTTTCACAACCCTCGATTCCATTAAACGATACGGCCGAATGCACAAAAGCACTGGTAAAAGAATTTGATTTTGATTTTGTCCCCACGTTAAAATGTCAGTTTCTCAGGAACGGTATCGTCACGTACGCTTTGCCTTTGTTTGCAGATATTGATGGGGACGGTAGCACGGAGATCGTAGTGACTCTCGAGCACTCTCCTAATGGATTTGCTATTATAAACCCCAACAATTGTGCGATAGAACAACTTGTAGAAGTTAATGGTGATATTCAATTGAAAGACGGGGGTACGGTGATCGGTGATGTAGACCGAAATGGTTTCGTAGACGTTTTCATTACGGTAGACACCAGAATACAACGCTGGGAATACGACCCGGCCACCAATCGAATGGTCATGATATGGGAAACGCGTGATGGTGTTTCCACCGCGGAAAGAGCACACATGGATATTTGGGATATGGATCAAAACGGCCAGGCTGAAATTATTCCCAACATTGGTTTTATGGTTAATGGTGTCACCGGGTATGTTTATCCCGGCGAATTGCCCCTGCTTGATACCGAAGGCAAAGGTTTATTCGCCTTTACTGCCGATGCGGATCCAGGGGAGGCTCCGGAAGGACAGGGAAATGTAGAGCTGATTCACGGAACACACCTTTATCGATATGACTTTATACAGGAGCGCTGGGTACTCGTCCGCGAACAACCTGAAATCGGTTGGGGCCCCGTTGCTAATGTTTCTATTGCAGATATGGACATGGACGGTGATGTTGACGCGGTAATTTCACAATGGGACGAAGTAGGACAGGCCCTTATCTGGGATATGCAAACCAACGAATTGCTGGGTAACCGCATCTGGGATTACCCCGGCACCCTTGGCAGTAGGGTCAACATTGCCAATATGGATAAAGACGAGTATCCGGAGATGGTGATGACCTGTCTGCAAAAGGTATTTGCCGTCGATGACATCGTAACTACCGGTGATTTAGGAAATATCATCTGGCTGGATGAAACCTCTGATGAATCTGGTCATACGCAGCTCACTTCCTTTGACTTCGACGGCAACGGTTCCTACGAAATTGTTTATCGGGATGAAACGCAGGTCAGGATCTTTAGCGGGCTGGGTACTGGCGTACCAACCAACGGCTATCCCAGCGGACCGAAAGTTTTATTGGATTCCGGCGATAATTCTTGTGAAAGTTTCACCGGTATGGAATATCCGACTATCGGAGATATTGACAATGACAATGAAGCAGAGATCGTCGCTTCTTGCATCGGAGGTATCAGTATCTATGAATCTGGTTCATTGCCCTGGGGGAATGCTTCAAAAGTATGGAACACCCAGGCATTCAACCTAACCTGTGTAAATCAGGACGGAACCATTCCGGCCATTCCAATTGAAAATTACACCATCCATAATAACTTTCTGGCACAAGTTAACCTGAACCCTAAATCCGACACATTATTTCTGGCCGTTCCCGATGCAACCATTGACATTATCGCCTTCAACGACAATTGCAGGAAACAACTGTCCTTAGAAATGGAGATCTGTAACCAGGGGGCCGAAGGGTTGCCTGCAAATGTTCCGGTTACCCTTTACTGGAAAGATCCGACTGTCGAGGCTAGTACTCCTTTTTACCAAACTACAACCAACCAAAGCCTGGATGTAGGAGATTGTTTGCTGATCAGCACCGGTTATTTCTCCCCTCCAACTGACGATGTGGAGATCTTCGCCGTCGTCAACGATGATGGAGAACAAGCCCTGCCCTATATTTTGGACGACGTCAAAAAGGGGGGAAGTTTTCCTTTCAATGATATTGAAGAATGTGACTACACGAATAACATGACGCTTTTGGAGAGAACACTTGGGGAAAATGATGTCCAGACCCTTGATGTTGAAATTTGCGAAGGCGAATCCTATTTGCTGGGTAATGAAGCGTATCAAAAATCAGGCACCTACCGTTACAACACTAAGAACCAACAGGGCTGCGACAGTTTGATCATTCTGAACCTTGCGGTTTTAGAACACAGCGAAGGTGCTGAGTACGTAGCTATTTGCGAAGATGAGATCTTCCTTTTCAATGATCAGCTACTGAACACTTCAGGGGTGTATAAAGATACTTTGGTTTCACTCCGGAACGGCTGTGACAGTGTTGTGACCTTGATCCTGGATGTTTTTCCCAAAAAGGTCACTCCCATTGATGTTTTACTTTGCGAGGGAGATGTTTATGAATTGAATGGGAATTTTTACGACCAGGAAGGCACCTTTTCCGAAGTACTTCCAACACAACATGGTTGCGATAGCACCATTCAGATTACTATTGAAATCGTTTCTCCTCCAGTCAGCACCGTCACAAGAGAGATATGCGAGGGGGAAACCTACCAGTTCGGAGAGAAGAGCTTTTCAGAGTCTGGTGTTTTTCAACAAGTATACAGCGACGTTAGCGGATGTGATAGTATTATTAATTTGGAACTGATTGTTCACCCTATTGAGTTCACCAAAACATCCGCCAGCTTTTGCGAAGGCGAAGTGTTTAATTTTAACGGAAGTGTGTTGAGTGAACCGGGGGTTTACCTGGATACGCTAACTTCTGTTCATGGCTGTGACAGTATTGTGGAATTAGAGCTAAGACAATTTGAAAAAGCAAGTCTGGACCTCACTGTTGTTATTTGCAGTGAGTCTTCCTATTTCTACAATGGCCAACGATTGAGAGAAGAAGGCACTTACCCTTTTGTTTTTATGGGGCCTAATGGTTGTGATAGTACCGTCAATCTGACCCTGGAAAAGTTAGCGCCTAACACCACTTTCATTACCTACGAAATTTGCGAAGGAGACCTCCTGGTAGTCGGTGATAACCTTTATTCGGAATCAGGCGTTTACACAGGCGTTTTGCCCGCTACCAACGGTTGCGACAGTATCGTGAACTATGCGCTTAACGTTTACAATACCTATGATACAGTCACGAATATGACCATCTGTGAAGGAGATTCCTATTTCTTCGAAGGTACATTTTACAACCAAACCGGTATCTACCAAAAGAAATACAACACCATGACGGGTTGTGATAGTACCAGAACGCTCAATCTAAAGGTGGAGCCCATTTCTTATGCTTTTGTTGATACAACTATTTGCGAGGGTGATCCACTTTTTATCAGTGGTGAGCTGATTACGGAGCCTGGTGAATACACCCAATTCGACCAAAATGAGATCGGCTGCGATAGCATCACCTTCATCGATGTAAAGATACTGCCATCCACAGGCCTCACAGCGATCGGCGGACCGATCTGTATGGGCGATTCTATTCAATTACTGGCCGAAGGCGCTGATTCTTACGAGTGGTTTCCCGCCGAAGGGCTGAGTTGCACACTTTGTCCTGATCCATTAGCCTCTCCTGTAAAAACGACTGATTACCGGGTGACGACCACCGGTTGTAAGGGAAGAGTCTTAGAAGCTACGGTTCGGGTGGAAGTATTCGAAATACCGGAAATAGAGTTCGGAGAGGATATTGAGATCCTGTTCGGGGAAACCATATTGCTGCAACCAAAGGTAAGATACTTTTTTGACGGAACTATCGAATGGAAGATCAATGGTATACCGGTTGATTGCGCTACCCCTTGTCCGCTTGAGCTTCCCCTCACTCCCGAGGAGACGGTAACGGTCACCTTGACCTTGACCAACGAATTGGGATGCGCTGCGGAGGATACCATTATCATCACTGTCCGTTCGGATTGTCCGGATAATGCTGTGATCGTTCCCAATGTGATCTCTCCAAACGGAGATGGGAATAATGACGTATTTCGGGTGAAATTTGAGCCCGGTACAGAGTTGAAATACATGGATTTATATAACCGGTGGGGAGAAATGGTTTTCCATACCAGTGACCCCAACCAGAATTGGGATGGCTATTACAAAGGTAAACTTGCTCGTAATGGGGACGTTTACGCCGTACTCATAGAAGGCCTTTGCCCCAATAAAAAGCCATTTAAGTACATGGGCAACCTTACCGTAATCCGTTAGCCCGCTTTCCCCTTATTGTTAACCAAGAAATGTTTATTATGAAAAAACTTCTACTTCCCATTCTCCCTATAAGCTTTCTAATCCAAATGGCAATGGCCCAGGATATCCACACTTCCCATCTCCACAGTTCTCCCTTAACCATTAATCCGGCACTCACCGGAGTAGTCGAAGGTACCGCGAGGGCTATCGTTAATTACCGGCGGCAGTGGCAAGCAGTGACGGCTGATTACCGTACAGCATTACTTTCCATCGACGCCGATCTGATCGACCTGGATAGAAACAGCAGCCTTGGCGTTGGATTTCAGGTGATCAATGACGTAGCGGGCGACCTGAATTTTTCATCAACCTCTTACCTTGCTTCTTTTTCTATGATCCGCAGTTTGAACAATAAACAGGGACACACCATCTCCGTCGGTATGCAAACGGGCTGGGTCAACAGCCATTTCGATCCAAATAACATCGTTGCTTTCGACGAAGAGGTCAACCTCATTAGTCCTCAAACTAATTATTTTGATGTTTCTCTTGGGGTATTATGGATGCGGAAAATTCAAGAAGATCAATTCGTATACGGAGGGCTTTCGCTTTACCATATCAACAGTCCAATTTTTTCATTTTTTGATGAAGAAGATCCTGAAAATCAATTGTACCGCCGTTTTGTAGCTCACGGTGGCGCCAATTTCAATATCAATGACCGGTTAAAGCTTTTGCCGAATGCCATATATATGAAGCAGGGACCGTTTCAACAAATGACGCTTGGTTCCTTTTTGAGCTATTCCCCCAAAACGGACGAACGCCATACGGCGATGAGGGCTTTTATGCCCGGTATCTGGGTGCGCACGCTCAAACTAGAAGAACAGTTTTCGATTGATGCCATCGTCATTGCCGCACGTTTCAATTGGGATCGTTTCAACCTAACCTTTTCCTACGATGCTAATATTTCTTCTCTTAACAGGGCAAGTAATGGAAGAGGCGGTCCGGAAATCTCATTGATCTATCAAATCGGAGAATTACAGAATGATGGGAGAATCACACCTTTCCAACTGCCGTGGAAAAAGGAAAAGAAGTTTGACTGTTATGATTTTTTCTAGATATTTAGGTTGATATCTAGACTATTGACGCTAGACTCTAGAAGTTAGACAAAAAATTCTAACTAATTGATAATCAAGG
>CAZHNG010000220.1:0-11636 GCA_964533785.1 uncultured Saprospiraceae bacterium | reverse complement strand
TTACAGATGCTTGTACTACATCCGATCGTTGTACATCAAAATCGGGCTGCACCCGTTAAATATTCATTTTCATGCCTCCCAATTCGTGTAATTTGTTATATGGCGGAGTCGATATTCGTGAGGAATATGTCCCATTCATACAATATTTTCTTATTCATGCATTCGTGGCTTCTAAAATGCTAGCGTCTCACTCAATATGAGTCATCCCTTAATCATTGGTAGGGAAGTAAAACGAATAATTTATTCTTTTATCCTTGATTATCAATATACTGCGAGTTACGACTTAAATGTTGTTGAACGTTCAACCCGCAACTCGCAACAGAAACCTATGTTTAAAGCATTGATAATCAAAAATGAATAAAAGTTATTCACAATTTGGGATAACTCGTGTTACCCATATTCTTCCATCAGTTTATTCGTGCGAATCTGGCCACCTGTTTCTTATTGCCATTAGTCAGATGCAGTACGTAAATACCAGCTTTTAGCGGCGTAACGTCGATGTAGAATTTATTTTCTCCATCAACCGTCGGCATTTGATAAGTGCTGACCAATTCTCCAGCCGCTGTAAAGACCTGGATTATCGATTCCTTACGCGGAGCCCTCTTGGCTATTAAATTCACGGTAAGTTGGTCAGCTACCGGGTTTGGCGTTAAGCTTAAAGTAAATTCATTAAATTCAATAGCCCGGCTGGAAGTGGTGTTCGACTGGAAACCCTCCAATTCTGTCACCGTTACCGTAATAAAATTATCGGATAGATCCCAACAATCATCTGTTATTTCCACTTCTGTTGCAATACCTCCGATTTGCCCCGTCAGTTCACCGGTGTATGCTAATCCCCACACCCGGTAGGTACCCGGTGCTGCCAGATCAAAATCTTGTGCAGAATCCGTATATCCAAGAATATTATTGTTTGCAGTTGTTAGAACGTAAGTGTATAAAGTATTAGGAGAGTGATCTTCTCGCGCAAATCTAAGGGTGTCGGGAATACCATCTCCACTCACGACTTCCACTTCTATGGCACCATCAATGGTAGATACAATTCCACCTTCCGGCAATTCGCTGATCACGGTGATACTATTCGAAGAAAGTACCCAACAGCTGTCAGCCAGTTCTTCTTCAAAAATATTCATGCCGAAATCCAACTCCAATGTACCATTGAAGCCAACACCCCAAATCCGATAGATACCAGGAGCTGCACCATCAAAAGGAATAACATTACCGCCAATGTCAGGTACAATAATGTCTCCATCGCCATTGGTTATAAAAAGTTGATAATTCGTATCCTGGCTGGTTGTATTGATCACTACGATATCCGGACCACCGCCACCTGGGCACGCATAGATCAAGGTGTCACCGGTCAAAGTACTCAGGGTGCCACCATCTACCTCAGATTCCCGGATAACGGAAACAAAGTTATCCGATAACTCAAAACAACTGAAAGAAATAACCGCTGTATCGGCTCCCTGACCTGTAATATCGTTCAACGTACCCGAAAATGAAACACCCCAAATCCGGTAACTACCTGGAACCACGTTGACAAAATCTACGGTATCACTCTCCGTCGCACTAACGACTACATTTGAGGTATCCGTTAAGAAATAAGCGTAGCCGAGGTCCGCATTGCTATCTGTTTCCATAGTTAAAAATGCGTTATCGGGCCCTACGCATAAGGTCAGGTCCATTTCACCGGCGGTGGTTGTAATAGTGCCTCCATCAGGTTCGTCGCTGAAGATCGTAATAGCATTATCTGATAAATCAAAACAACCGGTTGCCAATTGTGCATCGGTAATGGTCTCTCCCGAAACCAGGTTCAAATCACCGGTATAAGACAATCCCCATACTTTCAGCACCCGGAAGCCCGTATTATTAAAGTCTTGTTCATTACCTGTCAACTCCAATAGTATGATATCGGACTCATCCGTTAGTACATAAATATAGTTCGCGGCAGCCGCGTCGGAATTATTTTCAAAGGACACTACATCAGCTTGATCATCATCACAAATAAATATTTCATCGTTAGATTGTATAAGCGGGCTGCTGATCGTACCACCACTAACCATGGTATTTGTAATAGCGATAAAGTTTTCTGAAACTGCAAAACAATCCGTGGCTAGTTCTGCAGTAAGTATATTTGCTCCATTATCTGCTGTCAAGATACCTGTATAAGAAATAGAACGCACGCGATAATTACCATTCGGATATTCCGCGAAATTGATGAAATCCTCATTGATCACTCTTATCAACTCATCATTTTCATTCGTTAGCAGCAATGCCGAAAAGGCGAGCGGAGCCGTATTTTTATTGAAGAAAACAATATCATCTTCCGTATTGTCATCTCCGGTACATAATTGTAACTCGGTACTGGGGGCCTGGATCTCTCCTACCATTGGAGTAGATACCGAAATAGTAGCAGCACTGGTTGATATAGCCGCACAGCCGGTCGCCAAATCCTGCGTAAAGTCATTGAAATTATCGCCAACTCCAAAATTGAGCGACCCTTCGTACGCCACTCCAATAATAGAATAGGTTCCTTCCGGTAAGGTGTTGAAGTCAAAAGCAGTAGAATCAAAAATCGCTACAATGTCATTGATCACTTGTAAATTCGAAATATTCAAAACCACGAACGCAAAACTAGTCCCCACTACTCCTTCTTGAACAAATTCAATAAAATTGGGATTGTCGTCCAAACAAACACTGGCAAAAGCCGTACCGTTAGCTAAAGTGAAACTTCCTCCTTCTGGCACCTCCCTAGTGACTGTGATGAAATTGTCGGATAAATCCCAACAATCAGAGGACAAGATAGATATCGCAGCATTATCGCCCGGCACAACAGCCAGGTCGCCAGAATACGCAAGCCCCCAAACCCGGCAAACGCCCACACCAGCATCTTCAAAATCAAAACTGTTACCATCAGCAACAGCTAATACAATATTGTCCTCGTCGGTAATTAAGTAAGCATAATTATCACCGGAAGCATTAACATTAGCAAATTGAATGACATCGGGATTACCATCGCCGGGACAGATGTTCAACGCTGTCATACCATTGAGTGCTCTTACGGTACCGCCTTCCGGAATTTCACGGATAACGGTTATAAAATTATCCGACAAATCAAAACAATCATCCGCCAATGCTACTGCTGCTGCATCCTGTCCTTCTTCCGCCAGCAGGTTGCCTCCGTAGGCTAATCCCCATACCCGGCAAATGCCTTCCGGTGCAGTATTGAAATCCTGGCGGTCCACGGAATCCAGTACGGCCAAAATGATATTTTGGTCATCAGTAATCAAATATGCAAAAGCACGACCTATCACACCAGTACTATCAAAACGAATCACTTCCGGACGATTATCGCCCGGACAAAGCTTCACTTCGGTTAACCCATCCTCGGTTGCAACCGTACCTCCGTTAACGGTCTCTTTGGATACGGTTATTGCATTCTCGGACAATTCAAAGCACTCATTCGATAGTGTTGTGCTGGTAATATCTGCTCCCTCTTCAATGGTAAGGTCACCCGTGAATGCCACTCCGTAAATCAGGCAAACGCCTGGTGCGGCGGCATCAAAATCGATCTCATTACTATCTGAAATTTGTAACAGTTCATTATCTTCAGTAGTAACCAAATAAGCATAACTTCCTTGGCTATTACCTGTAGCCAACACTTCTATTATATCAGCATTCCCGTCTCCGACACAAGCAGTAGCTTCTGTTCCGCCGTCCGGTAAGCTAAGGGTGCCTCCTTCTACCTGATTGGCCGTAACGGTGATGAAATTGTCAGAAAGGTCAAAACAATCGTCCGTAAGGTTCACTTCCGAAGCTACATCTCCCGCCATTGCAATGATATTCCCCGTGAAAGCTAAGCCCCATACCCGGTAGATACCCGGCGCCTCACTGTCAAAGTCAACGGCTTCCGTACCATCAGCAAAGTTTAGAATGACATTGTTTTCATCTGTAATAACATAAATATAAAATTGCCCGGTTGAGCCGTTATTATCAAAACCAATAAAGTCTGCAACACCGTCACCCGCGCATAGGCTGACTTCCGTTCCACCAGTTATACCAAGATTTACGCTACCTCCTTCTACTTGCTCCCTTACAACCGTAATAAAGTTATTGGAAAGAGCAAAACATTCCGTAGACAAGGTAATTTCTGTAACATTATCGGCCTGAACATTCAATGCTGCCAACTCTCCGGTATACGACAAACCATAGATTCTACATATTCCGGAAGAAGCATCGGTTAGATCAACCGTATTATTTGCTGAACTGCCCAGGAAAAGACCATTGTTGTCCGTAATCAAATAGATGTAATTGGCTGATGCAGCAGATGTATTTTCTACAGTTAAAACATTGGAAAGACCATCAATGCAAATAGCCGTTTCAGTGGTACCGTCTTCCAAAGTAACCGTACCACCGTCTACTTCGGTTCGCGTAACCGTAATAAAATTATCGGAGAGATCAAAGCATCCGTTCGATAGAGCAACTTCAGCCGCATTCTGTCCAGCCTCAGCCAGGATCTGTCCGGTGTAAGCCAGGCCCCATACCCGGCAAACGCCGGCATCCACATCACCAAAATCTTGTTGAGCTTCAGTTGTCAAGCCAAGAATAGTATTGTTATCGTCCGTAATGACGTATACAAAAGAAGCACCGATCGCCCCACTGCTCGTGAACTGTACAATATCCGGATCATCGTCTCCTAAACATACCGTCCTTTCGGTGGCTCCGGACGGCATCGCGACAGTACCTCCGTTTACCTCTGTTCTTTCCACCAAGACGAAATTGTCGGAAAGGTCGTAACAATCGTCGGAAAGTGCCACGAATCTAACGTCATCCAGATCATTTATGTCGATGTTACCCGTATAGGATAGCCCATATACTTTACAAGTACCACTTGCTGCAGTGCTTAGATCGATTTCGTTGCTTTCTGAAACAGCCAAAAAGTCATCATTTTCGTTCGTGATGATATAGGCATAAGATGCATTAGGGGTAGTGGTCGTGTTGGTCATGGTAAATGTAGCATCCTGCCCCTCGCCCACACAGAGGCTGAGGCTATCCTCCCCGTTGTCAAGTGCCACCGTTCCTCCGTCCACTGCTACCCGTTCCACTTGAATAAAATTTTCGGTCAACGCAAAACAACGGTCCGCCAATTCGATCTGATCTGCCATTTGTCCTTCCTCTGCTAATAAATTACCAAAATAAGAAAGCCCCCAAATACGGCAGATACCTTCTGCTACGCCTTCAAAATCCGTCGATGCGTCATCAGTAATACTGAGGATAATATTATTTTCATCGGTAATTAAATAGGTAAGTTGCTCTCCGGCGTTTCCTGATACTTCATAGTCGAGTTCATCAGCCACTTCATCACCGGTACAAATGCGCTTCGAGCTGCTGCCATCATCAAAGGAGATCGTTCCTCCTGCTGCTTCCAACCGGGTCACCTGCACAAAATTATCCGATAAAGCAAAACATTCATCACTTAGTAAAGCAGCCGCAGCATCATCTCCTTCCTGCGCTAGTAAATTTCCGGTATAAGCCAGCCCCCAAACCCGGCAAATGCCAGAACCGGCTTCTTCAAAATCATTGCTGTTGCCGTTAAGAACAGCAAGAATGATGTTATTGTCATCAGTAACAATGAAAGTAAAATTTCCTTCCTCTTGTCCGGTTACGGTGAAGGTCAATTCATCCGATACACCATCATTGACACAGATCAGCGCCTCAGTCGAACCATCTTCCAGGGCTACCGTTCCTCCACTTATGGCTCTTAATACTACCGTCACGAAATTATCGGATAGATCATAGCAATCGTCTGACAGGGCGACCAGTGAAGCATCCTGACCGGCTGCAACCGTAAGTTCTCCCGTGTAAGCCAATCCCCATACTCTGCGTACTCCCGTTCCGACCTCAGCAAAATTGGTGGCATTACCATCTAATACTTCCAGAATGACATTATTTTCATCCGTAACCAAATAAACGTACGGCGTGGAGGAGGCTCCGGTAGTTTGGAAAGAAAGTATTTCCGTATTTGTCCCCGCAAAGCAAAGGGTAGCTTCTTCCTCACCATTGGTCAGGGAGACATTCCCTCCCTCCGGATTTTCACGGACGACCTCAACGAAATTGTCAGAAAGATCGTAACATACGGACGCCAAGGGCCCCTCGGTTAAAACACCCCCGGGATTTAGGTTTAGGTCTCCAATAAAAGAAAGTCCCCAGACCCGACAGGTTCCCGGACCAGCACTTTCAAAATCAGCCTCATTCCCGTCCAGCGTTTGTAAAATTCGATTTTGATCATCCGTTACCACATAAGTGTAGAATGGATTCGAGCTTGTACTTTGAAAAGTAATTAAATCGGCTTTGCCATCACCCGGACAAGTGTAAACAAGGCTGTTGCCCTCGCTGGTAGCGACCGTGCCCCCATCTGGTATGATATTCTTTACTTCCAAAAAGTTACTTGATAACCCGTAACATTGATCAGCCAATTCTACCATAGTTGCATCCTGACCTGCTTCCGCTACAATATTACCTAAGTAGGAGAAAGAGTAAACCCGAAAATCGCCCACTCCGTAGCTCTCCAAATCCAAAAAGTTATCCGTAGAAATGTCGATAATCGAATTATTATTGTCAGCAACGAGATAAGCAAAATTCGTAGTCAGCGGTCTTGATCTCAACCGGAAAGTTGGAGAAACGTCATCATCCAAACAATTAATGATGGGTAATTCTTCTCCATTGAAAGTGATCCTGGAGTCCTGATTACATTGAGGGGTTGCCTGACCAAACAACGGTGTTGTACTTAGTACCAAAACACTAGATAATACAGATAGAAGCAATATGCGTAACTTCATGAAAGAAAATGTTTTGTTATCGGAATTATTGTAAAATCTCTTGCACGATCAATTGATGTGCAAAATACTTATCAACAAGAGTTTACTAAAGATGCACAATCACTTAGAACTTCCTTTTAGTCCCTTAGCTAAAGGGAGGAACTCCAAATGAAGACGCAGTAATCTCACAGTACTATGGCATTTTCCCCTTTCTAAAAATTTCTTTCTTATACGGGGTATTTCCCTTTTATGGTCATTACATTAGCATTCAAAACAAAACCATGAAAAATCAAGGGAGGGGTAAGATATTCGAAGATTTACTTTAAAAGAACCCGCCAAAATGAACGTGTACTTTACCAAAGGCTAATTGGAAAGACTTCTGCTACAAAAATATTACAATTTTTCGTATTATAAAACTTACAGCTCAGATTGTATAAATAAATTTGCCTGGCAATATTCACCTATCCCTCAAATTTGAAAAATGGTGCTGACATTCCTTCCTTTCAATAATAAAAATTAAATTTGTAGCCTATTCCGGGGAAATTTTAATCTCAAATTATCGACCTACCCAAAGCGGATAGAAAGTAAACCCTTAGTTAAAGTGTTTGGACTTTTGACGCTAGACACCAGACACTAGACGCTAGATTTTAGACAACAAACCGCTGATATTCAATGGATGTCAATTTTTTAGAATAAATAAAATTTCCGTTGATTGTCAATTAGTTAGAATTTTTAGTCTAACTTCTAGAGTCTAGCGTCAAAAGTCTAGTAAAGTGTAAATCATATTATTGATTAGACAAGTCTATTAGAATTTATGTGTCCCGGTTGGTTCATACTTTGAGAAAACACGTCCAATTTATTCTTAATTTATTTGATTGGTTGAGAACCCGTAAACGTAACGAAAAAAGCAGGTTCATCATCCTCTCAGTGTGTGGAATGAGTCGTTGCCACCCTCCCCTTCAGTCAGTGGTAAGGGCATCAGCACACCGGGCAGTCATTTAAATTAAGAGCATCCTAATAACCGTTTCATTTTTTGTATTATGTTTCAATTGGGAAATAAAACGTTTTTCAGGTTTACGTTAATTGTGCAGTGTTGTTCCGTCCTCATTTTCACCAATCTCATTGCTCAGGAGGGAGTTATAACGGACAAAAGCTATACTACAGAAAGCCTGGTAAGAGATATTTTCGTAAAAGGCAGTTGCGACAATGTCAGCAATATTAAAAGTTTCGGCAACTCCAATGGAGTCGGATATTTTGAAAATGCCGCGAATGTTATCGGCCTGGATAAAGGCATCATCATTTCAACGGGTGATATTAAAGGTGCGGAAGGCCCTAATGAAGATACCCGGCGAAGTGGAAATTTTGAAGACGACAACCAGGATAAGGATTTAAAATTCTTAGCAACCAACAAAGTGCATGATGCGGTAGGAATTGAGTTCGACTTTGTTCCTTTGGATTCTTTTGTTTCCTTTCGCTATGTATTTGCTTCTGAAGAATATTGTGAATTTGTCGGCCGAGAATTCAATGATGTTTTCGGCTTTTTCATCAGCGGGCCTGGCATTAATGGTTCATTTTCCGATGATGCTGAAAATGTGGCACTAATACCAGGCACACAGGATATTGTAGCCATCAACTCCGTTAATCATTTACAGAACAGCGAATATTTTGAAGGCAATTTTTTGTCTCAGGATGCTGCCAAGTGTAATTTGGATTACCAGCCAAGCGAAAAGAGCAAATTGATCGAATATGACGGTTTCACCAAAGTACTTTCCGCTTCTTTGAAGTTGTATCCTTGCGAAACTTACCACATTCGATTTGTCATATCGGATGTGAATGACTATTGGTATGATTCCGCAGTTTTTCTGGAGGCCGGCAGCTTTAACCTGGGGGGTGAAGTTCGGTTAAGCACCCAGGCACTACCCGATACGCCCTACATTCTGGAGGAAGGTTGTGATGAAGGTATCTTTGTTTTTGAAAGAGCTGATCCCGCTACTATCGACATTCCACTCACCGTAAGATTTAAGGTCAGTAGCTTAAGCCAGGCCGTAGAAGGGATGGACTTTGATTCCCTTCCTGATTTTATTACCATTCCAGCTCAGCAAATGACGACTAAGTTACCCGTCCGGCTTATCAACGACTATCAGTTGGAGCAACCAGAGCAACTAATGCTCGAATTAGACATTCCTTGCGCCTGTTATACCGGCATTGCTGAACTCACCATAATCGATCCGCCTCCTCTGGAAGTTGATTTTCCGGATCAGACCATTTGTAACGGAGAATCAACCCGCATTAGTCCCCTTATTTCCAATGGTACTCCGCCTTTTCTATTTGAATGGGAAGATGGTTCTACGGACAGCGTGCTGCAGGTTGCTCCCAATTTGACCGAAAAATATTCCCTGACAGTTACCGATGCTTGCGCCAATTTTGCCATTCTTGAAAACAGCGTGAAAGTTACACCATTACCCTCAGCTTCTATTGACGGCAATGTAGAGATCTGCGAAGGCGATTATGCCTATTTGACCATCAATTTTACGGGACAACCTCCATTTTCATTTAGCTACAACAAGGATGGTTTTGAAGAGGGTAAGTTCGAAGACATCATTGAAAACCCTTATCAATTACCATTGAGAGAAGCAGGCAATTATACGTTGCGGGCATTTTCCGACAAACATTGCGAAGGTACTGTCAGTGGAGAAGGCGTTGTAAGACTCAAGGGTTTTACTGCCTATTGGGAGGTTATGCCCGCCAGCTGCCATGATTCGAAGGACGGAGGAATTGCCCTTTTCATCAACGGCGGTAAGCCACCATATAGTTATTTTTGGGAAAACAATTTGAGCGATCAACCTATGGTTTCAGGTATTGCCGGCGGAGAATATTCCGTCACCGTTTCTGATGCCGAAAGATGTTCTAGGTCGTATACCATTGAAGTTCCAAAACCCGAAGCTCTGCGTCCAGTAAGTTTTAGATGTGAAGACCTGGGAATTGGCATCATTAAAATAGCGGCGGGCGGAGGGACTCCTCCCTATCAGTATTCCATCGACGGTGTAAATTTCAAGGATAAATCGTTATTTAACACGCTTACTCCGGGGGATAATTACGAGCTTATGATCATCGATGACAATCTTTGTGTATTCGAGCAAGAATTCCTTATGCCTGCACCTTATACCAGAATGATCTCCCTCGATACTTACACAGATACCCAATTTGGCATTCCATACCAAATAGTTCCTATTATTGAAATTCCCGAAAACCTGATCCAAAACATCAGCTGGCAACCTAATGACAACTTAAGCTGTAGTGATTGTCTGACCCCTGCGGTAAGCTCTACTGAAAACTTTTTCCTGACCGCCCGTATACAAGATGTATTTGGATGCCAGGCGACGGATAAAACTTATGTAAGGGTAAAAAAAGAAGTGAAGATATTTATTCCGGATGCCTTTTCCCCAAATGAAGACGGTAACAATGACAAATTGATTTTGTTTGCCAACAATGAACAGGTTCGAGAGGTAGAATATTTTCAGGTATTCGATCGCTGGGGCAACCAGGTATTTTATCAAAACAATTTTGCCCCTAATCATCCTGACTTTGGATGGGATGGTAAATTCAAGGGCAAGCCCATGCCCTCAAATACCTATATTTACCAGGCACGCGTTCGGTTAATCGACGGTAACCAGATCGATCTTTCCGGGCAATCTGTTCTTGTCCGGTAATTTAAGAGGGCGTCAATTTTAAAATAGACTTGTCTGATACAAAGTGAAGCATTAAATTTCCATCATCAAAAGTGCAAAATTCCTAAACAATAAAATATGAACAACCCATTGTCCCAACCATTGCTCAGAGGCGGTCAAAAATTAAAAATAAACCAGGTCTCCGATCGTTTTGCCATTAGAGCTAAAAAGGGAGTAGATCTCCAAAGATTGTCTGATCAGATGGGATGTGAACTAAAACAACATCTCAAGCAACAAGACCTAACCGTTGTGGAAGTATCCGTTCACGCCCGGGGAATGGTTAAGAACCAAATGGACCAACAAGATACCGTGGAATTCACCTCTAACGTGATCACCTTGGAAGGTAGTCCAACCGAAAACCTGTACTTGACGGACGAAATCACCCTCCAATTCCAAGAAGGAACCAACCAGGATATTATAGAGGCCATTGCAGAGGAATTTGGCCTCCAATTCATAAAAGCCGTTAAAGGATTAGCAGATTGTTATGTTTTCAAAATATTGCCCAATTCTTCGCCCGATCCCATTGAAATAACCAATAAGCTACTGACCTACGAAGCAGTTAAATGGTGTGAGCCCAATATCGTAGTACCTCAACAACATTATTATATCCCTGATGATAACCTTTTTAGCCAGCAATGGCACTTATTCAATCAAGGGGGCATCCAGTTGGATCCAAACGCGCACATCGATGCCATCAATGCCTGGCAAATAACTAAAGGCGAAAGATCTGTCATTGTAGCAATCGCTGATGATTCGATCGATATTGCACACAAGGATTTTACGGGTCCTGGTAAAATAGTAAGTCCCCGTGATTTTCAAGGCTTTGACTTTAATCCCTCCCCTGATAATGCACAGGAAAATCATGGAACCGCAGTTGCGGGGGTAGCAGTTGCCGAATCTAATGGTTCCGGGGTAGTAGGTTCGGCCCCCGGGTGCGCTTTAATGCCTATACGGACTTCTGGTTTTCTGGATGATAATTCTATCGAAGCGCTTTTTGAATGGGCCGCAGATAATGGAGCTTCCGTTATTTCCAATAGTTGGGGAGCTGCAGCGATCAACTTTCCGCTTAGCATCCGGCAATCCAATGCGATCA
>CAZHNG010000219.1:0-11671 GCA_964533785.1 uncultured Saprospiraceae bacterium | reverse complement strand
AATTAGTTAGAATTTTTAGTCTAACTTCTAGAGTCTAGCGTCAAAAGTCTAGTTAACGTTTTAGTCACATTACTATATTTAATGTGAGGATTAAAATATAATGCTATGATGCAAATGGAAGTAAAAAGGGTGTAATTAAGGGTGGGGCTGCAACCTTATAAAGGCACTAGTTTTTTCCGTGTTTTTTCAGGGATACCAGCGTACAACAAGAATTTGAACTCGTTGACCGAATAATTAGCAACGTTGGAAAATCCGCTTCGTAGATCTGTGAGGGTCGAAGCCTTGTCAAAAATTCTGACTACTTTGAAGCCTGTACCTTCGGAGGGCTCACCTTCCTTCGGGGAGATGCTCAGGCGTATTGGCAGCGGTGCCTGGTGAGTGGTGTAGAAAAGGTGAATTCCTTCTTCCCCGGCCATGAGATCGTACAAAGCGTGGCCTTCGGCTTCAATGATTTGCCGTTTTTTGTCCACTTTGTGGGAGATGTCGATTTCATTAAAGAAGTTGGCGTATTTGTCGATCAGGAAATCGATTTCCCAATTTCCCATCCCCGTAATACAGGAATTAAAAGCCAGGGTGAGCTGATCCGTTTTGCCTTTTAGAAACCCACGGGTGAAAAGGCTTAGAAAAGCTACGTTGAGAAAATTATCGATGAATTGAGACTTTATCGAATCAAATTGGTAACTGGCAAATTGATAGGCTTCCCGCAACTCTTTCAACCCTTCTTTTTGAAATAATTGATCCTTGAAATTTTCACGGATACCTTTGGTTCGATTTTTACCGGGCCAGATGCTATCTTTTGGAACCAGACGGCCTCGTTTCAAACGCAGCGGAATAGCGGGTGCCTTGGGGAAGTATCGATCATTGAAAGCCAGCATTGTGGTCTCGATCCGTTCTTTAGCTTCAATGACCTTATTTTTAAAATCGTAATATTGCCAATCGATGGTATTGGCAGAAGTGGCGTAAGTACTGGTTTCGGCGATACCCTGCCTTTCTTCGTAGGATTCGATTTGTTGTTGTAGACCTTCTACAATATGCAGTAATTTCCTGTAATAGCGTCTTCCTTTCGTTGGTTCGGGAAGTTGCGGCATCCAGTTCTCGGTCAGCGGATCGACAAAATCAAGGGTGGTGATTTGGGGGAGTAATCGATCTTCTTTTAAGGCTACCGTAAAGATAATGGGGTTCTCCGTGTGGGTATTCACTAATTGTTCCGCCGACAAAGTGGTGAGGTCAACTTCAATCTGGCGTTTTAAAGCGCGGCCGCCCATGCGGGCATCGTAGCCACGGCGAGCTACCCATTCCAGGGCATCCTGGGAAATATCTAGGATCGTTGTCCGCCGTACAAAACCGTCCCTTTGCAGTAAGTCCTTGATTTGTAGTCTGGCGATTTTCAGGATGTGATCGAGCTTAAGCGCTTCGAATACGACGATCTGATTGATACGGTTAACAAATTCCGGACGGAAAGTTTTTTCAACCGCATTGCGGTAGATGTGTTGTTCGTCAGGAGCTTGCGAACCAAAACCAAGTTTGGAAGAAACCGCCCGCGCGCCAACGTTGGAAGTCATGATGATGATCGTATTGCTGAAGTCTACGGTGCGCCCGAGACTGTCCGTTAATCTACCATCATCAAGTACTTGTAGGAGTAAATCGTGAATAAGGGGATGGGCTTTTTCGATTTCATCCAACAGTATTATGGAAAAAGGATGGTAGCGGATCTTCCCGGTCAATTGTCCTTCCGGATTGTATTCATCTCCAATCAAGCGGTGTACGGCGAATTCATCGATGTATTCATTCATGTCGAACCGCAACAGGTGTTCTTCGTTACCCATTAGGAAATTGGCGAGTACTTTTGCCGCCTGGGTTTTACCTACGCCCGTAGGACCAATGAAAAGAAAGGTGCCGAACGGTTTGTTTTTTGTGGACAAACGCGACTTAATTAAATGAATTACATTGGCTAAGGCATGGACAGCCTTTGGTTGCCCTACGATTTGTTGATCCAGGATATTGAATACTTCGTCCTTTTCCATCGTAAAGGCGTCGTCGAAGATACGTTGTTCCAGACCGCTAAAAATTTTAAACTCTTCCCTTACTTCCGGAGCATCTATCATGGAAGAGCGGTATTTTACGGCAATTTGGCGCATCAGCTTAACAATGCCGCCAGGCAAAGCTTTTGATTTCAGGTAATTGCGATGGATGTCAAAAATTTGCTGGATCGCCTGGATGGTAAAATTACAATCATTTTCAATTTCTAGTAGTTTTCTTTGTTCGAGCACCATTTTTACGGCAGTTTGCGCATCGGGCTCTCCAACTCTGATGATTTGAAACAGATCACTAAAGCGGCGATCGATTTCCTGAATGATCTTCCATTCTTCCGGCGTAGCTAATAAAGTGAGCTGTAATTGCCGTTTTTCAAGGTATGGTTTGAGTACGTCGCTCAGGGTCATATTGTTCTGAGCGGATTTTCCGATGCGCATCAGAGCTACCGGATTATCGACCAACAGCCGGTGTTGATAATCCCCGGTTTCCTCTGGTTGCATAATGAAATTGAGGATGGATTCAAAGCGTTTCTGCCACATTCCCACGATGCTCATCCCTGAAATGATCCGGGTAGGATCAATATGCCATATTTCTGAAGATTGCTCCTGGTCCTCTTGCGAAAGTTCTTTCATATACCGGTAAATGGCCTCGTGGATGATACTGTGTTTGCCCACCCCTTCGGCGCCGATAAAAACAATAGGCGTATTCTCTTTCTGAGTAAAAATGCGCTTAAATTTTTCGACCATTTCCTCCCGGTGAAAGGCGCGCATCAGTTCTGTAGGATAGAGCCCGTTTAAGCTATAACCAACTCTTTCTGTTTCCAGAATACCGTCAAATTCAGATTCGGGAGCCAGGCGAGAGAAAAACCACAACGGCGGTTGTGGTTGAAATTTGAAATCCGCTTGTTTGACCGTAACTTCAACCTCAATGTGGGAGATAAATTCCTTAGGATCTGAAAGGTATATCTCAGGTAAAAAATCTTCACCTTGTTCTTTTTTTAGATTTCGGAGTACCCTTTCGATTAGCTTTTCAATTTGCTCATCGAGTCTGTTTTTATTTCTTTCCGTTTTTCCCAAAAGGAACATTTGATTTCCGAAATGTGGAAGGCAGGCGAAATTCAAGCCCTTCAATTCGAACAATGCAACGCCGAAAATACCTTCGACATACTGATTGCTCAGGGTTAAAAATAATTGATAGATTCGGTACTTCGGTGTTGGATTAAAAGCGAACCAGAAAAGCTGGTCAGCACTGTTCCGATTAAATTCGTATTCCTTAAATATGTGTTTTATCTCCTTTTTTAGCGTGGACAGGCCTAGCTCGTACCGTCGGTTCGTGGATACCGGGTAACTCAAAAACAGCGGACGAAGATAGTATTGCGGCTTATTCTCGGTATTAACGGTTTGAACCAGAATTGGGATCTTTAAATTTATTTTGGTCATATCTGGATACTCACTTATCTAAAATCAACAAAATAAACATTTAATTATAATTAGAAAGGACATTTCCAACTAATTCTGCAGAAAAGGATTTTATTTTATCAATAAAAAAGACGATCTTGTTATGTTTAGCTATTTCTAACGACGCTATCCGAAATCTTATTTCACCTGAAGTGTTATAACCCAAATTATAATTGTTTAGATGACAGAGAGTTATCAGGAGTCAAAAGTGGATTATTTTAAATTTAAGGAATTAAAAGCGTATGCTTCTACGGAATATCTGGCTGAAAATCAGAAAAAATACCGGCAAGTATTCGAGCAGCATCAGATATCTTATGTGTACGCCGAAATAACGTTGTTCAATAAATTATTCGACTATAAGGATTGGGAGTTGAGCGGTGAATTGTATTGTTATGCCTTCAAAGGTGGAGGTAAAAGAAAAATTTGCGCTATCAACTTTCAAAAAAGAGTTAGCAAATACGATAGTATTATTTACATCCGGGAAGGATGGGGCAATAAAACAGTTGGAGCCTTCTGGAAACCAGGTACTTACTGTTGGGAAGCCTGGGTGGAAGGAAAGAAAGTCGGGGTTAAGCATTTCTACGTAGAGTCAGTGGGCAGAAAAGAATTGATGCCGGGAGAAAATATCTTTCTCGAACTATCCTCCGTGAAAATGTACGAAGGTCCACACGACGATGTACACATTAAAGATCGTGTGTATTTAAGGCAATTCTCCGCGCATGAGACCCGCTATATTTTTGTAGAAGTGACCTTTCGCAATTTAATACAACACCGTTCCTGGCAGGCGGAAATTTTTACCAAGTTTTACAACGGAGCCCGCGAATTGAAAGGCCGCGTCGTCAAATTACAACGGATCAATAGCAAGGATGACTTTATCACCCTGACCTTTGGATTGGGAGCTAATGCGGCCGGTTCCTGGTCGGTAGACACTTACACGGCGGAAATTATTTTTATGGACCGGGTTATTGCTTCTATTCCATTTGAAGTAAATACCGAGTCAGAACTTGGCCAGGTAGGGGTCCTATTGCCCGAGCTTCAATCGCCGATCTTGTTGAATGAGGAAGTTACCATTCCCTATACCTTCGAAGAATTAATGAATAAACTCAACCAGTTGATCGGATTGCGGGAAATTAAACAAAAAGTAAAGGATCACGCGCAATATTTAAGATTCCTGCAGTTGAGAAAGGAAAAAGGTTTTGAAGAAAAAGCAGCCATCAACGTGCACTCCGTTTTTATTGGTAATCCGGGTACCGGAAAAACGACGGTAGCGAAAATGATGGGTAAGTTGTATAAAAAAATGGGGCTCTTATCTAAAGGTCATGTCTATGAAGTGGATAGGGGAGACCTCGTTGGAGAATACATCGGACAGACCGCTCCTAAGGTAAAAGAAGCCATCGAAAAAGCCAGGGGAGGGGTGATGTTGATCGATGAAGCCTACGCTTTGGCTCGTTCAAACGATGACCATAAAGACTTTGGCCGGGAGGTTATCGAAATTTTGATCAAGGAACTTTCCAACGGCCCGGGGGACTTGGCAGTTATCGCGGCGGGTTACCCAAAAGAAATGACCAACTTCCTCAATGCGAATCCCGGCCTTAAATCCCGGTTCAAATTTTACTTTGAGTTTAGTGACTATTTGCCGCAAGAACTTTCGGCCATTGCCGAGGTAGCGGCCGTTGAAAAAAGCGTGAAAATCTCCTCCGAAGCCAAAGCAAAGATCGACGAAATGATCGTACAGGCTTATCGCAAGAGAGACCGCAGTTTTGGTAATGCCCGCTATGTCTATGATTTGATCGAAAAAGCTAAGATCAACCTGGGGTTGCGCATCATGGCCATGGAATCTCCTGGCGATTGTGACCACGAAGTACTTTCTACGCTGATTCTGGAAGATGTTGAAAAAATAAAGTTAAAAGAAAAGAGAGAATTGCCGGCTATTCCGATCGATGAAGAGTTGTTGGCAGAATCACTGGATGAATTGAATGGTTTGGTAGGCTTGGAAAAGGTGAAGTTGCAAATTAATGAATTGGTCAATTTGGTGAAATATTACCAGGAATCGAAGCAGGATGTCCTGAACCGTTTTTATTTGCATACCATTTTTGTGGGAAATCCCGGTACCGGTAAAACTACCGTAGCCAGAATTCTGGCAAAGATCTATAAAGCCCTGGGCGTGTTGGAACGTGGCCAGATCGTAGAAACGGATCGCCAGGGATTAGTCGCGGGATACGTCGGCCAAACGGCTACCAAAACGGCCGAAAAGGTGGAAGAAGCATTAGGCGGAGTGCTGTTTATTGACGAAGCTTATGCGTTGACGATGCCTTCCAGGGGACAATCCGCTGACTTTGGAGAGGAAGCCGTTCAAACCTTGTTGAAGCGGATGGAAGATCACCGGGGAACCTTTTTTGTTTTTGCTGCCGGCTACCCGGATAACATGGAGCAGTTCCTTAAAACTAACCCTGGTCTGAACTCCCGCTTCGATAAAATTCTTGAATTTGAAGATTACAACCCCGATGAGTTGGCCCAAATTGCACTACGAGCTTTTGCTGAAAAAGATTTTATTATTGCACCGGATGCAGAGCAATTCTTGTTTGAACACCTGAATTATCTGTACGAGCGCCGGGACCGGTATTTTGGTAATGCCAGAACAGTAAGAAATATCGTTGAGGAGATCATCAAGCAACAGAACTTGCGGCTTGCCGCGCACACTATAAGTCAACGTAGTAAGGAAGTACCCAACCTGATCACCCTGCAAGACGTGCAAAGCATTAAGGAAACGGAACAGGATTCAGTATTTAAAAAGCAACATATTGGGTTCCGGGCGACGGGATAGCCTGGTTTAAGCTTCTAAATATAAATTATCGTGCCGATAAATATCTAACCATCTCCAACCTATGCCGATCATACTAGCAATAGAATCCTCCTGTGATGATACTTCCGCCGCCGTTTTAATGGATGGCCGGATACTCAGCAATGTGGTGGCCGGTCAAAAAGTACATCAACACTACGGAGGAGTAGTACCGGAGGTCGCTTCGCGGGAACATTTGAAGCATATTGTTCCAGTGGTAGATGTGGCTTTAAAGAAAGCGGGTGTGGAGCTTAAGGATTTGTCGGCTATTGCTTTTACGCGCGGACCAGGGTTGATGGGTTCCCTGCTCGTTGGGGTTTCCTTTGCCAAATCTCTGGCATTGTCTTTAGCTATTCCATTAGTCGATGTACATCACATGCAGGCTCACGTGTTGGCGCATTTTGCAGAACCTCCGTATCCGGAATTTCCCTTCTTATGTTTGACGGTATCGGGCGGACATACCCAATTGGTCATTGTCCGGGATCATTTGGAGATGGAAGTCATCGGCCAGACGATCGATGATGCGGCGGGCGAAGCTTTTGATAAATCAGGCAAAATGTTGGGACTTGACTATCCGGCAGGTCCGATTATTGATAAACTGGCCCAAAAAGGACAACCGGCCTTTTCTTTTCCCGAGCCCCAAATTGAAGGCCTGGACTTTAGCTTTAGCGGCCTGAAAACTTCGATTTTGTATTTTCTAAAAAAGCAACTTAAATCGAACCCTGCGTTCATTGATGAAAATTTGACCGATATCTGTGCATCTATACAACAAAGAATTGTTTCGATTCTTATGAACAAATTGAGAAAGGCCGCCCAGGAAACGGGTATTCGATCTATTGCTATTGCCGGTGGGGTTTCCGCTAATTCGGCCTTACGTCGATCATTACAGCGAACAGGAGAAGAGCTGGGATGGAAAACGTTCATTCCGAAATTTGAATATTGCACGGATAATGCGGCAATGATCGCGGTAACGGGTTATTATAAATATTTGAAAGGGGAGTTTGTGGATCAAGGGATTGCTCCGCTGGCGCGATGGGAGATGAATGTAAATGATGGATGATGGGGTAGGGGCAATTTTTTTAATCCTTTCTTTCAAAGCCAATAAAATATGATTAAATTACCCGCATAATAAATTGAGATCAAATGGACGAAAATTTTTGTGTTTATTTAGATGCTGGACATGGCGGTATTGACGCCAATGGAAATTATGTGACTGCTCCCAGTAAAATGTTTGAGCATGATAACGGTACTTTTCACAAAGGAAGTACTTTTTACGAAGGGGTATGGAACAGAAAAATGGCTAACTTGGTGGCAAGTAAGCTCGAGCACCTGAATATCCATTATTTGTTCGTGAGTCATGAGTATTTAGACTTGTCACTACAATACCGGGTAGATATTGCCAATTGGTATCACCGCAATTATAAAAGAGGTATTTTTGTCTCTATTCACTCCAATGCCTCTGCCTCTCACCGGGCACGTGGCTTTGAAATTTACACTACTCCGGGCGTAACCAGATCCGACGAATTAGCAGAAATTTACTGGGACACGGTGAAAGAAGTGATGGGGGACAGGATTATTTACCGTACGGATACCTCCGATGGTGATCATGATAAAGAAGCCCGTTTCTTTGTATTGACCAGAACGGCTATGCCTGCGATTTTGGGTGAACACCTGTTTTTTGACAATGAAGACGATGCCAAGTTGTTGATGGATGATGAAATTGTGGAGCGTTTTGCCGAAGCACAAGTGCAGGCTATTATCAAATTTATGAATAAATGATAGCAAGTGGATGGACAATTATAAGTTATGCTTATTACACACTCTCCTGACGTTTACAGTCAGGACGATAAATGTCCTGATCGCAAGCATCAGTACCCTCACAATCAATCACACACAGTCTAGCATCTTATATCTGGCTTCTCACTTACTTCAGTATTAAAAGTTTTCCGTTTTCTATACAAAATGAGCAACTGAAATCACCTTTTTGTTGCTCATTTTTATTTTGCAGAGCATGTCGATCAAATGTTGAAATTCATCATATGACCAATAAAGAAATTGCCAAATCCTTTCAAACACTTGCGAAGATTATGGAGCTGTACGGGGAGAATCCCTTTAAGATCAGGTCTTATCAATCTGCTTACAATACCTTGCGCAAGTTAGATCGGCCATTATCTGAAATGACAATTGAAGAAATAGGAAGCATTAAAGGTATTGGAAAAGCAATTACGGGTAAGATCGGGGAGTTATTGGAAGGAGGGAAGATGGCAACTTTGGAAAAATATAAAGCTGAAACCCCGGCGGGTATTCAAGAGATGTTGCAGATCAAAGGGTTTGGGCCTAAAAAGATCAAAGTGGTCTGGGATGAATTGGGCATAGAAACGGTTGGAGAATTGTTATATGCCGTCAATGAAAATCGCCTGATCGAACTGAAGGGATTCGGCGAAAAGACACAGGAAGATCTCAAACATAAATTAGAATACTACCAAAAATCAAAGCACAAATACCACTATGCGGCTTTAGAGGAAGTGGCAGAGACCTTAATAGAGCAAATCAAAACCGCATTGCCGGATGCTATTGTTGAATATACCGGGGCTATGCGCCGCCAGGCTAATATTTTGGATCGTGTGGAGATAATCGTGGGAAATGATGGTCCTGTAGACCAACTATTTGAAAACTTATTGACCTTGGATCAGAAAATCAATGAAAACTTATTCGCTACTACATTCGAAGACTATCCGGTGCATGTTTACCATTTCAAGCCAGATGAATTTGGATCGAAGCAATTTCGCTACACCGCCAGCGAGGAATTCCTGTCGGCTTTCCTGGATGAATATGCTGGAGAAGACTTCAAAGAGCTTGCAACAGAAAGAGAAGTCTTTGCAAAAGTAGCATTGAATTTCATCCCCCCTGAATTGCGCGAAACGGCCGCCGTAATCGATCAAGCCAAGCAAAGTGATTTTTCTGATCTGATCACGGAGCAAGCGATCAAAGGGGTCATCCACAGCCACACTACTTTCAGTGATGGCCTGCATACATTGGAAGAAATGGCAGAAGCCTCCAGAAACCTGGGGTACGCCTACATCGGTATCACCGATCACTCTCAAACCGCAGTCTACGCCAATGGACTAAAGCCCGATCAGCTATTAGAACAAATGCAGGTGATTGATGAATTAAATGCCCAATTTGCAGATTTTTACCTCTTCAAAGGAATCGAAAGTGATATCCTTGCCGATGGTAGTCTGGATTACGAGGAGGCGATACTCCGGCAGTTGGATTTTGTAATTGCTTCTATCCACAGCAATTTGAAAATGGATGAGGAAAAGGCTACCGCCCGATTGATCAAAGCCATTGAAAATCCGTACACGTCTATCTTAGGTCACCCTACCGGCCGGTTATTATTATCCCGGCAAGGATACCCCATCGATCACCATAAGATCATTGATGCCTGTGCTGCGAACCAGGTGGTAATTGAATTGAATGCCAATCCCTACCGCCTGGACCTGGACTGGCATTTCATTCCCTACGCCATGGAGAAAGGGGTTAAAATTGCCATCAACCCTGACGCCCACAGCAAAGAGGGGATCAAGGATATTCACTACGGAGTATTGTCGGCGCGTAAAGGCGGACTTACAAAATCAATGTGTTTGAATACCTTGGATACAGAAGGCTTCCGCAACTTCTGTGAATTGAAATAGCATTTTACTCATTTTCAGGCGGCCCCACTTAATTGGGCCAATACCAGCCAATCCTTAAACTGCTTCGGCAACGGGTGATGGTGTTTTTTCTGGTTCTTCTACAATTACCTCATTATCTTCAACGATCAGGCAAAGCAAGCCGGCAAGGATCAATGAAACACCACCGATGATCAATGCATAGATCGAAGTATTGCCAAAGAAATTTTTCAATAAAAAGCCGAGAATACCGGCAGCAACGATCTGTGGAATAACGATGAAAAAGTTGAAAACGCCCATATAATAGCCCATCTTTTCCGCCGGAAGAATACTCGACAACATGGCGTATGGCATGGAAAGAATACTGGCCCAGGCAATACCTACTCCTATCATTGCGACCAATAATAAAGCGGGGTCAGCGATAAAATAAACCGAAATTAATCCCAAGCCGCCGCAAAATAGCGCCAGCAGGTGGGTGATCCTACGGCTAAGGCGGCGCGCGACGATCGGCAACAAAAAGGCAACCAATGCTGCGATCCCATTGTAAATGGCAAAACAAATGCCTACCCAGTCTGCTCCTTCATTGTACAAGGAAGAGGTCGTATCTGAAGTGCCGTATACATGGCTGGTCACCGCCGAAGTCGTATAGATCCACATAGCAAAAAGAGCAAACCAGGAAAAAAACTGAACGAAAGCCAACTGCACCATGGTGCGGGGCATTTTAAAAATACCCAGAAAAGATTCGGCCAGGCCGCCCCAGATCCCTACGGCTGCATTTTCTTCCCGCAGCTTTTCGATATCGTCCGGCGGGTATTCTTTTGTATTAAAAACCGTCCACATTACCGCCGCAAAATAGGCAACACCCCCCACGTAAAAGGACCACTTGACGGATTGAGGGATACCTCCTTCTGCAGCAGTGTTGCTCACCCCCAACCAATTGGTGAACATCCACGGCAATGCCGAAGCGATTACTGCACCCAGACCAATGAAAAAGCTTTGCATCGCAAATCCACTGGTACGTTGTTCGTTGGGCAACATATCACCTACAAAGGCCCGAAAAGGCTCCATACTGACGTTGATCGAAGCGTCCATTAACCAAAGCATGATCACTGCCATCCACAGTGCAACGGAATTGGGCATGATAAACAGCGCTATAGTAGCCAGTACGGCACCAACAGCAAAAAACGGTCGGCGGCGACCCCACTTTTCGTGCCAGGTACGGTCGCTGTAATAACCGATAATAGGCTGCACCAGCAAACCGGTGACGGGCGCAGCGAGCCACAGGATCGGCAACTCATCTTTGGCGGCGCCGAGGGTTTCGAAAATGCGACTAACGTTTGCATTTTGTAAAGCAAAGCCAAATTGTATACCTAAAAAACCAAAACTCATGTTCCAGATTTGCCAAAAAGAAAGACGTGGCTTGACAGAACTGATGGATACTTGTGACATTGATCTTTCGTATTGATGTTCAGGGTGAAGATAAGGATTTTTTCGAGGTGACACCTAAGTGACACCTAGGTGACACCTCGAAAATTGACATTTTGTAATTGTAACCTTTGGTCGACTGAAACAGTCTTCAAGTATATCTTTTTGAATGAGTTACTGAATTGGGGGTAATTTACGCTAGACGCTAGACGCTAGACGCTAGACGCTAGACGCTAGACGCTAGA
>CAZHNG010000218.1:7448-11779 GCA_964533785.1 uncultured Saprospiraceae bacterium | reverse complement strand
TCGATTTGGACAAAAATCCGGTGGTTCAAAACACTAAGAAACTTATGTTACAGTGTACTAAGTTTTACATTGTTGCTTTTAGCTTTAATCACCAGTCCGGCATTTGCACAGAATTGCGGTTCTTTAACAGGACATCCAGAAGACAACCTTCCTTCCTACATTAGAAAAGTATGTGGATTCGGTGAACGCCCCGACTGGTCTCACGATGGCAAAAAGATCCTATTCGTCGATAAACCCATGGGGGAAGTATACGAATTGGATCTGGAAACAGGGTTGATCTCTCCTAAAACCAGGCATTTTTCACACTATGGCTTTACCAGGGCGCTTTACTTGTCGAATGGGGATATTTTACTTTCAGGACCTAATAAACCTTTTGATCCGACTGATGCCAAAGAACGGGACTTTGCCCGTGACTCTTGCTGGTTGTCTGTAATGGACAAAAGTTGCACGAAACCTCCAACTCCGTTAAATACCATGTGCGCTGAAGGACCAGCGCTTTCCAGAACCCAACTTCGTGTTGCCTGGACTATCAGGGACCGACAACAACCCGATTTAGGTAAGAACAGTGGAATAGTAAAAATTGCGGATATCGTTTATGAAAATGGAGTGCCAAAACTTGATAATGAAAAGATCATATTTGATTCCCACCGTTTGCCATTTAAATTAGGCCATGCCAGCATTGAGGTTCAAAATTTAGTGCCTCCTGAGGATAAAAAAATAACGGTTACGATCTACCAAATCCGGGACGGCAATAATACGGATACTTATTTAGTAGATTCCGAGACTGGCGAATATCAATTAATGACCAATTCACCTGATTTTTATGATGAAGCAGAAGGTATTTTCCCGGACGGCAAGTACACCTGTGTAGAACACGGTTGGAGTGAAGAAACCGCCTGGCCCTTATTAGACTTATATCAACTTAAATTAGATGGCTCTGGTGAAATGCGACGCCTTACTAATTTCTGTCAATATCAGGGGTATAAAGGAACCCAAGGGGTAGTTTCAGATGACGGCAAATATTTGTGTTTCCAAATTGGAAAAAGAGGAGATGAAGCTGGGGTTGGTTACGGTTTTTACATTATGGACCTGGCAAAAGCCGAAAAGCATTTGGGACCTTTTGTAAGTTATGATACAGCAGAATAGTTAAGAGGATGTTTGGGGTTCTTGCCTGCCCCACTGAGGCTACCGCATATAAATAAGTTTTTACAATTTGAAAATCAGTGCCTTAGAAGAGGTTGTAACCAAACGGAGTTTGGCAAGTTATGCTGCATCGAGACTGAGTCTCTTGCGAGCAGCACCGTTACTGCTTACTGCTCACAAGAGGCTCAGTCTCGATGCGCAAAACATCCATTCTCTGAATGCTGTGTCCATCATAAATAAAAGATATGTATATGCGGTATCAGCAGGCAGTAGACAGGTTTCAAAATAAATGAGTTTCCCTTAACCTGCCCAGACCCATACGGGCCCTACGTGGCGGGCCCCACGCGGACTGCTATAGTCTCCAAGACTTTACAGATCGTTTGGAAGCCTGATGACTAGCCTTTCTTCCCTCAATTCACCATATAAATTCCCATATTTTCCGGCAACAACTCCGTGGATTTATTAATGGGATATTGCTTTTTCTGCTTGACCGATTTCACCAAGTAAGGTACCCGGCTCTGAACAAACAATTTTAACTCTTCAATGGTAATTACCCCATCGCTTCCATTGATTTTCTGGCCGGTGGCGGGATCATCCGCAAAAATATCAGCACGCATGGTTTTCCCGTTAACATCAACTTTGCGGTTTTCAAAAGCTTCGATGATAGCTTTAGTAAAAGCGCCGTTGCCCCACCGGGCATCTTCGTAGGAAAATTCATCATCTCCGCAAGAAGCAAAGATCTCCATACCGGAAGTAGCGTGCACCAGATCATTCATCACCTTACTGGCAGCTTTGTCGCTAAAGGATTTCCCTCCGGCCCCACCGCTGTGACAAGCATCGATGAAAACCAATTTATTTCCATCGAGCACTCTTAACTTTTTCAAGACATCTTCTTTAAAATTCACCGAAGAGATCTCCTCGTACTGAGAATCATAATCGGAAGGAATGAGCAAAAACTCTCCTTTATCGTTGATCTTGCCGTGTGATGAAATGAATACTACGACCAAATCGTTGTCCTTGATCCCCATTTTTTCCAAATCGATAAAGGATTTTTTGATATTAAAAGCAGTGGTTTCCTCTTTTTTCAACAACGGGAATACTTTCACCCTTTTGAATCCACGTCCTTTATCATCCCGTAAACGCCAATACATATTACTAAAATCCTGCGCATCTTTAACCGTATATTCTAAGTCCTCATGTTCCACCCCAATGGAAAGCACGTAAAGATTGGGTTTATCTTTGGGAATATAGTTGAAGATCATGGTTTTGCTTTCTCCCTGAATGACCTGTCCGTTTTCGTCGTAACAAACGATCTTTACTTTGTTATTGCCTTCTCTCAAACGGATCCTGTTCTCATAGAACTGCTGAATCTTTTCATTAGCACTATTTTCCGATGGCCCTAATTTGGCTTCATCCATTTTCTGTCCCTGGTATTTCTGGCCATTGATAAAGATTTGGACTTGTCCTTTGGACATCTGTTTGGTCGATAGTGTCATTGCTGTTAGGTTGACTTCCCGGCTGTTGACGTCTACCGTTCTGGCATTGGGTTTAGGGTTAACCCAATACACTTCGGCTCCGGTAGCAGCGGCGGTATTGCCCCCCGTATTGACCACTGCAGTGACGGGTTGACTGCCCAAGGTCAGGTAGAAGGTTTTCATCAATTTTCGATCGAGGGTTTGCAGAGTGACCGGAATGTCTCGCCCCTTATAATCGGCGGTGTAGGTAAAAGAAAATGCCACTTTATGCGTACTCCGCGGCCTGATACTGGGGATGTCCACCGAAGCCGGCCCGTAGGCTTCTACGCCGACCGGTAAAGTAAAATTGGTGCTGACCGGCTCGGAAGGCAACGCTCCGACATTCACCAATTCCACCTGTAACCGCGTAATGTCACCAGGTTGCGGATTCTCGCCGGGTATAAAGCTAAAATCTTCCACCAATAACTTAGCAGGATCCGTATCGGAAACAGCGCCCAAACTCAACACGGAACTGGCGGCGTAGGTATTTTCACTGCTGATATCCACATTTAGTTGTACCCCTTCCTCTACCAGGGATTCCTCTGCTTTTACCGGCACCAATAATCGTTTGGTTTGCCCCGAACGCATTACCCCTAATTTGATATTATCCCAGTATCGTACAGGAATATTATCATTAGCGGATATCGCACCAGATACATCGTACAGTGTTTTTCCGCTTTCATTAGCAACTTCCACTACGAAATAACCCCGCTCCCCTGACTCCAGGAGATTATCGCGGTCAGCATCGACAAAAACGGATTCCGACAAAGTCAAACTGATCTGTTGGCTGCTGTAGGTGCCATCGTCGCGAGATTCACGGGTAACCGGCCTGTACTTATAGCTGACCGCGCCTACGTAAGCAGCCGGATAAACAGAGGTCTCCCGGTCTTTTGAACTTCCGGCGATCACTACTTTGTCACCCGTATATAATTCTAAAATACTGTGCCCGACTTCATCACCTTCGCCATCAACGATGTAATAAGTATCTGAATCAAGGCGATTTCCAGTAGCATCGGTTATAATTAATTGGAGCGTTGAATGATCAGCTTTTGGCATATGCGATTGGGTACTGCCCAATAAAGCGTAGCCCCCCTCGGAAAGCTCAATGACGGCATTAGCTACATCGGTGGCATGGCCCCCATAAGTTTTTTCCCATAAGAACTCCCCATTTTCATCCATTTTTAGTAACCACATATCTGCCATTCCTTCGCTGCCGGAATTGTTTGCTCCCACAATCACAAAACCACCATCCATGGGCGTGTTAGTAATATCCAACCCTTCCTGAAACTCCCGATCACCGAAAAACTGGGGACCTTCCCATACCTCTTCACCTTCTTTATTCACCTTTAACACCCAGGCATCGTTGGGATTATTCCTGTTCTTCCCGGTAGTGTTGCCCAGCAATACGAAATGATCATCTTCACTCGCCACTAATGCTTCAACAGCAGCCAATTCCGGGTTTTCTACAGTTCGGTTAATCGTCAAAGTCTGATGGCCAATGCCCAGCAACCAATTCCGGCTGGATTTTTTATCGTATTGAATACCAATTGCCAATACATCACCACTCGGATTGATAGCCACATCTTTTAACTCTTCTTCTTGATCGAGATTACCAGTAGGTTTGGCTTCAAAAAGTACTTCCCCCTTTTCATCCACTTGAACCACCCAGCCGTC
>CAZHNG010000218.1:0-7438 GCA_964533785.1 uncultured Saprospiraceae bacterium | reverse complement strand
TTTGTTATCCGCCGTATATCCCACCAAGGTAAAAGTGCCGTCGTGATTTTGCACCACCGCATTGAAACCATTGTCTCCGCCATCGCCATACTTTTTCCAAAGTTTACGACCGCCTTCTTCCGGGTCAATGATGACAAACAATCCATCGGCATCTTTGAAACTATCGCCAATAGTCTCCCCAACGCCAATGATCAATCCGTTGGAAGCGGCGATCAGGTGGTTGATTTTTTCGTAAGCTCCTTTTTTCAGCTTATAATCCCAATAGGTAAGTAGTTCGATCTCGTTTTGAGCCGAAACGAAGGGACAAAGAATAATAGTAAGGAACAAGGGTATGAGTATCTTTATTTTCATAACATAAACAGGTTTTAATAGCTAAATCCTATTATTCTGTAAATTTAAAAAGAGATTTGTCGCCAGAAACTGTCAGATAAAAATAATCCTTTTAAATTCATCCATCAATTATCATTCATCACGGATTAAAACATGCGTCACTTTTTCACCTTGCTGCTCCTGATCGTTTCCGCTAGCCTCCAAGCTACTCCGGACACTCTATTAATACGCCGGCAATATGAAAGAGCCCTTTTATTGATCCAGGTCGATAAAGACTGGAAGACAGCCGAATGGCTTGCCCAAAAAACCTTACAGGCAGTCAGATCAACGCCGGGAGAGTTATCCCCTGAAATGGAAGGCAAGTTGCTGAACGTTTTAGGTGATTGTGCACTGGAAGCCACCCAATATCATAAAGCGATCCGGTACTACGAAGAAGCCCTTGAGAAATGGCAGCGGCGCGGAAATGCCTTAGGAGAAGCGGAAACATTGAATAAAATAGGCAATTATTACCAGGAAGTCAAAGCATTCGATGAGGCCTATCCCTATTTTGAAAACGCATTACGAATCAGGGAACAAGCCCTGGGGGATCAACACTTAAAAGTTGCTCACGTTTATAACAACATTGGCAATTGCCTGAATAACCTCGGCGATTTTTCGCAAGCTTTAGTCTATTATGATCAGGCTTTATCCATCCGAACAGAAAAGTTGACGGCACCTCATGCTGAAATTGCTCAAACCTATAACAATCGTGGTCTCTGCTGGAAAAACCAAGGCAAAGAAATGCTCGCCCTTACTGATTTTGAAAAAGCTTTGTCCATCTACCAGCAACTGTACGGTAGTGCTCATCCAACTGTCGGTGATGTCCATTTCAACCTGGGAAACATTTATGATGCCATAGGAAGCTTTGCCCACTCTATCCAGCATTACCAGAAAGCCCTGAAGAGCTATCAGACTTATGCTGACCCTAATCATCCGGACCTGGCATCTTGCTACAGCAATATGGCCAACGTCTATGCCCAAAAAAGTGGTTATGATGATTACGTAGCCCAACTACATCAGAAAGCATTGAAGATCCGGATCCATAATTTTGGACCGGTGCATCCTGATGTGGCAGAAAGCCATTATAATATTGGCGGCGGACATTTTATGCGGGGTAATTTTCGAGCTGCGGCCGATAGTTTTCAAAACTGTTTACAAGCTCTCAATTTCAATTCCGATGCCTTTGTTTCATTCCAGGAGGTTAATAGCTTCCATATACTGATCAATGCGCTACATACCATTGCCATTACTCACGTCCAGCTTTATTACCAAACCAATACGAATGCTCCTTTAGAAGAAGCACTACGATATTTCCTCCAAGCTGATCAATTCATTGATTTTTTGCGCATCCGTTACAAAACCGTGGGCTCCAAACTACAATTGGCGCAGAAAGCCGCCCAGGTTTATGAAGCAGCGATCTTACCCTGCCTTCTTTTAGAAGAAATAACGGGAGATATAAAATATTGGGAACAAGCTTTCTTTTTTTCCGAGAAAAACAGAAGTTTACTACTGTTGGAGGGGATAAATAAAAGTGAAGCCGCTCTATTTTCCGGTATCCCTCCCCGTGTAACCAATCGTTTACAAGATATGGAAAAAGAAATCGTACGATTGGAAAAACGCTATTTTCTGGAAAGTGGTCACAATCAAACCCTTTATGCAACCAGGTTGGATAGCCTGGCAAAAATTATCTTTGATCGAAAACAGAAGCTTTCCAAGCTGATTGATTCTGTAAAAATTGTTTATCCAGACTATTATACCCTGCGGTATGAGAACGCCCCTATTCCGCTGGAAGAGATCCAAAAGAAACTCCTTAAACCCGAACAAACGATCCTTGAGTATTTCCTGGGTAATGATCGGGTTTACATTTTTGTAATTACCAAAAACCAATTTGAAGTAGTCAATGTTTCGCTACCCCCCAATTTTGATTACTCTGTGTTCAGCATTCGCGATGCGATCCTTAACTTTCCCTATATTTCTTCCAAAGAGCTAACGGCCAATATCCAAAGATACCAAAAGGCTGCTCATGAAATTTATCAGGTTTTGATCGAACCGGTTAAATCCCTGATCAAGTCTGATCTCGTCATTATTCCTTCCGGAGAGCTGGAGCTTTTACCATTTGATGCATTATTGTCCGGCTATTCGGAAGAACTTACCAGCCTGCAAAAGCTACCATTCCTCATTAAAAACTATACCATCACCTACAATTATTCGGTCCGGTTACTAAAAGAAATGACGGAAAGAAAGCGAAACAGAGCCCGTAAAATCTATCTCGGGTTTGCACCGGTATTCTCAAAGGAAAACGACAGGGGCTTATCCCCTTTATTACACAACGAGCAAGAAATTCTCGATGTACAACAGGCTATCGGTGGCGACGTCTTTTTGAATACCGCTGCAACCAGGAGCAATTTTATTACTCAGCAATCCCACTACCAAATCTTACATCTGGCTACTCACGGAAAAGTAAATAATAACGAAAAAGACTACTCTTTCTTAGCTTTCTCCAATGAAAAGGAGGGGCCTGAGCAGTCCTTACTTTATATCAAAGATATTTATAATCTCTCCATCCATGCAGAAATGATCGTGCTTAGTGCCTGCGAAACGGGAACGGGAGAGCTACAGCGAGGAGAAGGAATAGCCAGTATTGCCCGTAGTTTCTCGTATGCCGGGGCCAAAAGCCTGGTTGCTACGCTGTGGAATATTGACGATAAGGTGACCAGCCAAATCATGTTGCAGTTTTTCGAAAACTTAAAACAAGGCCAACCAAAGAATCATGCGATCAGGAAAGCAAAATTAGTTTTTTTAGTAAATGCCGGAAATCGATATGCGCACCCCTTTTATTGGGCTTCTTTCATCAGTATAGGCAATATGGAACCGCTCCCACTTAAATCTTCAAATTTCGGATGGTTGTGGGTCGTACCGCTTGGCCTGACCAGTTATTTGCTCTATTTTTGGCTTAAGATAAAACGAATGGAACGACGCATCTTTACCAACAAATCTAGCGTCTAGCATCAAAATAAAAAATATCATAAACCACGACAGTATGAATACTTTAGCCGTACGTAAACACCTTCTTCGATTCATCATCTTACTTATTGTTTTTACATACAAAGCGGAGGCCCAAAAATTCAAGTATTCAATTCCCGGTTTGGATACCATTGAAACCTTTATTGTAGGCGGAGGTTCTTCAACCGTATTGCGCAACGGTCAGGCGGAGATCATTTCCAATAATACGCTTACTTCCTATTGGTTAGCCTTTCACCAAACGGATAAAAATTCTCCGATTATCGACCGGTTTCGACGCACCTTATTTAATGCGGATCTTTTTGCTTTTTACGGCGTTTCAGCTACCGGCCGTTATGATGTAGGAATCCAGCTAAAGTATGTACGCAGTAGATTTGATAATGCCGCAACCAGTTCGATGTTCAAGGTATTTGAGGGAGAAAGTTCTGGTGCGGCGGACAATAACGCCATTTTTGACCCCACCACCTTCATCGACCGCTCCTTTGGAGGCCTGGGCAGCGTTGGATTGCGTTTCCGTGCTATTCCTATATTATCCGTTCCGGAGTTGGTCGTCAATGGAGGATACGCCATTTCAACGGTGAAAGATGAAGTGGAACAAGTACAATTGGGGGCAGACCGCGATATTATGGATATTGGTTTAACCTATTTCAAAAAATTGAATGCCAATGCCTATTACTTCTTTTCAGGAACCGGGCAGATCTTTTTTCCAAGTGCCGTGACCGATCAATCCCTATATAATACCAGCGCTAGCTTTTTCCTCATTCAACGCACAACGAATCAACGGTTTACTTTTTATCCCGGCCTTTCTTACAGTCTGGCCTTCCGGCCTGCTGAACTGGATAGTAATCCTTCGTTAATCCGCACTGCCGACTTTTTGTTCGCTTTCGGCGGTATACAGTACGCTCCAAATGCCAAGTACAATATCTTTCTGAACGGAGGATTTCCCCTGATCGCCAATATTAAAAACCCGCAACAGCAAATTGTACGCGAATCCTACTCAGTAGTGTCCCTAGGGTTTCGGGCGGGAATTTAATGGTTGAGGTCTTTATGCTGAACAATTCAAACAAAGAAAAATAGCGCCCATGAAAGAAGTCCTGATCCTCCTCATGGCTATAAGTCCTTGGCAGCATATCTTTGCTCAAAAATTTATTGGAATGGAGTTGAATGAGGAACCTAAACTCACAATCAACTCCTTTCAATTCGGGGACACAGCGTTAAAAACAAAAGTACCCTACCCTTTATTTTCCCTGCGTATCAATGAAACCTTGTACACATCCGAAAATGGAGAAAACCTCAGTTATGCTGGGGACACCATGGTCTTGCGACTTTCTGGACTAGAGGCTCAAATTTGGTCAACTAAAGAGTACAGTCCCGGTTGTCGTTATGAACTACAATTGAAAAATAATACTGCAAAAGATACGATCACTATTGAAAACCTGGTCCCGCTGGGAGCCTCGTCCAAACATCCTTACCTCACGGGAAAAGGGAAACATCCTTTGTCCCGTAGCCATTTATTCCTGCCGGATAAGACACCGGTCAACGTCATCCTGCCCGATAATGCCTGGGAATTAGGGTATGCCAGTATCGAACTGGATAATAAGTTGAATATTTGCGCATTGGCACGCAGGAAAAAATGGGATCCTGAGAAAACACAAAGACGTCGTTTTGAGACCATCCTTTTCCCCGGTGGAACTGTAACCTATCATCTTTGGTTCGATGGCTACCAAGGCACCTGGCAAGCAGGTCTGCGCCGCCTCTTTCAGGAGCGATATCTCTACGACCTGGAAGGAAAACCTTTTGATGAAACGCTTTACAATAGAAAAGATCTGCAATGGATCCGCCATGCCTATGCCATGCACCTGATCATGGCCTGGGATAGTGACTTTTTTGATGTCAAAACCCAATCCTACCAACTGGATAATTTCTTGGACAAGGCAAAAAAGTTGCACGGAGGCAACGATGTTATAGGCATCTGGCCCAACTGGCCCACCCTGGGCCTGGATCAGCGCAACCAATGGGACCTTTGGCGCGATCTGCCGGGAGGTACAAAACAGCTCCAACAATTAGCAGAAAAGTGCCGGCAAGAGGGTACCCGATTTTTTCTAAGCTATAACCCCTGGGACGAAAGCACGCGCTGGGAAGATCACCACGCCGGGATGTCCGATATGATTGCGGCCACGACTGCTGATGGGGTCGTATTGGATACCGAGGGCAAATCCAGCCGCGAGCACCAGAATGCTGCCGACCGCGTACGTCCTGGCGTCATTATGTACAGCGAGGGTATGGCCGTACCCAAAGACATGCCCGGAATCGTTGCCGGACGGGTACATAACGCTCTTTATTATCCACCATTACTCAACCTGAACAAATTTATCCGTCCCGATTTTGCCATTTTCCGTGTAGCCGAAATTTATAAAGAACCCATTCGCCGCGAATACATGACTTCATTTTTCAATGGCTACGGTACGGAGGTCAATCAATTCCGGCCCGGCCGGCCACGCTGGATCGAAGATGATTACCGTTTCCGGGGGCAGCTCCTGAGGATCCAACGGGAAAATACGGCCAATTTCACGGCAAAAGCCTATACCCCGCTCATTCCCACTTTGAAAGACCGCATTTACGTCAATCAATGGCCACGAGAAGAAAAAACGGTTTTCACGATTTTCAGTTTATTACCCGAAGGTTACAACGGGCCACTCTTTCGAACAAAGATCAGAGATGATTACCACCTGGTAGATCTCTGGAATCACGAATTGATCGAGCCGGATACCATTAATGGACAGTGGGAAGTCCCGGTAGATCTGGCAGCCTTTTCATCCAAATGGTTAGGTACCAACAACGAAGGAGCAGTTGGCGCCATCGCAATACTCCCGAAACTATTAACTGCCGACCGACAAGGAGATCATTTGAAGCTTTCCGCAACTCGTGGCGATCGAATTCGCATTTGGCCGGGCAGGCCTTCCTACGAGCAAACTGACCTGGCGTTAGATCTTCCGGCCGAAACCCAAAGCATTGTCCTGCACGAACATTTTGGCCGATACGAAGGAAAGTTCATCGTACAGTTATTTGACCACATCGAACTACTGGATGAAACCATTTTTGCAGTCCCTCCTGGCTTAGCTCGCTTGATCAGTCAATCGCAAAAAACAAAAATAGCAAGTGAAACTCCGGAAGGCATGGTCCGTATCCCGGCAGGTTCTTTCGAAATGAAAGTGACATTTGGGGATAATTTTATCCCCCATCCAGCGGAATATCCCAAAGGAAAGATCCAAATGCCTGCCTTTTTTATGGATAAACATCCCGTTACCAATGCCCAGTTTAAGACCTTCCTCGATCAAAGCCAATACGTCCCCACGGATACTACGAACTTTCTGAAGCATTGGATCAACGGCAATATTCCAGCGGAACAAGAACAATATCCGGTTATTTATGTAAGCTACGAGGACGCCAAAGCATACGCCAACTGGGCGGGTAAGCGCTTACCTACGGAAATAGAATGGCAATACGCCGCTCAAACACCCGACTTGCGGGAATGGCCATGGAGTAAAAAGGCCACCATTAAAAGAGAAGAACAAGTCATTACGAATACCCTTACCGTTTCTAAACTCCGGGGAGATCCTTCTTTGTGTAATACCGGTAATGGTCAATTGTATCCGGTAGGGGCCTATCCCAAAGGTGCTAACCCTCATGGGCTGGAAGATCTAGTGGGCTGTGTCTGGCAATTAACGAATGATCTTTATGATAATGGTACTAATTATTTCACCATACTAAAAGGGGGTAGCTATTTTCTTCCGGCTTCCAGTTGGTGGTACGTTGAAGGGGGCCCGCGGGAGCTGACTTATTCTCAGAAGCTATTGCGCGTTTCGCAGGGCTTTGAGCGGAATGCTACCGTCGGGTTCCGGTGTGTGCAGGATGCCAAAAAATAAAATACCTATACGTTCGACTCCTTGAAATATGCAAGAAAAATATTTAAGTCATTACCTATCCTTTATTCTTGCTAGTGCCTCGGGCATTAAATAACAGGTATAGTTCGGGAGGCTATTTTCTT
>CAZHNG010000217.1:8745-11875 GCA_964533785.1 uncultured Saprospiraceae bacterium | reverse complement strand
TGAGCATATCGAAAACCCGCTGGTTACCCTGTAGTAAATGGCGGTCGATGATGTCCTGGTAGCGCTGTAGTTTCGCGGCGTGGTACCCTCCTAAAGATTGGTGGAAATAAGAGGCACGCGAAGACCGGAAGGGGTCTTGCGTTACGTCATAAACACGAAAACTTGGTTCTGGGTCTTGCAGGATATCTTGGTCAGCCTGGTAGGGTTGTATTTCAGTGGCGGCTTCTGAGCTACGCAGAAAATCGTCATGCCAGACGTAGCGGCTGCCGACTGACCACATATCGAATAAAACCAAAACTCCAACTCCCAAAATGAGGTATGTTTGTTTAAATTTTCCCTGGTTATAAAGCCAGATCAATCCCCAGGTAAGCCCGATTAATATCAATGTTCTGAAAGCATCGGCTCTCATTAAACCTTTTCTGGTTTCGATAAGAGGTTGAAGACTTAGTCCCGCTTGTTCAAAACGCGCATCCCCAGGATTGCTGAAGGAATAAATACTGGGGCCCAATAGGATGAAGAAAAGGCAGATTAAACCAGTTATGCCTCCTGCCACCAACAAGCTTTGTTTGACCTCTTTTTTGGAATACTCGCCATTGATGATTTTCCCTAAGGTTAAAAAACCTAAAACCGGCATTAGAAATGCCACTACGCTAAGTGCCGAATTAGGTGTCCTGAATTTATTGAACAAGGGTACATATTCATAGAAAAAGCGATTGATGGCTTCCAGATTATATCCCATGGAAAAAATCACGATCAATAAGGTACCTAATCCCAACCACCATTTAACAGGTTCTTTGACCAGCCAAAGCCCCATTATAAATAAGAAAACGATAATAGCTCCAAAATATATAGGCCCACTGGTAAATGGAAGATTTCCCCAGTACAAAGGAAATTTCATTCCAGAAGACTGCAGTACCTGCCTCCAGTTTTGGTTTTCATACATGGCAGAATTTTCACTAACCGGTTCCTGAGAGCCTCCACCCGCTACCCCGGGAATGAAGGATGCCCAAAAGTCGATATAACCATTACTCCATTGCATGGCGTAGTCCCAGGCTAATCCGTCCGTTTCGCTACTGCTTTTGGATTCGGAATCAGCTTTTTCAGAAACCAAAATGGGTTCCCCCCGCATCGTATCTTTGGAATATTCGTAGGTTACCCACAAATTGGAAGCAGCAGAACCTAAAGCAATGGCTGTGGCTATAACCAAAGTACCGGTAGCTTTTAAGAAATGCGGTACTTCATTGCGCTTGATGCTATACACCAATTGTGCGACACCAAAGATCAGCAAGGTCAAAAAGAAATAATAGGTCATTTGGACATGGTTGGCTAATATATTCAACCCCAATCCTAAGGCAAACAGTAATCCTCCCCATAGATATTGTCTGCGGAAAGCAAGTAGCATTCCAACAACGATCAATGGTAAATAAGCAATGGATTTCAGTTTGGTCATGTGTCCTGCTTCGAAGAGGATCAGATTGTTCGTTGTAAAACCAAAAGCGATTGCACCCGCTATACTTAACCAGGGATTAACCCCCAACAAAACCAGCAGGATATAAAAACCGATCATCGCTGTAAAGAAACGACCGATGGGTTGGTCACTTCCTCCAAATAACCGGAACATTTTGTCCGCAATTTTTAATTGATTCCCTTCACTAACGGTATTAATTTGATAGGTAGGCATCCCGCCAAACATGGAATTTGTCCAAAGTGTTTTTTCTCCCGTCCTTTCTTCAAAAGCTCTTGCTTCCTGAGCCATACCTTTGTATTGGATGACATCTCCCTGCCGCATTTGTTTTCCTTCTAATTGAGGTAAAAAATAAATGACCGCCAAGATCAACAACACAAAAAAAGCAGTGATATGCGGAATGGCTTTCTTCAATAATTTATTATTCATAATTCTGTTTTTCTTCGAATTTTTTACAGAAAATCCACATCAACATCATAAGGATAAGTCATCAAATAATTGATGGCTTCGTCAATGTCTCTTTTTTCGTAAACGACCTGGTATAACATTTCCGTGATGGGGACGTGCAATTTATAATACTTTCCCAACTGGCGTGCAATTTTTATGGTGCGTACGCCCTCCGCCAGCTCATCCATGGTGTTTTCGATCGTTTCTTTGGTCTCTCCTTGTCCCAGCCGGTAACCAAAAGTAAAATTGCGGCTATCCTTACTCGTTGCCGTTGCGATGAGGTCGCCGATACCCGCTGTTCCTAAAAACGCTTTACTTTCGGCTCCCATTGCCTTGCCAAAGTATACCATTTCCATTAATCCCCTGGTGATGAGCATGGCTTGCAGGTTTTTGCCAAAACCTTTTCCCCACAATATACCCGAACCGAGGGCGATAATGTTTTTAAGCACTCCCGCCAATTCTGCTCCCAGAAGATCCGTTGACCCAAAAACCAGGAAATGTTCACTGGTCAATACTTTCTGGCCAAATTCAATGACCTCACGAAACCGACTGGCTACCACCGTTGCCGTCGGCTGGCCTTCTAAAATCTCTCCTGCCAGATTAGGACCGGATAAACAGCCAACCCGGATCACCGAACTTTCCTCGACAATGATCTCACTCATGGTGCTCACTTGCCCGCGGGTGATCATTTGTAAGTCCTCGATCTTTTGATCAGCTTTCAGGTCTAACCCTTTTGTACCGTGGATAAGAACGTGGTACGGATGAAGATGCGGCCCCAATTGCTGCATCATCTTCCGAAAGTTGGAAGAAGGAACGATCGGGAAGATCAGATCGCATTGACTGGCGACTTCTTCTAATGAAGTCGTGATGGTGATTTGATCATTGAGAAGAACTCCTTGATGCTCCCGTGTCGAGCGAATCTTTTCCGCTCTTTCTTGATTCCGGCTGTACAACAAAACGTTTACGTTATGCGCTAATAGATTCGCTACCGCGGTACCAAAACGTCCGGCTCCGATTACACCAACGTACTGACCTTGTTGTTGATTCGCCATGCTGCGAATCTACGAATTATGGGGGGATAACTGAAAAAATTTAAACGAGTTCAACGGGTTCGGTACGGCGACGAATTTCGGGCAAAACATACCGCCCCATTGCCCATTGCAATATTGCTCATTGTTCCATCGCTCATTGCAACATTGCTCATTGTTCCATTGCTCA
>CAZHNG010000217.1:0-8645 GCA_964533785.1 uncultured Saprospiraceae bacterium | reverse complement strand
ATTGCTCATTGTTCCATCGCTCATTGCAACATTGCTCATTGTTCCATTGCTCATTGCAACATTGCCCATTGCAATATTGCTCATTGTTCCATCGCTCATTGCAACATTGCTCATTGTTCCATTGCTCATTGCAACATTGCTCATTGTTCCATCGCTCATTGCAACATTGTTCATTGTTCCATTGCTCATTGCAACATTGCTCATTGTTCCATCGCTCATTGCAATATTGTTCATTCCAATAAAATAACCTTTTCTGTTAGAATGGTTTGCTGTTTAGTGCGAACCTGCAATAGATAGATCCCCGCATCAAACGGAGCCAGATCGAACTGCCAGGTCCCTTGACGGAAACCTGTTTTTCTTTCCCGAATAACGGGTTGCCCAAGAACATTCAATATGCTGACTTGAATATCAAGCGGTTCATTCAGACTGAGTGCCAATTGCAAGTTATTGTACGTAGGATTCGGATAAAGATTGTAAGATTCAATACTGTAAGAATCATTAACACTTACCAAGACGGTGGAAGTGTCAATACTGCAACCATTGGCGTCAGTAACGGTCAGGCTGTAAGCACCGTTTTCCAGATCCATGGTGGTTTGGGTTGTGTCATTGGTATTCCAGAAGAAAATATAGGGCGGGGTCCCCCCCATAGCGGTAGCGGAAAGACCGCCGAATTCATCGGGGCTGGTAGTTGGGAGGGTTTTTATTTCCAAAGTGATGGGAGTTGGTGCGACCAGATTAAACGAATCCTGAAATTGGCAACCATTGGCATCTTCAAGCAGGAGAAAGTATTTTCCTCCGGACAGACTATCCAGATCAGTGTCTGTTTCTTTGGAAAGTAATACATCTTCCAGTCGCCAACGAATAGCATACGGGGTTACTCCTCCCGATAGGGTTGTTGAAATGGCACCGTCGAATTCATCGTGACAAGAAGGAGGCACCAATTCGGCAGTAAGCGAAATACTGTCCGCTGGTTCATTAACCGTAATCGCCGGAAAAGTTGCCACACATCCGATAGCGTCAGCGACCGTAATGGCATAGCTGCCTGCTCTGATCTGACTAAGATCTTCGCTGACCGCGCCGTTACTCCACCGAAATTGGTAGGGTTTTACACCTCCGGCAGTAGTAATGCGTATATTGCCGTCATTGCCGCCTTTGCATATTACATGATTAACCACGGTCAGGCTGTCAATTAATCGGATCGGAGGGTTACGGCTGATGATCCTGGTTTGGGGTAAAGTGTCGGTACAACTATTAGCATCCGTAACTACAAGCGTATAGTTTCCGGCGGGTACGTTCAGTAGACTGGAAACCGTATCAACGAGAACCGAATCCTGATTATACCATTCGTAACGGTAAGGAGAAACACCACCGATTGCTCTGGTGTATATAGCTCCGTCATTTTCTCCTGCGCATTCGATTACGCTGAGGCTGTCTCTTACAATGAGGAGTGGCGCAGGTTCTGTCGCTTCTTCTAAATCAGAAACAACCGAACACCCTGTTGTAAGGTCGGTTACTGTAACCCGGTAGCTTTGGTTAAGTCTTAAATTAGAAGAAGTTACCCGCCTGGCCTGCGTCTCTCTGATGTCATTATTACTAAAATGAAACCGGTAATTGGTGGAACCGCCGGAAATAACGGCCGTCATAGATCCGTCATTACTGCCGCTACAGCTCGAACTGGTTACGTAAAAGGAATCTAAAGTTAACGGTGTGATCTGCGACCGAAGTTTAATAGAAGGCACCGTATCCGTACATCCATTATCATCGCTCACCAACAGGTTGTAATCGCCCGAAGCGATATCTACCAGGTCTTCGGCAGTACTGCCATTGCTCCAGGTGAAGAAATATGGTTTCACGCCTCCGGTTACTGTACTGGAAAGCCGGTTGGCAGAAGTGGCGATACAAATATCTCCGGCATCAACTTCCACCCTGGCTTTAAGTTCTTCCGGCTGTGTTAAACGGAAGGTCGTATCTATCGGACAGTCATTGGCATCCCTTATCAGCAAGCGGTAATCGCCGGCCGGCAGCTCAAACAGGTCATCGCTGCTGGCTTCAAGTCCGATCCAGTTATAGTTGTAAGGTGGGGCTCCTCCGGTCGTAGTCGTTTCAATAAATCCGGTAGAATCATCAAAACAATTGATGGTGCCTATACCATCAACACTTAATCGTAGTGGTGGTGGATTCTCAATGTTTATGGTGTCGGAAATGTAATGACAACCAAGACCGTCGGTAACGGTGAGTACATACGCCCCTTCTGCAATCCCCACCAAAGACTGGTTAACGCCCCCTGTACTCCATCTAAACGCTAAAGGTGCTTCACCCGATTGAAGTAAATTAACATTGATTACACCATCGTCACTACCAAAACAACTGGGTTGAAAAACGGCAAATTCTACATCGAATACCTGCGGAGCCTCTACCTGTATAGCCGTATCTAACCGGCAGCCTTGTGCATCTACAACAGTCACCGGATAGCTACCGGCAGTAACTCCGGAAAGGTTTGCTGTGTTCTGACCGCCCGCCCAATTAAAAGTGAAGGGAGCAGTTCCGCTGGGTTGAATTGAAATGCTACCGTCATCGAGACCGATGCAAGTCGGTGCATCAACGGTTGCGGCCAAATCAACTACCGACTGTGCGTTCAACTCCACAGCAATGGTATCTGCGTAACAATTATTTCCATCGGCTATGATCACCTGGTAGTTACCCACCCCAATATTGGTTAATACACTGTCGGTGATCCCGTTTTGCCAGTCAAACCGATAAGGCGGAGTGCCGCCGGAAGTGGAAATGGATATTCTGCCGTTAATATCACCAATACAATCGGGAGCTATGACTTCTTCAACCTGTGCAATTAAAGGGACTGGTTCTTCGATCGTATAACTCGCCATAGCCGTACAGCCGTTGAAATCAGTTATGGTAACACTGTAATTGCCGGCACCTATCCCCGCCAAAAGAGAAGTCGTTTGTCCATTATCCCAGGTATATTGATACGGGGGTACTCCGCCATTTCCATTGACTCTGATAAAGGCATCGCGCAATCCTGAACAGCTCACATCGCTCAATTGATCCAGCACTATCGACAGACTATCGGGGGCTTCTAAAATGACGGAATCAACCAACTCGCAATTGTTGGCATCCGTAAGGGTGAATGAGTAAGATCCTGAACCAATACCAGTGAGGTCTTCGCTCTGTGCCCCTGTATCCCATTGGAAAGTATAGCCTCCGTTCCCACCAAAAACCGTAAGGTCAATTGCTCCGTCGTTAAGATCGGAACAAGTGGGGGGCTGGAGGGTCGTAAAGGTGCTTAATTCTTCCGGTTCTTCAACCAGCAGGTCCGAAAGTACCGTTTGGCAAGTCCCTTCTGTGATCGTTACAGAATAGGAACCTGGCAGAAGATTTTCAATGCACTCCGTAGTCGCACCGGTACTCCAGATATACTCCAAATTTGCGCCGCTCACATCAACACAGATCGTCCCATCACTTGCACCTTTACACGACACATTCGTAATAGTGGACGAATTGACTACCGCATCGGGGCCGTTCACTATGACGGAACGCAATACGAAATCACAAGCTCCCGTCGAGTTGTCGGTTATCGTGATGCGGTATGCGCCCTGCGTCAGGTTTTCAATAGTATAACGATCTTCATTGCTGGTGAACTCTCCTGTTATACCATTATTACTTTGCCAGATGTAGCGAAATGGACTGACTCCGTTCAAAGGAGTTAAGGTCACCGAACCATTGTTCCCACTACAAGTGGTTACATTATTAATTATTCTTTGGATGGAATCAATGCTGGAAGTCGTCGTGACTCTAGCACTATCAACGGCCGAACAGCCCGTTTCATCCGTTACGGTGACCACATAATGGTCTACCGCGCCCGAAAAAAAGTCCGCCTCAACTTCAATAGCTGGTTCCGTACTTCCATTACTCCATTGGTAATTGTAATTGCCTGCGCCGTTGGTTACATTTGCTGCTAATGTGGTTGAAGTTTCCCTGCAGATCGAAAAAGTATCAGAAGGTGAAAATTCAACAATAGGCCCCCCTCTGACGGTGACCTGAATAAGCGCATCATCAGTGCAACCACCATCCGTTGTAGCTACAGCATAATAAATGGAACTTTGTGCCGGGCTTACGATGGTAGAAGTCAGTCGATTCTCATCGGTAGGGGGCAGGCTGGAATGAAAACTGATACCAGCACCGGTAAAATTGCTTTCCTCAATGCTTAAGCTATTGAGGTCAAGACTTTCGTTTCGGCAGATAACCGGGGTTTCGGCCAGTTCAAGCTTAGGTTGCGGTAAGACGGTTACCGTAGCTACCGCTCGCTCAACAGAGCGGCAAAAAAAGTCGGTTTCTTCGGCGTAGAACCGGTAGGTAACGGGAAAAGGGCTGTTATTTTCGGGGATTTCCGGGACATAACATTCCCCAAAACCTAACAGGTCATTACCATCGGGAGAGCCATACCAGAATATCGGGCGGTTAAAGCCTGCCGTAGCACATACCTGCGCAGCTTCCTCCGAACATATCGTATCATTGGTGATACTCGGAGGTGGCAATACGATATCATCCTCGGTGCCATTGCAATTGTTATCTATTCCATCGCATGGTACTTCCGCTGCATCGGGGTTAACTAGTTCGTCGCTGTCATCGCAATCCGTGGGCAGTGATGCAAATCCTTCTGGGGCAGTTGGTTCGCAACTAAAAATAAATACCTCGGGATTACCAAATCCATCCCCATCATTATCAACAAAGAACTGGTTAGCAGGCGCTCCCAGGTCCTCAGTACCGTAAAATACGATACCGTCGATCGCAATATCTCCTTTGGGGCCGCTTCCGCCAGTACCCGTAAAACGGAATTGCGCTACTTCCCCATTTTGTAATTGGTCGAAACCCAGGTATACTTTTTTCCAGGCAGCTCCCTGGTCACCTGATTTTTCCCACAATTGCCGCCAGCTGAATCCCCCATCGGTAGTCACTTCCAGGGATAAGCTACCAACGTCATTGCCTTGCATGTGGTAATTGAATGAAAAATGGCAGGTATCCGAATTTGCTTTATCGATGCGCACGCAATTCGATAGTAAGTAGGCAAGGTTCCCGTCGTTGCAATTTCCACCGCTTACTTCTAAATAGATGAATTGACCATCTCCGCTCACATCTCCGTCGGGGCCGGTGCCAATGGTAGGAGTTGGACCAGTTAAGGTGATCCAGTCGAAATCATCATTACTGGAATTGCGCCAAAAACCATCAATCGGACAAACTTCACCGCAGTTGGGCCGGCACGGTAAAGTATTCTCAAAGTTTTCAATAATTGTCGGAGGAGGAGGGCTGCAACCTGTTGTTACTACTACCGGGCAACTGTTCTCAGAAAAGGAATTACCGGCGCATTGCTTCCGAATATAAATATCGTAGGTGGTTTCTCCGGCAAAGCCAGCTATAGTGACGGGAGGGCATTGATTCAATTCAACTAAAGTACCATTAGCATTCAACCCTTCGCCTGGTGTAAAACCTGGCGGGCCGTATTCGATTAAAGTAGTAGCACAGGCTACTCCTTCGGGGTGCTCCCAATCCAGAGTGACCGAGGTGGTATCTACTGCGGCTACAAAAGGAAGGGTGACCGGCAGGCATGCTATCGGTTCGAATACCAGGTTTACGTATTCCAAGGTTCCGGTATCTTCTGCTACGTCGTCACATATTTGCAATTGCCAGGCCGCATTCGGATTGGTTAACCCATCGTTGAATCTAAAGAACCCTTCTTCGGGTTGGTAAGGTCCGTTGAGAAAAGGCGGTTCTCCATCAGTGATGGAATTGCACGCGCCGTAGGAGAAAAGAGTAAATCCCTGGCAATCGGAAAAATTGAGACTGCCATAATCATTTTCATCTCCCCCATTATCACTGGTGAGGTTGACTTCGATGCCATTTGGTGCCGCCAATTTAATATCCAGATCTCCAGCCCATTCATGTAAAATAATCAATTGCACCTCTTTTAAATATACATCGGTGCCTAGGATGTCACCAGGCGCATTTTCTACCTGAACGGTAAAAACATTCGGTTGCGATGACAAACCGTTATCGGGGCAGTTGTTATCGGTAATAGTTAATCCCATACCGCATGCGGATGGATTAGTTAGTGTCGTTTGAGCTGTTAACCATCCGCATAAACATAAATATAGCGCGAGGGATCTTACAATAGTTTTTGTTCTTCTCATTTGCTAAACTTCAGTCAATAGTGCGAAGGGAAGTAAGGTCCTTACTTATAATTTTGAGTTATACTATACCGATTAGTAAATTGAACCTGAATGTTTATACTTTGCCAAAATAATGAAACGGGATAGATTATCATTCGGCATTTAATTCTCTACACTGGTTTTGGGGATGGATCCGGGTTAAAAGGAAACATTTTGACGAGCAAATTTAGTTTTTTTTGTTGATTCAAAGATTCTCAGTCAGTCTAAGATAATCATTGAAAATGATTTTTAACAATTTTCGTTCTCTGGAGGTATCCAGGATTTCCAGCCGGGCAGAACCGTCATTAGAAAAAAAGAATTTTCCTTCTTGTTTGGATATTTCCAATATTTTTAAAGCGGCGGCCATTTGGTTTTCCGCTGTTATGTCGAAGTTGCCGGAGTCGATCCCGGTTGTCCAGTGAACAGTAAAGTTTTCCGTGTAGGTGCCATCCGGGTAAATCATCCTGAATTTCAGGTGAGCCCGATCTTCGAGCCAATAGTTGGCAATAAGCGGACAAAATGTCGGCCTATTGTCAGAAATCGATAATTCTTTGAGCCGATAAAGCTCTGCTTCGTTATCATTATTGTCTATACTTTGATAGGAAGCACTTCGAATGTTCTTAAAATATAACAGCGAAGGAGCCGTTGTCTGGGTAGTATTATTCACAGCATTAGCGTTGACGCTTTCGTTCTTACTGGAATTGATTTGACACTGGGTAACAGAAAGCGTTGTAAGGAATGCTAAGGCGAAAAGAGATTTATTCATATCAAATTTTGAAGATTCAAAGCATAACACTATGAAAAGGTTTACGTTTCTGTTGATTTTTACATTAATTACATTATTTCATGCTACCGGGCAGGTAGAGTTGGAGCTGGTGCAAATAACCAATGCTTTTGACCAGCCGGTAGATATCGCCAATGCCGGCGATGAACGTTTATTCATTGTAGAAAAACGAGGTACGATCAGGATAATGTCAAAAGATGGTACCATCAATGAATCATTTTTTTTGGATATCAGAGATCAAATCGCAGACAGTGGTGGAGAACGAGGGTTATTGGGCCTAGCCTTTCATCCGGATTTTGAGAACAATGGTTACTTTTTCATCAATTATACGGACGATGAGAATGATACTCAGGTATCGAGATTTAAAGTCAGTGATGACGATCCGGATATCGCGGATAGTGAGAGTGAACTCGAGATCATCAACATTGAACAACCGTTTGGTAACCACAATGGTGGTTGCTTAAAATTTGGCTCTGACGGCTTCCTATATATAGGTACCGGTGATGGAGGCAATGCGGGTGACCCCAGAGATCTTGCTCAAGACCGGTTAGATTTACTGGGTAAAATGCTGCGCATCGATGTCAATAACAGTACCGCCGAACAACCTTATGCCGTCCCTTCTGACAATCCGTTTTTAGGTGCTGCTACTACCAGAGATGAAATTTGGAGTATCGGTTTGCGTAATCCCTGGCGCTACAGCTTCGACCGTCTAACGGGAGATTTATGGATCGGTGATGTAGGGCAAAATGCTTTTGAGGAAATCCACAGGCAACCTGTCTCCAGTACGGGAGGGGAGAATTACGGTTGGAGATGCTACGAAGGGGATGCAACATTTAATCTATCTGGTTGTGGTGATATCTCAGAGTACGTTTTTCCCGTGGATGCCTATCCGCATAGCATTGGAAGGTCGGTTACCGGTGGCTTTGTTTACCGCGGCGAACAATACCCGGATTTACAGGGCAGGTATTTATTCGCTGATTTTGTCACTGGAAGGATCTGGATGCTTACTCAAGAAGAAGACAACAATTGGCAACGGACTGAACTGCTGAATACCGGATCTTCCTGGTCAACCTTCGGAGAGGATGAAAACGGAGAATTATACATCGCCGACTTTAGCGGAACCATTTATAAGATAACCTCTTCCGTAACGGTAAATACTTTTTCTCAAAATAATCTAGGTAAGCTTTCTGTCATTACCAATCCCTTTGAAGATAATTTAGTGGTCAATATCGAACCGGAAACTTTCATCGACGGCAGTTATTCTCTCACCGACCAATTGGGAAGGGTTGTTGCTGCTCAGCAATTAAATATAGCGCAACCAACTACCGTAGAGGTACCTACGAATACCTTGCCTAAAGGGATCTACTATTTTACGGTCGAGTCAAACGGCAAACAAGTTGTACGAAAGGTTTTAAAGCAATAAGTTGCGCTAGTGATTTGGGCTAGGGTTATTTGGTTATGTGGTTATGTGGTTATGTGGTTATTCAAAATACTTCCAATATTTATCCCCACATAACTTCATAACCCTATAACTTCATAACCTTATTATAACTTCATAACCCTATAACTTCATAACCCTATAACTCAGGGTGTTCAGTTTGATTGATGTTATGCACCAGCATGTATTTGTTAAAGGAATG
>CAZHNG010000216.1:0-12034 GCA_964533785.1 uncultured Saprospiraceae bacterium | reverse complement strand
CAGTATAAAATTTGCCGCTTGTAGCCGTTTGATGATCCCGCCGAACAAGTCTAATCTATTGTTTTATCATTACTTAATTCTAAATCAATTAATCCCTATTGTAATGCGAAGAAAATTACTTTTTTTAGGTTTGGTCTTTTCTGTTTTTTCTTGCGGAACGGATGAAGAACAAATAGAATCGCTGGACAATATCCTGGAAAATACCTTGATTGAAGCATCGCAAGGCCAAGGGCTGGATTTTTTCAAAATGCCCTCAAGTGATGATTATGCGAATATTCCTCAGGATCCTAATAATCCCATAACGACCGAAAAAGTAACCTTAGGTAAGCTGTTATACCACGAAACCGGTATTGCTTTAAAACCGGAAAAAACAGCAGGTAAAGGCACTTATTCCTGTGCGAGTTGTCATTTTGCGTCAGCAGGATTTCAGGCTAATCGCCACCAGGGCATTGGCGACGGAGGGGTTGGTTTTGGAGCGAATGGCGAAAAACGAAGGCCGCACGATGGTTACCTACCCGTGGAATTGGACGTGCAACCCATTCGTACTCCCACCGCTATGAATGGCGCATATCAGGAAGTAATGCTTTGGAATGGACAATTTGGCGCTACTGGTCCGAATGTTGGTACGGAAGCTAATTGGACGCCAGGTACTCCCAAAGAAAATAATATGTTTGGCTATCAGGGCTTGGAAACGCAGGCGATTGCCGGCCTGGACGTTCACCGGCTGGTCATTAAACGGGATTCTATGCTGGACATGGGATACCTTTCTTATTTTGATAAGGCCTTTCCCGAGATTCCCGAAGCGGCAAGATATGGTAAAGCTTCTTTCGTAAGCGTGGTAAAGACAAGCACTCCTTCTTCGCCGTAGGGTAGGGGGGTACCGGTATCTTTATCCACTACTTCCGGGAAGAAATGGTCTTCCCAGATGTAACTGCCCGTTCCCTTTTCCTCAAAATCTTCCTGAGATACGCCGGGGCCAATAATCTCACTCAAGCCATAGATATTTGTTGCATTGACCTGCAATCCTTCTTCTACTTGATGGCGAATAGCTTCCGTCCAGGGTTCGGCACCTAGAATAGCGTATTCAACTGCCAGTTTACTGGTGTCGATTCCTTTGGCTTTGAATGCTTCAGCAAGGGTTTGCGCGTAAGACGGAGTACAGCATATTACTTCCGGGGCGAAATCTTCGAGAATGGTCAATTGCCGGTCTGTCATCCCTCCGGAAACGGGAATTACTGCCATTCCCAATTTTGTGGCGCCGCCGTGCATGCCTAAACCACCTGTAAACAAACCGTAACCGTAAGCATTGTGCAGTTTCATTCCGGGACGAGCCCCTCCACATACCAGGGATCTTGCTACCACTTCATCAAAAATGTCAAGGTCTTTTTGGGTATAGCCGACTACGGTTGGTTTACCCGTTGTACCACTTGAGGCGTGTATTCTTCGGATATCATCCATTGGACAGGCGAACATGGCGTAGGGATAATTATCCCGCAGATCTGATTTTTTGGTGAAAGGCAAGGTGGGTAAATCCTGAACTCCTTTAATATCTGATGGTTGTATATTATGTTGGTCAAACAGATTTTTATAAAAAGGAACTTTTTTATAGATGTGGAGAACCATTTTTTGCAATCTCTCATTTTGAAGCTCACGCAATGCTGGTAATGGTAAGGTTTCAAGATCAGGGTTGTACATGGTAATTTTTTTGTGAAACAACTAAGTTATTTGCTAAATTAAAAATAAGATAAGTCTATGAAAATCCGTACTTGCCCCCATTGTCAATATCAATATTCCTTAAAAGACTATTTTTTTAAACTGGGTTTCAAATCACTGGGAGAAAAGTGGCATTGTCTGAATTGCGGGCAACCGATTACCTTTTCCGGGAAAAGAAGAGTTGGGTTAGTAGCAGTGTTTGGGGTGCTCCTGTTGGGGTTATTGTATTTTAAAAATACATTTTCTGAAGGGATTGGAATGTTACTCTTCTTATTTTTATCGATGCTTATTATCGGTGGGTTGTTTATATTTACCTTCGATACTTTTAAAAAGGCATAAAAATCATGAAAAAGGTTCAATTACCATCACTGCCATTGGCGGAATGGGAAGAAACAAAAATGACCTTGCATCTGGTATTACAGATCATTGGGAAAGTCCGATTGAAAATGACCCCCCGGAAAAATCATTGGTGGTATATTACCGAGTATTTATCTCCTAAAGGTTTTACCACGCATTCGATTCCTTTCGCTGAAGGGATTCATGCTTTCGAGATTACATTAAACGTACACAATAGGGATATTGAAAGATTACGGGTCAAGGAACTTTCAGCCTTGTGAGCATTGTTGAAATATCCCAAAGCCAAAACTGTAATGACCAATTTATACGATGGAATAAAAAACAGCCATCTTTTCAAAAAGTAGGATTAATCCCCATCCAAACAGTTCTGATAAAATTCAATCAGTACTAGTTTTTCTTTTTCCCAGTTCCATTCTTGCCTTGCTTTAGCACAATTATCCTGCAATAATTTGTACAATTCTTTTTCTTCATACAATCTTTTGATCGCTTGGACGATAGAATTTTGTTCTAAATCATCGATGAGTAAGAAGACCTGATACTCCTCATTCAGCCTTTTATATTCCGGAAAATTCATGGTGATGCAAGGCACTTGGGCGTGCACAAAATCAAATACTTTATTCGCCAGGGAATAATAGTAACTAAGCCCCTTTTTTTCTAAAAAATTGATGCCGATGTTAGCTTTCTGAGTGATTTTTTTTAGTTGATCAGGCTGGACAAAACCTAAAAATTTTATTTGATTATCAATATTTTGAGCATAGACAATATTCCTCAATTCAGTAGATAGATCACCTTCTCCCGCAATCCATAATTCCGCGAAGGGTAAGGCCGGCATTGCGCTAATCATTTGTTCGAGGCCTCTGCCTTCGTTGAGGGCGCCTTGGTAGAGAATGGTGAAACGGGTTGCGAGTTCCGGGTTGCGGGTTGTGAGTGCTGGGTTGTCGTCAGTTTTTCCTATTGCTGTGAGGGTTGGGACATTGCGGATCACCGCAAATGGAGTGCCGTATCGTTGTTCAAAGATGCCAGCCAGGCCGGGGCTTACGGTGTAGCAGTGTTGGAGTTTAGGGATGATGAAACGAGCAATGGCTTCCCATACTTTTTGTATGATTGGACGTCGTACCACTTCCGGAGTTTCCGTAAAATATTCGTGAGCGTCGTAGATGCAGGTTTTCCTTTTCAACCGGCTGATGGTGAATGCGGGGAGGAGAGTATCCAGGTCAATGGCACAAACCGCATCAAAGGATTGGAATAACAAGTAAATGAATAGCCTTAGGTTATATTCCAGGTAGAACATTTTCCCTTTTTCGAAATAGCAAGGGATGCGTTTTTGCTGATAAGGTTGTTGTTCGGCAATAGGAAAAGAGTTTCTTTTTTTCCTGCCGACCAATTCCACTTCGTAGCCATTTTGAGCTAAAGTGCTGCAAATCCGGATCATACGTTGATCGAAGGTCAGGTCATTGGTAACAGTAACTATTATTTTGGGAACAGATTTACTCTTGATTTACCTGTTGATTTTGTTGTTCGAAGGATTGGATAATTTCTTCGTTGGATTTGCCTAAGTTTTCTAAAAGGAAGGCTGCATCATCCGCAAATTCATCGTTGGGATATTCAGCTATGAATTTTTCGTAGAGCGATTTGGCCCTGTCTTTTTGCTGCAATTCATTATCCAGGGTAAATGCTCTGAGGAATAAGGCTTGCGGTGCTTTCGGGTGCTGGCTGTATTGGTCGCTGATCCATTCGTAGATACTGAGTGCTTTTTCGTGAGCACGAATGGTTCTTGCCGTTTCGGCAGCTTTGAACAGCATTTCTGGGATGCCGTTTTTGTTTGGATTCAATAATGCGTATAATTCACTGCCGTTGATAAAGTCATTAGCTGCTTGATAGTCAATTATCCCCGTAGAATCATCAAATATTTGTTGCTGTAATGATTGCAGTAACTGATCGGGGGTAGGAGCGTTTGGGGTTATTTTATTAGAAACCTGGGAAAGATCCTGTTCTGAAAAAGTTTCGGCAATATTTTGGTAGATAAGATTTGAAAGATTGGTATTCTGGTAATTTTCGTCGTAAATAGAACCGAGTAACAATGCAGTATTATAAGAATTATCACTGTCAGGGTATTGTTTTAACGCTTGGCGCAAATGTTTCTCTGCTTGCTCGAATTTGTTCATCCGGTAATTGAGCCCCCCCAGCCGGTAAAGCAACCGGGCATTCAGTGCTTCGTCGTCGGGGAATTTATCCAAGTATTCGTTGTAAACAGCCTGTAATTGATTCGCAATTTCCGGCGAGTTATTCTGCTCTATTGCTGCTTCTAGCCGTTCCATTTCATTGGAAAGTTTTTGCTGCTCAGAGGAACAACTCAGCATTGGCAGGAAAAGCAACATAAATATTGTGAAGCGCTCCATAATCAATTATTTGATGAAAATTTGAGCGAAAATATAAAAAGCTTTCTTTTATTGGAAGGCAAATTAAGTTGTCAGGCAGCATAATTAACTTAATTTTCTTAATTTTCAATGTTGGAATCTTGAAAAGCACTTTATGGCAGCTCCAGAAATAGAAATCATTCTCAACAGGCAACTGGCGGATTGTTTATCAGTTCCGGTCTTTATCGTAGATCCGCAGGGGACGCTGTTGTTTTACAACGAACCGGCAGAACAAATTTTGGGCAGGAAATACGAAAACACCGGGGAGTTCCTTGTTGAACAATGGTCTACTATGTTTATTCCCAAAGATGAAGGTGGTCATCCATTACCACCGGAAAAATTACCTTTGGTGAAAACCTTAAATACCAGGCAACCTGCCCATGGTACTTTTTGGATAAAAAATTTGAATGGTGATAACTACAAAATATCCGTGACCGCATATCCGATCATTGGCCGATCTAAGCGATTTTCGGGGGCTGTTGCGATTTTCTGGACACATGGCGACGACGATGAAATTTAAATTTTTAGGAACAAGAGGTTCGTATCCCACTCCCAAAGAAGAAAATAATCACTATGGAGGGAATACGCCTTGTATAGAAGTAAAAAATGATCAGCACAGATTGATCCTGGACGCTGGTACGGGAATATTGGGCATTGATTTTTCAGCCTACGAAAAATTACCCCGCGTCGACATATTACTGACTCACCTGCACATGGATCATATCCAAGGGCTGGGTTTTTTCAAGCCCTTATTTTTCCGGGAAAAAGAAGTACACATCTGGGGGCCATACAGCAATGCGGATAGTTTGCGGGCCCGATTGAATAAATACCTTTCGCCTCCACTTTTTCCCTTACCAATAAGGGATATCCCCTGTAAGTTGAGCATTCACGAAATTGGCAACAGTTGTTTTCAAATTGGTGGTTTCAATATTACCTCTGCGTTCGTTATTCATCCCGGTCCTACGGTAGGGTACCGAATAGAACACGACTCTAAAGTGTTGGCCTACATTCCCGATCACGAACCGATGATCGGCGTTATGGAATTGTACAAAAATGATAAGTGGATCTCCGGTTTGCAGCTCAGTCGATCCGCGGATGTACTCATCCACGATGCTCAGTATACCGTTAAGGAGTACCAAAAAAAAGTGGGGTGGGGGCACAGCAGTATCAAACATGCTGTGGATTTTGCCCATCGTGCTAATGTCAAACGCCTCTTCCTATTCCATCATGATCCGGATCATTCAGATGATTTTCTGAACGAAATTCTCAATGATATTAAACATCATAGAGCTGAAAAATTGAAAGTGGAGGTCGCTCGCCAGGGATTCGAAATAGAGTTATAATAGACCTACAATCTAAGAGGATAACTTCATCTACTGGCCATATTCCAGTGTTCTCCTTTCAATCATTTTCGGAATGGATAAGGAGGTTTTTTTGGAAGTTACCTGCAATTTTATACAGGGTAGAGCGCAATGGCCAGGCATCTTTCAAGGAATAGTTCGTCATAACTGAGGCAGCAATTTTATAATCGGGGAGTAACAAAATGAAGCTGTTGCCTCCCGGAGAAGCACCACCGTGAAGCCTTACAGCTACCGTGTCGACCGTACCCAGGAGTTCGGATTCCAATCCATTGATCCATCCCAGGGCGTAATTTTCTGGATTGGGCTTACCATCCAACAACGGTTGAGGGTGGAAAAGACTGTCATTCTTTATGATTTTATCAGTCATAAAGGTTCCTCCCATTAGAACCAAATCCGAAGGAGTAGTTAGTATGCCTCCTCCCGCCCATTTATAGCTTGGATCTGGTCCTTCCAGGTGAAAAAACCTTCCCGCTATTTGGGTATAAGGAACAGCTCGGTTAGGGTCCTTTCTGTTGAGATTGTCCGGTTTGGTGTCAACCATTTTGCAGGGTGTCCATAAATACTCCTGCATGATAGTAACGAAGTCCTTTCCAGTAGCTTGTTCCATAGCGGCGCTGAGCAAGGTAAAACCATGCGTGGAATATTGAAAATTGGTTCCAGGTTGGAACAGTAAGGAATCCTCTTTGAAAATTTCGAGGGATTCTTCTACGCTACTGTAGTGATGTTTTGAGAATTGTTCGGCCCAGAAACTCTGATGTCCAGGGTCTGCATAATGTCTAATTCCACTTGTATGAGATCCTAGATGACGGACTTTGAAATCCCATCGCTTTTTAGGAAAGGAAGGAACATAATCATAAACGGATTTTTCCAGATCAATAAGTCCTTCTTCGTATAGTTTGGCGGCTGCCAGGCCAGTCATCGATTTTGAAACACTACCTGCCCGATAAAGGGTACTAAGTTCTGGACGTTTTTTGTTTTTTATATGCGAATACCCAAAAGTGCAAGCCCATACGATCTTACCATTTAGACTGACGGCAGTAGAGACCGATGGTAATTCTAGTTCCTTCATCACCTTCTGCAGCTGATAAATAGACGAATCGGCTACTTCTCGGTAATTTTCGGAGGCAAGAAATTCTTTCCCGATGATGGTATGATCGGGTGGTAATTTTGGTTGCAACCACCACCAAACTAAGATGAACAAAAAAAACAGAAGGCTTAGCAAACCGAATACTTTCAAACCGATGGAAATAATTTTTTTCATCGTTGGATTTAGCTTTTTGAAAAGAACTTCTATGAATATCGTTTGAAATAAAGAATAACAGTATTTTATTCGATCAATCTACAATCTAGATGTATGAACTTTTAATTCTCCTTATTTTTTATGATGTTGCTGATCGATATCCTCTCTTCATTTTCCAACCATTCCTTAAAAGTACTTACTTTCAAGCGGCTAACGATAGCTTTATTCGCCAATTTTACCTTAAGGTGTAAAATTATTTTTCTATTGAAATAATCAATGTTTGCCGGTAGAAATCCGACGAGCTCATCACAAATTTTTCGGAGTTGGAGTGTTGCTGTTGCACCATTGAACGCAAGGTATTCAAGGAATTGAATAAGAAATGGGGTTCAATTTTGCCTGAAGCGCTGTTTGCAGTTGTTCTTTTTCTAAAAGCAAGCGTGAGATATTTTGTTGTGCTCTTAATGCGTATTGGATAGCCCAAAACAAGAACGTAACTAAAGCATCATTTTCTTAATTTACTTCAACCGTGATCCCCATACTTTTGTGTCATCAATTATTTAATTATTAAATCAAAAAGAAATGATTCGTAATCCTCAATTAAGCTTTATTTTATTAGTCTTTCCTATTCTTAGCTTTTTCACTTCTTGTACTAAAGACGAGGTTCTCTCTGAATCCCGGCTTACCGAGCAGGAGGTAGCAGAGTTTATTGAAGCGTCCCTGGCACCATCCAATGGTGGAATGATTATGGAAATGGAAAGGACGACTAAAACCATGAAATCGCTAAGTTTGAAGGACTATTGCGGTAGTACCTACGCTGATGGTTTTGACTATGAATATGCTGGGGCTAAAGTACAGGCATTCAGTCAGGTAGCCTGGAACGTAGACCTTACTTGCAATGCCTTAAATGTTCCTGAATCCTCCGTCATTGAAATTCAATCTGATTTGAACTTTAATACTCCCCGAATCAGTTCGGAAGGCTCCAGCTCCTTTAAGGGCAATCTGACGGGCCTTGAGTTGTCTTCTCCTGCAATTACCTGGAATGGTACGTACACTCGATCCGGCTCCCAGGAATTGAGTTTCAGGCAACTCAATAGCGGTACTTCTAACATTAGTCTTACGTTGACCGATGTTGTCATTGATAAACTAGGTCAAAGCACCCGTTCAGGATCGGGCGCTTACGGTTTTACCGTAACCATGAACGGAACGACCCAAACTTACGAAGGGACTATCTCCTTCAATGGGGATAAAACAGCTACTATCGTCGTCAATGGCGAAGAGTTTATTATCGACCTGAACTAAGTAAGTGAGAAGCCAGCTATAAAATACTAGATGCTACATTGTTAGAGTATGATTGTGTGAGATTTGGGTGTGGACTATCAGTAAAGAAATTTTGCTCTATTACTTAATTTTACGGTGTCACTTTAAAGAAAAACCTATGTCAAATGATTTTCAATTTGTGACGGACTTGGTTATGGATGACGAAAAGTCTTTGTCACCACAAAAGAGCTTATGGATGACGAAATATGTTTGTCACCAAAAAAGAGGTTATATGGTTATAGATGACGAAGCCCTCTTGTCACTATCCAATGGAATTCAGGCGGCTTTTTAATAACCACATAACCAAATAACCATATAACCAAAAGTGTTTTACCTGGTAGATCAATTCAAAAACCTACTTTGCTCTAAGATTACAAAGTAGTATTAATAACCTTTTATTTTTTAATCCATAAAATTTTTATCATGAAAACCGTATTTGTTTTCCTACTATCCGTATGCCTGTATGGCACTACTTTAGCACAAATTAATTTTAACATCGAGGTCGTACCAGCCGACGAAGTACCAGAAGCTGTATTGTCAGCCCATAATGGGTATTTCCCAAATATTTCGGTACTCAGCTGGGAAAAGCAAACGGCCAGCGGACGTAACGAATCACTCTCCAGGTTTGTAGCGAGTTTTAAAGAAGCAGATAAGACGTTGACTAGAGCCCGTTACCTGCAAAATGGAGAGGGAATTACCGCAACGACTTACCACCCTGGACCCAAATTGCCTTCCGTTATCAAGGATGCAGCGGCAGAACATTACGCTGATTATACATTGATGAGTGGTGAAAAGCTCTTGTTGCTTCCGACGGGTAAAAACATTTTCAGGATCCGCTTGCGTAAAGGCGTATCAAAGAAACTTGTTGTTTATCTCAATAACGACGGTGAGGAAATCTCTCGCAAGGATATACCTAAGGAAGTGGTAGAAGAAGAAAATATCGAGAATTCTTAAGTGCGTACCATCTCTTAGCCCTGCGAGCTTTTCGCAGGGCTATTCATTCTGATAATTTTCTTCCCTTTCCAGTGAATCAGCAGTTCTATTAAAAAACCATTCAATATTGCTCCACTACTTGCTCTAAAATAAGAATTAAAAAGTGTGTGAACAGAATAAATAAAAGGCGTATTTTCATCCTGTATTGCTATTCAATTGGACTTTTGACGCTAGACACTAGACGCTAGACGCTAGATTTTAGACAACAAACCGCTGATATTCAATGGATATCAATTTTTCAGAATAAATAAAATTTCCGTTGATTGTCAATTAGTTAGAATTTTTAGTCTAACTTCTAGAGTCTAGCGTCAAAAGTCTAGTATTCAAAAGTCTAGTATTCAAAAGAACTGTAAATAAAAACGCCGACCCAGACAAATGACGATCAAACACTTTATTCCAAAGATTTGGATGTTGAGTTTAATTTCAATCATCCCGCCGATTTTCTGTTTAGCGCAACATCGATATGGGTTTCAAAAAAAGCTACACCACGAAAGAATAGCCATAGGAACTTTCGAAGTTCTCGATATTTTAAAAGACCAGTTTGGATTTGTAGGTGCTCAAACAGACTGATCTATTTTTAAATAAATTGTGAAAATCCAATATCTTCACGTCCATCAATGATCACCTCAATAATTTAAACTTACATGAAGGTCCAAGAAATTCCAACAAGAGTAGCGGTCCGCATTCTAGATTTTTTCAATCGCGTACGGCAAGTCAGCGATATCACCGATACCCTCATCCAAGATGATCCCTCCGACGGCCCCGGACGAACGATTGGTAGAACCCTCGCAGCGCGCATTTTACGAACACGCTCCGAGCAGCAATTTAATCGCTTCGATAATTTGGAGCAACTGGATGCCATCCCCGGTTTTGGTGAAGGCACCTGGCAGGATCTCGTTTACACTTTTGGCAGAACGGCGGCTGAAGCCTTCCGCGATAATTTATATGTCAATGAACTCATTTACCGCGAAAACTGGCCCGTCTGGATTTTCGAGTACCCCATTGAAGACGAAGAGCAATTTCAAGAACTGGTCGATAATGAGTCCGCTTACCGTTCCTTTATCTCCGAAAAACTAGCGGAAATTGCAAAAGAAGAGAAGGTAGTAGAAAGCCTCGCTGAATCAGCTAGTACCGATGTTTGTGAAGCATATACAGAGCGGTTTGAAGACCCAACCCTTTCTGCCGTCTCCTTCGCCATCTGGTTTTATCGCCTCGATCCAGGCAATTGGTTTAGCTTTGACCGGATGGTCGAACAGACTTCTGCTTACTTCGAGTATTATTACCCCCGGTATTCATTTCAGAAAATGCGTTTTGACACAACACTAGAACTGGTAGCTTTTAAGGGAGTGCCTGGCACCATTCTTCAGCCGGCGGGTATTGCCGCGCCTGATTTAATGACTGTTGTGAACTATCCAGAGCAGAGTATTACTATTTGGATGACTACCTTGTATGATTAATTAGTACAATACCATATCAAAGATCCGGCGGTACTTTTTCGTCAATCCGTTTTTAGAGCCAAGTATCTCAAAAAGGGCAATCGCCGTTAATCGGGGAAGGTCCTTTTCGTAATTCTTATCCAACTGGTTAGCCTCGATGATCTGTTTAATGGCTTCCTCCAAATTTCCTTTTTTGATAGCTTGCTGGGATTTGGCGAGGGCTTTGGCCACTGGTATATCTTCGTCTAGTTGATGTTCCATAAAAAAAGCAAGTTGCTTGATTTTTTCTGCGGCATCGAAGAGTTCTTCGCCCATACGGATGTCTTCAATGGCTTGAACCGCGTCGGCCGGCGACAGGAATACAAGATGTCTTGCCATTTCCACTCTGGCATCTTTAAAATCAGGATAGGAGGTTGATAGAGACTTCATAGCGTCAATAAAATGTTGATCAGGAATGTCCCCTTCCTGCTGTTTCAGTCGCTCAAATTCCGATTTTGCTTCACTAGGTAGATTTTCGGAAAGCCAACTTTCGATGGCCGGTATAGGTAATGCACCTGTGAACTCGGCAATAACTTGACCCTGATAAAACATTTTCACCGCCGGAATACTTCTGATCCCATATTGACCGGAGACTTCCGGGTTTTCATCCACATTGATTTTGATCAATTCCCATAGATGCGAGTTTTCCTTGGCCAGTTTCTCCAGGCTTGGGCCAAGTTGTTGACATGGTCCGCACCAGGGAGCCCAGAAGTCAACAACCACAGGAATTTCATGACTTCTGGAGAGTACTGCTTGATCGAAATTCATAACCGATAACATTTTTCTTGAGCAAAATGCAAAAATAAACTTCTGTGAAGACTAATTCTATTTTTTGAGCTTGTTTGCGGGTAAGGTTTTTGAGTTTTTTCTCCAGCGTTTCAGCTTTTTTCCTGTTATCTTTCACGGTTTTCCATACCAAAGCCCACGGTTTACCTGCAGCAGTATAAGAAGTTTTAGCAGCGTTATGTTTGGATAGTCGTTGGTCGACGTCTTTGGTAATACCGATGTAAAAGCGATCTATTGACTTGGAATAAAGAATGTAAACAAAGTAGCCCATGAGTAAATCAGCGGGGCAGGTGAATGGAAATCGTTATCAGCGCAGACGACCACTGAAGTGGTGTCAGCGTTCCTGACGCAAAGACAACACCAGGAACACTGTCG
>CAZHNG010000215.1:0-12067 GCA_964533785.1 uncultured Saprospiraceae bacterium | reverse complement strand
GACAAAGAGTTAAAAAACGCTGGTGTCGAAACATAGGCAGACTGAACACCCTACATCTAGATGTTAGACTATCCTGCATTTACTGTGGGACTTGAGAATTAGTCCTGACGGTACCGTCAGGAGCGCGTAGGCTATCAGTAATCTAAATCTGCTTAACTTAAATACTAAACCATGGAAAAATCCATTTCCCTTGTCCTCTTTTTACTTATTGTATGTTCTTCTTGCCAAAATGCCCCCCAACAAGAAAAGGGGATTCAAGTTGGTAAGGCATTATCCGCAGAAGTAGAGATGCTGGCCAACGATCAGCTCCGATTTGTTGAATTGAGCGGTACGCCCTACGAAAGAGGATATACGCACGGAAAATTATTGAAGCAGGAAATTCAGGAGGTGATCCGTTTGTTTAAAGAAGATATCAAACAAACGACCAATGAAGATCCGGATCAGTTCATAACAGCATTTCTGGACTATACCGATTATAGGACTGCCATTGAAAAATGGACGCCTTCCTTACTGGAAGAGTTAAAGGGTATTTCCGATGGTTCTGGAGTTGATCTGGAAACCATTTTTATGCATCAATTGGGAGATGAATACTGGTTTAATACCAGGGATGTAGTCAGCAATGAAAATACCTACGCCAGTGTGATTTACGTGCACTCGGAACAGCCACAATTTATTATTGCCCCTGGTAAGCCCCATGAAGTAGATTATCATGAGATAAATTTGATCGAATAAGCAGAGATTTGTAAAAACAAAGACCATGCAAAAAATATTCCTTTCCTCAATCATTGGGCTATTGGTTCTATTATTCAATTGTGAAAACACCTCTACCAATCATTTAAGTGCCGATGTCGATATACCTGACTGGGCCTTTCCTGCCTTCGAAAAAGTAGACAGCCTCAATCCCATCTTACAACCTTCACCGGAATTGATCTTTACCGATCCTGTTACCGGGAATACGGTAAACTGGGAAGAGCGCAACGTGCTGAATCCAACCGCCATTGTAAAGAACGACACGGTTTATTTATTCTACCGGACGCAGGACTTAACCGGAACTTCCCGTATCGGCATGGCCGTGAGTGGGGATGGATTGAATTTTGAGAAAAGGAAAAAGCCGGTTTTTTATCCCGATAATGATTCCATGAAAATCTACGAATGGAACTACCGAAAAGTGGCGGGCGAAGCAGTCGACCTGGAAAATTGTCCAACCTGCTATTTTGATGGAGTCGAAGATCCGCGTATCGTGGAAAGTAAAGAAGGCAGATATTTCATGACCTATACTGCCTATGATGGAAAAACAGCAAGGCTTTGTATCGCTTCTTCTGAGGATCTCATTTCCTGGACCAAACATGGTTTGGTTTTAAAAGAGGAGCAGTACCGGGATTATTGGTCAAAAGCTGGTGCCATTGTAAGTGAGCGAATTGGCAATAGGATGGTGGCGAAAAAGATTAATGGCAAATACTGGATGTACTTTGGCGATACGAATTTGTTTATGGTTACTTCGGAAGACCTTATTCATTGGGAGGTGGCGCTGAATAAAGAAAATCAGCAGATGATCTCAGTTTTGCATCCACGGCCCGGATATTTCGACAGCCGGTTGGTGGAACCGGGGCCTTATGCCCTATGGAGGGATGCTGGTATCGTACTCATTTATAATGCCAGTAATGCGGCCAATTTCAATGATCCGGCGTTGCCTAAATTTACCTATGCTGCCGGACAGGCTCTATTTGATAAAGAAAAGCCTTATCAGGTCATTGACCGTACGGATACTTATTTTATCCATCCGGAAAAGGACTACGAAAAAGTTGGTGAGGTGAATGACGTTTGTTTTGTGGAGGGCTTGGTCTGGTTTCAAGAGCGGTGGTTTTTGTATTACGGTACGGCGGATTCTAAGGTAGCAGTGGCGGTGGGTGGTTTGGAGGTTGACATTGAACAATAACCATTGATATGGAGTGGGGATCGATAGGTTACGCTTGATAAAACAGCGGCTGTCCCATCCTGAAAGCAAAAAGGCCGACTACCAATTAGCCGGCCCTCCCTTACTTTGATGATAAAATGGGATTAATTTGAATGTATCCCTAAAAATTAACTGGGATTAGTTTTGTTGGGAAATGTTTTATGGATCAGTATTGAATTCATTTTTCGATTAATTTCCCGGGATAAGGCTGCTCCAAGCTTCTTTTTCTTCCTCTATTTTGAGTTTAGAAAGCGTACCCTCAAAAAGGTTAGTAGTATATACGTTTTTCGAATTTACGATGGCCATGCCGGCACTAGGACCGAAGCCGGAAGTCACCAAACTGCGGGTACCGTCACGGTGGAGTTGAATGATCTTACCACTATTCGGCACAGGAGAAAAGTCATCCGGGAAGAACTGTCCGAACTCCAGTATCCACAGACCATCTCCATCGGAGGCAAACTGGAGGTCTGTAACCATGGTCAGATTGTGGTGAGCAACCGTTACTTCTCCCTTTTCACTAATGGCAAATATTTTGGCTGCTGCTTCGGCGAACGGATCACCGGAAAAGGTACTGACCAAAAAACCACCTTCGGGGTTGTTGATGATCCTTGTGGGAACCGCATCAACCAGGGAAGCGCATTCTTTCCACGGGCTTTTCAGCGCCGGTAGTTTAACGAATAGTTCCAATTGATCCTCCGCTGGTGTCCAACGAAGTACGGCATTGGTGGAAGCATCCGTGATATACATGGCATTGTCCTGGTATACCATAGCATAGGGGCTGCTATTTTCGTACCCCAAAGTTCTGACAAATTCTTTGGTCTTGATGATACTTTTGGCATCTTCGCCGGAAAGTGGAGCCATCCCAGGGTAGAAATCATCTTTTTTAAAGAGTAAGATATTTCCGCTGAGGGCATGCTTCCCTTTGCCTGTGAAGACGGCTACGCATTGATCATTAATGACCTGGGCCCGAAGGGTACCTTCAATTTCATTGGTTTGTTCATTCCTTACAGAGGGCAGGTGCTGTATAACTTGTTGTCTTTCACCATTGGCCCAGATGACGGTGATCGCGCCATCATTATGGCCGGTACCGCTTTCTGCAATCCAAAGGTTGCCGTTTTGGTCAACTTCTATTCCAGTTGGTGCATTAAAGTTTTTCGCCGTAATTTGAATATCCGCTTGTGCGGCAACAGCAACACTTAAAAATATTCCGAATGCGAATGACGCTAATTTTCTCATGGGTATTTGTTTTAATGTTACGATGCAAAGTTAGGAGCAATAGGGTAGGGGCGTGGTGGTTATTGTTGCGGATTTGGGGAGTATTGTTGCATTTTTAGATGCCAGATGCCAGATGCCAGATTTATTGTGTTTTAAACTTACGCGTATGTTACCCCAAAGTATATTGAGAAGAGTCGATGAGATAGACAGGGCAAGATTGCAAGGAATAGCCTTGATGGGAAGCTATGCCAGAGGAGAAGCGAAGTTATACAGTGATGTAGATGTCGTGTGTTTTACAAAAGAAAAAAACAAAGAAACTGAAGTATCTATTGTCGATGATAAATTTCTTGTGATATCTTTTGTATACGTTGATCAAACTCCTGAATGGTTTGTGAACCCGATGTTGATCACCGAATTGCTTTACGGCGTACAAAAGTTGGTGCCTTTATGGGATCCATATCACTTTTTGGCGAATTTAAAAGAAAGGGCTTTAAATTTCCTATGGACGCGTGAAATACAGGCTCAAGCGAACGTTTATGTTTGCAAAGAAATGAAGTTATTGATCGAAGAGGTATATAAAGGACTTCAAGGCATTCTTTCCCGAGACCACGGGCGGATGTTGAATGCATTATTTGGCCTGAGCCACCAATTATTTAAGATTATCCGGGTGCAAAAAGGTATTTTGCTAAGAGGAGGTAATTGTTTTTATGAGCAAGTGTTGACTATTTATGAAGATCATCCCCTTTTTATTCGACTAGCTAAACGGGTATTCGGAGAAACGGTAGGTACATTAGAAGAGAGGGTGAGGGATGGGTTGCAATTATTTTTGTTGACCTGTGAAGAGTTTAACGGAGTACTGGATGATTCAACTCAAATGATGATTGCAAAAGTCAGGATCGATACTGAAAAGATGTTAGGGTTGGATTCATAAAACTTGATTATCGGCAATAGTATTCAAAAGCTGGCTTATCAAAAACCAAAAAACGATGAATACCATAACTTCAAAAGTGAAGGATCACTACCACCGCGACGGACTATTTGAACAGATCGTTGAGCAGCTCAAGGCTAGTGGTGTCGACCTAGCAACGCTTTCGCGATATGACATTGCCGGAGTAGATGAATTCCACGTAAGAGGAGCGGCGGTCTCCAAGGAATTGGCGCAGAAGATAGGGGTAGATCAGGGGAAAGTGCTTGACGTTGGTTGTGGTATCGGCGGTCCTTGCCGTATGCTGGCCGAAGCATTCGATTTCCAGGTAACGGGCATCGATCTTAATGAGGAATACATCCGGACGGCCAAATTACTTTCAGAGCTGGTCGGTATTAAGGATGGACTGGATTTTATCCAGGCTAATGCCTTGGATCTTCCTTTTCCGGCTAAAACATTCGACCTGGTCTGGACCCAGCATGTGCAAATGAATATTTCGGACAAGCGGGCTTTCTACTCGGAGATACAAAGGGTACTTAAGGAGGATGGTATTTTCATCTACTACGATATTTTTGAGCATAGCGGTGAAGCCATCGATTACCCGGTACCCTGGGCGGAAAGTGCAGAGATCAGCCATTTGTTTACTACAACTCAATTATCCGGATTATTGACTCAATTAGGTTTTCGCGAAATAGAAACGCAGGATCAAACGCAGGCGGGCATCGATTTCTTTGAAAATGTACTGGGGCGGATCGAAAGCGAAGGACCGCCAAAGGTAGGATTACATCTTTTAATGGGGCCTTCCGCTCCCGTTAAACTCGGCAATTTATTGAAAGGACTGAAAGCTGGTAAGGTGGTGTTGCAGAGTGGGATATACAGGAGGGGGGAGACTTGAGTTCTAATGTGTAAATTTCTGATAATAAGTTTTAAATTAATTTGTAAATAGCTGATTAATTGTTTTTAAAAACATATGTTTTTTTGTAAATTGTGATTATTGGAATTGCATCGATGTAGCAACCTACCAAAAATTGTGATTGAAAAATTGATCCATCTTAAGTAACACCGTGCTGGATTTACAGTATAATTTTTAGAAGCCAGATGCTTAACCGAAGAAGTTACATTGATATTTTTCTAGCGTCTCAACTACTAACAGGAAAATAACTAATCATAAAGCTGATCATACCGGAAATCATTCCGGGTATGTGTTTTCAACCAATCTTATGCGAGAGATTGGCAACAACAACTAAGGGGAAACACTTTGAGAGAACTACAATGTAGAACAGGAAAACGAATTTATACATTAATATAACTCTCATAATCAGCTGACTATGAAAAGGTCCCTTATTGCCTATATGGTAGCAATAGTTACGATACCGATTTACGGACAATCAAACGAAGCAAATTTACCATCCGATTCCTCATGTTGCGAACCGCCAACCAATTACAAATCTGTAAAGCCTACGCGGGAGGAAGGTGTTAATTACACCTTGTTTGAGGAAGAATTGCAGTACACCGTTTATTTTCAGAACACTACTGCTGATACGGCTAAACATTTAGTGATCCGAGATACCATTGATGAAAACCTGGACATCACTACTTTTCGGCCATTGAACGGTAGCCACCAGTTTGTAACCTTGATCAACATTCCCAAGCATTTTGTGGAATTTACCTTTGAGAATATCGCCTTACCGGGTAAAGCAATAGATGGGGAGTTGAGCAAAGGCTTTGTGGCTTATTCGATCCGTCCGTTGAAAGGAGCGCCGGAAAATACATTGGTGGAAAACCGGGCCGATATTTACTTTGATAACCGGTCCCCCGTTCATACCAATGTTACGATCAATACTTTGGTGTCTCAACTGCCTCCCATTACCAGTACCCGGCAACGTACGCTGGAAGGAGTGGAGGTCAAAACTTACCCTAACCCTTTCGTGGATCAACTTAATTTTTCCTTGGATCTACAAAAATCTGAGGTACTAGACTTCGCTATTTTTGATGCTGCCGGCAGACAGATTTATTATAAAACCCTTTCCTTAAAAAGTGGCCAGAGTCTTTTTTCAATTTCGGCAGATCTTCTCCAGGCCAACGGTCCTTATTATTACCAGATCCAAAATGAAAGTGGTAGAATAACGAACTTGGTCTTAAAATCAGGTGATTAAAGGTGGGGTGTTCAGTCTGATAAAATATCAGCAAGAGCGTTTTTAGCATAGCTTAGAAGGAGGCTGTATCATAAGTCAACACCAAGAAGATAAGGCTATAATGCAACATGATACAAAGAGGCTTACCTAAAACAATCTCGTTTTCGGTGAGCCTCTTTGTATCATGGCCTTGAAGGTGTTTCTATATTTCGTTTAAATACGGGCCTTTCCCTCCACAATTCATAAGCCAAAAAGCCAAAGACCAATCCGTATTCAATACCTACGATCCATAAATTTTCAAAATAAGGCGTATAACTGTAATTGATGTAGGTCATCATGATCAGTCCCGACCACAATACTGGAAAGCGAAAACGGGTAAACAGACACAGTATCAAAGGTAAACTCACGTACCAGGGATGGATGGTGGTCCCTAAGAATAGGTAAGTAGTAATGGCTAGCAAACATAAGCCAGGCCAGCTTTTCCAATCTTTACCTTTTTCAATGAGGCTGGCTAATATTATAATCACAAATACTGCAATGGCCAGTCTTGGCCCAATGACTTGTATTAAATTGAACCCCCGGGTTTGGTAGCCGATCCACCGGAATACATAGTAAATACTTGCGTTGAATTCAAACTTCCTGAAGTATAGGTCCAGGCTATTCCCAAAATTTTGCAGGAAGGTACCACTCAATAAAGGCAGAAACAAGAGTAAAAGCACCACTCCCATAATGGTGAAAAAACGCCAACTCCTTAGCCAGCCCAGCCTGCGAATAAGAAAAGGCATGAAAAGCAGCGGCAATAGTTTGGAGGCAACGGAAAAAGCCATACTGACGGCAGCCAGCTCTCTTTTGGATTGTACCAAGCAATAAAAACCTAGGAGTAGGAAAAAGATCATCCCTCCTTCAAAATGCAGGTTACCGACAATTTCGATAATGATCAACGGATTCAAGGCGTACAAAAGCACATTCTTGGTGGGTATGGCGAATTTTTGCAACAGTTGCCTCACTAAAAAGATATTACCCACTTCAAAGGCAAAGAGGAATAGTTTCATTACAATGGCCGCTCCCCACCAATTGGTTGGAAAAATGCTTACCGCAATGACATTGATCAGTTGGGCAATGGGAGGATAAATCGTATAGTAGTCTGGTGAGTTGAGTTTTTCGTATAAATCCGGAGTGATCCCCCGCAGGTCTTTTCCTGAATCAATAATCGTGGAAGGTAAGTCACCGAATGGGTTGATACCGTTGATGATCAGGTTGCCATCCCAGATGAAGCGGTAAATGTCATCGGACAGATTTGGGAAGCTAAAGATCAATACTGCCCGAAATAGTATGGAACAACCGATAAGAAAATCGAGGTCAGTGTTAGAACCTGTATAGTAAAACGCCAATAAGTACATGCCGAAAGCCAGTCCAAAGGTAGAGATCAACGGGATAAAGTCAGATTGATCTAATCCATAACCAAGATATAGGATGGCAATGAACTGGATTAGGGCAAAAAGGTAGAATTTTAGGGATGGCTTCGGCATAACTCAAGTTAAGGCGTAAGATAGATCGATACCTCCAAATTTATTTTATTCCCTGGTATTCTGAAAAACAAATAAGGAACAATCTCTTTTCCCATAAACTAAATCTCTATCATCGTTTCCGCAAGGAAGTTCATGGTACAATAACCCTCTATGGTTTCCACGTCCACCATGCTTAAAAAGGTATGGAGGGACGAAGTCCCGCAAAATCCCTTCTCCCTACTTCAATCGCAAATGTTTCACGGTAAAATAAAAGATCGTCCCGTAGCCCACGAACAACATCAAGTGGAAGACAATAAAGGTCGTATTCTGTAGGTAAATACCGCCTAATACACCGCCCAGGAAATAAAGAGACATTACGCCCTCTAGAATAGTCGTCCAGGTTAGCCGGTATTTCAGGTATTTCTTACGGCTGGACAACCGGTCCCTGATCGTTTGTATGTTAAATTTTGGAGTACGTACGAAAGGGGACTGCTTGCCTAAATATCCCTGGAGAACGGCAATGGAATTGTGCAGTGACAGCCCCATGGAAAGCGCAAGGAATAATGGAAAGAGGAAAACAAACTTATACAGTAGTTTGGAAAATGGTTCTTTATGAAAACCGGCCTGCACGTTACCAACGTAATAAACGGCGGTTATTGACAAAAGACCCACCAAGAAATACGCAAAAAAGTTTTTACTGAAGCCAACTTCGATCAAATCACTCAAATAAAAGAGTAAAGGGACGCTAAATACGCCCAAAATAAAAACGAAAATGAAAACCGAACTCGCCAACAAATGAAAAGTGGCTTGTACCTTTTGCCAGAAACTCAAGGAGGATTTCCAAATCGTAGGCAACATCTTTTTAGCTGTTTCGGCTCCACCCTTCATCCAACGAAATTGTTGGGATTTAAAGCCGTTCATTTCCGCCGGCAATTCGGCGGGAGAACCTACTTCTTCCCGGTATTTGATCTTCCAGCCCTTTAGTTGGGCCCGGATGCTGAGGTCCAGATCTTCCGTAAGCGTATCTGCTTCCCAGCCGCCGGCATCTTCGATGGTTCTGCGGCGCCAAACACCAGCCGTACCGTTAAACTGAAGGAGGTAGTTACCCTTCATGCGTCCTGTCTGTTCCACCGAAAAGTGAACATTCAACTGTAAGGCTTGCACTTTAGTTATGATGGAGTAATCTTCTTGGATGCGCTCCCAACGTGTCTGCACCACTCCAACTTTTGGATCAGCAAAATGGGGAATGGTTTCTTTCAAAAATGCGGGGTCTGGTAAAAAGTCAGCATCAAAAATCGCGATAAACGCTCCTTTAGCCAAAGGCATGGCATCGCGCAGGGCCCCGGCTTTAAATCCTTGTCGTTTGTTCCGGCGTATTTGCTGAATGTTAAACCCTTTGGACTGATACTCTGTCACCTTTTTTCGGGTGATTTCAACTGTTTCGTCCGTCGAATCGTCCAAGACGTGAATTTCAAAGCGATCTTTAGGATAATCCAGACGGGTAATACTTTCGATTAACCGCTCTACTACGTACATCTCATTGTAAATGGGCAGTTGGATGGTAACAAATGGATATTCCTTATCTTCAGAAGTGCTGGGCCCTTTTTCTTCCACAATATAGGCGTTTTCTCCTTCTCCTGCATTTACGAGGGCTCTCTGCTTTTTCTGCACAGCGGTTACCGGTTTTTGGGCCTCCTTTTTGTAATGGTACAACAAGTCAAATTGCATCAGGCAATAGACGGTAATGTACAACAACGCAATACTGTAAATCGCCAATACGATATAGGCTATAATTGGCATTATGTTTAATGTTTTTTTAGAAGTTGGACGCTAGACGCTAGTGCCTAATTGTATTGACCTCTAAACTTGGTGGCAACTTCAATCACCGCAAAGAACGCGAAGTTCTCTTATCTTGGCAATTCTTCGTGGCCTTTGCGGTGAGTAAAAGCCTTTGATCCCAAGTTTGACCGGCAGTAAACCTAGCGTCCGGCGTCTATAACAATTTAAATATCGTCCACAAAATTTTATGTCCCGCCAAAATAGTACCCCGGATCGTTCCGGATACTTTGGATACTCCCACTCTTTTCCGGTATTTGACGGGCACTTCCGTACACTTCAATCTCATTTTAGCGGCTTTGACCTGCATCTCCACTGTCCACCCAAAATCGGGGTCCTGCATGTTCAGCGCCAGCAGTTGGTCGTATTTAATAGCACGGAAAGGCCCCAGATCTGTAAACTCATATCTGTAAAATAAGCGAATCAAAGTAGTGGCGAGCCAATTCCCAAAGACCTGCTGGGGTTGCATGGCCCCTTTTTCCATGTTGCCCAGTGCCCGGGAACCGATCACCAGATCATAATCCTCATCTAGAATAGGAGCTATTACTTTTGGCAATTCTTCCGGATAATCGGAATGATCCGCATCGAGGAAAACAACAATATCCGGATGTTGTTCCAGGCTATTGATAGTTGCGATGCCTTTTAAGCAAGCGCTGCCGTAGCCTTTGCGCATTTCAGTCACCACAACGGCTCCCTGCTCTGCGGCTACCTCCGCCGTACGATCGGTGCTGGCATTATTGCAGACGATGGTATGGCGCACCAAAGATTTTGGAATATCGCGTAACACCAGGCTTATCGACTTTTCTTCGTTAAAAGCAGGTATTATTATGTCAATAATAGGTGGTTCTCTCAAAGCGGATTGTCTTTAAAATGTTTTACCGGCAAAACTAGCAGAAAATTCGGGAAGGTGATTGTCCTGGGGAGAACAGATCGGTGGAATAGTAGATTGGCCTTTAGGATTAATTCTTACGTTTAAAAGTATAGCCGATACTAAGACCACCCCATGGCAGTATGCCGTTTTCTTCAACTTCGACATTTTCGTCTACGCTAAAAAACAACATGGGGGTAAATCCTAACCGGTAAAAGAAACCACCTTCCGGTTTTTGACGTCTGTACCCAACCCTTAGAGAGACCCCTCCGAACCAGGCATCACGTGAACTGAAATCGACAATGTTCCCGTTAGCATTCGTAAACGAACGAGATAACCACCTGTGGTAAAACGGGGTAAAACCGGAACCCAATTCGAAGTAGCCCTTTCCTTGTCCAAACAAAATATTCATTTCAAGGGGGAAACTCAACAGAAAATAGTCGCTTGCCGGATAAACCATCAAACCAACTCTTCCTGCCGTCGCTCGTTTATTTTGCTTGGATAAAATTCTGTCAAAGTTGATAGAATAAAGAGGAGCGTTTCCCAGTACTTCCAGATATACGGTATTTTTCTGGAAAACACTTTGAGTTCCTTCGTTACCAATTTCTTGGGAATCCAGCCCCTGAATGGTAGATCCAAATATCAGAATAGCTATAATACATCTCATGTTTTCCTTGATTTATCAAATTCAGCAAAGTGTTTTCTAATAAAACAAAGGAAAACCAAAAAGGTCAGACAAACTATGAGTTACCAACCTGGAATAGATTGATTTTTTACTAATTCACAAGACCTTACTAAAGCGCATCTTTTCCACTGCTTTTTTAACCTTATCAGGGTCCACCCGCCAGGCTTCCACATCCATAAACAACCGTTCTTCCGCGTAAGTCTTGATGGAGTAGTATTCTCGACTTGCTTCATACTTTTCGTAGTAATGCATACCATCTTTCCTGTAGGTCCGTTCGAAACCATCATCCGATTCACTGTCGATCTCAACGGTCGTCCAGGCCGCTAAACCCATTTTGGCGATGCCTAAACCACCCGTGTCCGTAATTTCGATTTCAATTTTTTTATCGCCGTCTTCATAGGTTGCTTCGGCATTGGAGACTTTAATACCCATAGCGCCTGTCTTAGCGCCTTTGTGTTCCGTGCGATTTAATCCTGCAAGACGTTCCGGCAACAATTTTTTCAATTCGCGAAAGTCAACAACCTCAACTTCTTCGCCATCATTCATGCTTTTGATGCTTTCTTCCATTTTTTTCATGGCGTCCTGCATACCGGTAATGGCTGCATCTCCGTCATCGAGATTGGCGGTTTCCTCGACGGTAGTGTCTTCCTCTGTTGATTCATTGGAAGAATTGGCACAGCCGGTGAAAAATATCAGACCTAATAAAATAGTTGGTAGAATCAGTAATTTTTGCATGTCTTTTGTTTTTTTATAAAAATAAGGATGTTTTTTGCTTTTTAACGATTATTTTGGACGAATAAGCGGTGTAGACCTCCGAGGTTTTCAAAACCTCGGAGGCCTGTATCGCAAATTTCTCAAAAGTCAAAACAACACATTAATGAACTACCGTCAAGAAAAAGACAGTATCGGATACGTAGATGTACCGGCAGACAAATACTGGG
>CAZHNG010000214.1:0-12082 GCA_964533785.1 uncultured Saprospiraceae bacterium | reverse complement strand
CATGCTCTCAAACGTTTGCCCAGGCCCAGACGGGCCCCACGTGGCGGGCCCTACGTGGCGGAGCAAACTAAATCCTTTTGAAAAACACAATATCTCCATGCACTACATGTTCTCTATGCCTGCCCGCCATTACTGGCACAGTAGGCGGGTTTCAAAATACATAAGTTTCCCTTAACCTGCCCAGACGGGCCCTACGTGGACCGCTATGGTAGGGTAGGCGGGCTGGCGGTAACGTCAGACTACAAGTGATAGATGTGCGAGAACTGCGTGTGATCAAACAGGAACTTATTATTATCATCACAAATTAATAAAATAAATCGCTTCTCACTGATTCCCTTCCTTGTACACTTTTACATAGTCAATGACCATTGTCTGAGGAAAACGCGTGCCTTCAGGGCTTGGGAATCCCACAAACCCACCACCTACGGCTACATTAAGGAGCAAGTAGAAAGGATTATCAAAGACCCATTCACCAGATACGTTTTCAGGAGTGATCCGTTGATATAATAGATCATCTACGTAGTATTCTATAAAATCTTCTCCCCATTCTATTGCAAACACGTGAAAATCGGTATCAAATCGGGCGTCCTCTAAAGAAAAGGTTTCAGTAACGGGATTACCGCCTGAATAACCTGGCCCGTGCACTGACCCATGAATGGTACTTGGCTCCTGACCACGTAACTCCATGATGTCGATTTCGCCACATTGGGGCCAGTCTACTACATCGATATCGTTGCCCAGCATCCAGAACGCGGGCCACAAACCGGGACCAAATGGAGTTTTAATACGCGCTTCAAACCTTCCGTATGCTTGTTCAAACAATCCCTTGGTGTTAATTCGTGCGGACGTATAAGGTTGGCCACCAAAAGACTCTGCTCGCGCCGTAATCACGAGATTGCCTGCACCATCCATGGATATGTTCTCCGGCCGATCTGTATAATATTGTAATTCAAAGTTACCCCATCCATTTGCGCCGGTCCCTATATCAAAATTCCATTTAGCAGGATCCGGAGCAGCGCCGGCGGGGCCATCAAATTCATCCTCCCATACTAATTGGAAGTCTCTATTTGCATTTGGTAATTCACCTTCTTCTACACAGCTGGTTATTAGAAATAGACTGGATAAAGAAAGGATGAATACACTTATTATATTTGAAACTTTCATGCTTATTATTTTATCAATTATTTATAGAAATAGATATTATCAAGGTAAACTTCACCAGAGTTCATCAGGTCGACCACTACCTGTTGGATGTTCATCTTGCCTCCCAGGCCATTGCTTTCTAATTCAGCAATCGGTATGTCAAAGGAAAGCCACTGTCCCTGAGCGATAGCCGGATTAGAGGAAGCATTTACATTGATTAGTGCCTCCGTTGCTCCACTAGCAGAAATATCCACCACTTTCATCAAAAAAGTAGAGCTCATATCCAATTCATTAGGGAACCAGGCGTCAAAACGGAAGTTGGTCATGCCCGCTGTTTCCACATCTAATTGGTTACCGCCTAATTCGATGACCTGGAAATTACCGCCACCAACGTCAACAAAGGTATACTTTAAGGCGCCGTCGCCTTGTATCTGTACCTCCTCGAAAGCGGCCGCTCCGTAAAAGTTAAAGCCATCTCTAGGAACATCTGTATAAGCATCGCTGTAGATCGAGATCACATCAGCCTCAGCCTGAGTCGGTGCCGGTGCCGGCTCGGTAGGTGCAATAGGACCACCTCCCATACCACCGTCTTCTTTATAGAAATAAATATTGTCAAGGTAGACTTCACCGGAGTTCATCAGGTCGACCACTACCTGTTGGATGTTCATCTTGCCTCCCAGGCCATTACTTTCTAGTTCAGCGATCGGTATGTCAAAGGAAAGCCACTGTCCCTGAGCGATGGCTGGATTAGAGGAAGCATTTACATTAATTTGTGCTTCCGTTGGCCCGCTGCCTGGGATATCCACCACTTTCATCAAAAAAGTAGCGTTCATATCCCCCGCATTGGAGAACCAGGCATCAAAACGGAAGTTAGTCATGCCCGCTGTTTCCACATCTAATTGGTTACCGCCTAATTCAATGACCTGGAAATTACCACCACCCACATCGACAAAGGTATACCTCAATGCTCCGTCACCTTGTATCTGTACTTCCTCGAAATCGGCCGCTCCGTAAAAGTTAAAGCCGTCTTTGGGAACATCCATGTAGGCGTCGCTGTAGATCGAGATCACGTCGGCTTCAGCCTGAGTTGGTGCCGGTGCCGGCTCAGATGGTGGAATAGGGTCATCTCCGCCACTTCCACCTCCATTATAGAAATAGATATTATCAAGGTAAACTTCACCAGAGTTCATCAGATCCACAACTACTTGCTGGATATTCATCTTGCCTCCCAAGCCATTGGCTTCTAATTCAGAAATAGGTATGTCAAAGGAAAGCCACTGGCCCTGAGCGATAGCAGGGTTAGAGGAAGCATTGACATTAATTTGTGCTTCCGTTGGTCCACTACCAGGGATATCCACCACTTTCATCAAAAAAGTAGCGTTCATATCCACCGCATTGGAGAACCAGGCGTCAAAACGGAAGTTGGTCATGCCCGCTGTTTCCACATCCAATTGATTACCACCTAATTCGATAACCTGGAAATTACCACCATCGGTATCCACAAAGGTATACCTTAAGGCGCCGTCACCTTGTATCTGTACTTCCTCAAAAGCGGCCGCTCCGTAGAGGTTAAACCCATCTCTGGGAACATCTATGTAAGCGTCGCTGTAGATCGAGATCACGTCGGCCTCAGCCTGAGTGGGTGCTGGTGCCGGCTCGGTAGGTGCGATAGGACCACCTCCAGTACCTCCCTCTCCCTTATAGAAATAAATATTATCAAGGTAGACTTCACCGGAGTTCATCAGGTCGACCACTACCTGCTGGATATTCATCTTGCCACCCAGGCCATTGCTTTCTAATTCAGCGATCGGTATATCAAAGGAAAGCCACTGTCCCTGAGCGATGGCTGGATTAGAGGAAGCATTTACATTGATTAGTGCCTCCGTTGCCCCACTCATGGGGATGTCGACCACTTTCATCAAAAAGGTCGTACCCATATTTACCGGATTGGGGAACCACGCATCAAAACGGAAATTGGTCATGCCCGCTGCTTCCACATTAAGCTGATTACCACCCCCCAATTCGATAACCTGGAAATTGCCGCCGTCAGTACCTACTTGAGTATACTTCAAGGCGCCGTCACTTTGTATCTGTACTTCTTCAAAAGCTGCATTTCCGTATAAGTTAAAACCATCATTGGGAACGTCTGTGTAGGCGTCGCTATAAATAGAGATCACATCAGCCTCAGCCTGTGTAGGTGTTGGTGCAGGTTCAGTTGGCAGAATGGGTTCACCGCCTCCCATGCCACCATCTTCATTGTAGAGATAAATATTATCTACGAAAAAGGCGGAGGGCCTGGGACTTTCATTTGATTCCGCATCAAAAACAATTTGTCCTAAATTCTGCTTATTGATCAGGCCTGAAATGTCAAAGTCTATGCTGATCCATTGGCTCTTTACCAATGCGGGAACGGTATTGGCCGAAATAACCAGAGAAACAATAGCGTCATCGCCCCCATCAAAAGAGTCATCAGCACCAAAATCTCTTAGGTTGATCCGAAGGGTAGAAGCCGGGTCAAAATCATCAGGAATATAAATGTCTACGTGGAGATGCGTCATGTTAGTCCCATCAATGGTAGGAACGTTTTGGTTGAATTCAATTCCCACAAAATTGTAATTGACATAGTTCAAAACATTATCCCCATTAACCGTAAAGTCAGCCGATTCCGTAGTTTGGAAGGGAGCGTAAAATCCATTATAGAAATCTACGGGTACATTTTCGTAAGCATCGCTGAAAATGGAGATCACACTTGTTGAATCTCTCATAGGCACAGGAGCAGGCTCGAATTCGGAGATATTAAGGGTCAGGGACCCCTCCGCTTCAATATCCCCAAGCATTGCCGTAATCACAGCTTCACCTTCGCTTGCCACTACAATTTCTTCCGCATTTGTAGTTTCATTTAAACGTATGGAAGCAGCTTCAGTACTCGAGGATAAACTAAAGTAAGCCGGAGCTGCATTGACCGGTTGATCCACTCCATTGGGAAGGCTAAAACTCAAACCTAGCCCGCTTGGTGAAAGTACCTGCCCCACAAAAGCCTGAATGGTAGCTGCATTTCCGTTTTGAATAACCGGCCTTACCTGGCCAATTGTTCCCAGGTTCTCGTATTTCAGATCATCGATCCAAAAACTGTAGCCATCACCATTATCTGGAGTGTCTACAAAGAAAAACATAACATTTTCTTCAGTGAGTCTGGAAGCAAGGGGTAGGATGATGAAATATTGCGTCCAGGCGGTACTAAAGGCTACATTTTCTATGGAGGTACGTGTATCCTCGCCTCCGAACCCAAGTTCTTGAATAGTAGCTGCCTGAGAAGCCCTGCCCCAGAAGCTCAAGACGTTATAATCCGAAAGATTCCTTCCGCCTTCATCAAAGAAAACCCCTCCGGCGTAGCCACTTTCCGGGTCTCCTGCGGAAGGAACATCAAACCGCATGGAGGCGTCCGATTTTTCATAGGTAATATCATTGTCTACCTGAAATGCCGACACTTTTGAGTCACCAAAAGCCGAGAAATCCAATCCGGCGCTAAATCCATCAATGAATACCTCAGGGGTTGTAGGCAAGCTAGCTGGAACCGCATCGCTGTGGTCTGGCTCGCATGCGGTCGTGATGACTAAAGCCAGGCTCACTAAGAATATAGCTTTTATATAGTTTAACTTTCTTTCTTTGTTCATCACTTCTTTTTATTTTCCGATATTAATATGAATATATGTTCTCAATTCCCATTCCTGGCCATCGTCAAAACCTAGATCGAGAGGGCCTTGAAACTGGTATCTGGGTGAATACTGATCTAAGGAACGCCATATGTATCGTACGCCCATTTGAGTATTAGGCAGGATAAACCAGTCGGGCTTTCCTATAGTGGTTGAAAAATCAGCAGATATCTGTAGCGGAAAGGTAAGGTTAAAGTCGCGATGGTAATCAAATGGCCCCCAATCGTTTACTTTAAGTGATCCAATGAACTTGAAGGTTTTGTAGATGGTTCGCAAGTCGCTACCAAACCGGGTTATAGTACGATTGATAGGATCGGAGGGATTGGCTCCCCACGCATTGGGCTGCACCTTACCCGTGTAAAGGTTTAGAATAATTCCCAGGTCGGTACTCGGTTTGGAAACGATACGACCGTGCAGTTCCCAAAGGTCCTCTGCCGGTGGTGCCAAAGGAAACGCCGTAGGTATACGACCGGTATCGTCAAAACCTACTGCAGCATCCTGGCTCGTCGGTAAATGACGGAACACAAAACCAAGGCTTGCTGCAAACTTGGCATCTTCAGACCGGTCATTATCCCATTCGTACATCCAGGTGCCTGGAGTAGGATCAAATGTAAGCAGTATTTCACCACCAATGGTTTCCCGGTTGCCTCTCACTACAAAGGGATCTGTCAGAATATTCCGCTTTCTAAAAGGAGCATCGAATGGAATAGGATCAACCAAAGGTACTTGCCATAAAAAGTTTGGCGCCACCTGTAGATTGCCAAAATTGAAACTAAAACCGGTCAGGAAGTTATATTGGTTGCCGCTACCACCATCTTTTAGTTGCCATCCGGTAATCGTCCGGGTATAATCAGCACCGCCATTGGCAACCAATCCCATAGCCGCCGCCTGAGCATACCATTGGAATACACCTCCGGTATAGGTAATTTTTACTTTTCCACCCCAGGTGTCATCAGCATCAACAAGGTCGGTAAATTCGGTAAACTTACCTTCACCATCCGTTCGGACAAAATTGTAAGGTCTGTCCACCAGGGGTTGTCCACCCCAAATCCCTCCAAGTTCAACCCCTAATTTTCCATACTCCCTTTTGGCGTGAAGGGTTACTCTTCTGGTTCTGGGTTGAGGGACTGCAAGCGATGAAATAGCAGCGCCAGGATCGTCAATATCCTCGTGAAAGATCCCGGTAACATCCGTCTTGCCCAATTTTCTGTGGTATTTCACTAGTATCGCCGGGTTGGCGCCCCACCATAGCTCTGGTCCATAGGCAACTTTGAGGCCTTCCAGGGCTTTTTTGCCTTCAAATTCGACACCAAAAGGTGCTTCACCATTATAGATGTCAATATTCGGTCCGTAGTTAGCTTCGGGATACAGGCCGAAAAAATCTCCTTCGTACCCCCAATGGTAGTGTCCCGTTCTGTAAAACCCTTTTAAGTTGAAATTTTTATGATTCCAGGTAAAGTCACTTCGGTATACTTGTACTCTATTGACATCAGCAAGAACTAATTCACCATCATCCGTTTCTACGGTTTTTGGCCGCCCCCTGTTTTCGTAAAAAATTTCATTAATTGGATTGGTAGCTACATTCCCCAAGACGTTCACGGATAAGTTAGCCTTAATACCTGGAGTTGGGTTGGCCTCAAAATCTAAGAAATAAGATTCCATGTGGTCAAAGCCCTGTTGATTGGGAAATACCGTTTCATCATTGGGGTCATCATCTTTTGGTGTTGTAATGAGATCGCCACCCGTATTAAAGGTCGTAAATTCGGCGCGCAGTCCACTCATTCGTAATTTCTTAGCTTGGCTAGCCATTAGTGCTGCCTTGTCTGCCCGGGCTCTCAACATGGCATCAGTAAGATCAATGCCGGAGAAAAAAGCCGCTAAAGATTCTCCGGAAACACCATCCGCATATGGATCTATTTCATGGGCCTCCTTTAGTGCGTAATAAGCAGCACGAGGATAAAGGGTATAGAGGCCACGTACATTAGTAGGTCCTTTGGCGCATATACCAAACCATTCTTCATTCATGTTGTTCTCACCTTCCTTATAATCATAACCATACCCCCCATTCGACCAGGAGGCATTATTATCATGGATATCGGCATTTTCTCTATCATCAAAACCAAATTTCCACCAACCATCACTAAATTGAAAAGTAAAACCTCCAATGGAGTTCCCCACTTGGCCAAGACCCGCTGCATTCGCGTATATTTCCTGCCAATTATTCACCATATAATAAGCTTGTGCCTCCTGGTCTTCATCGTTTGCGATGGCATTGAACGCATCAGCACCAAATTCAGTGAACATAATAGGTTTGTCCAGTTTGTCTTTGACGACTTGAAACATATCTCCAAACGAAGCACCCCGATAGGTATTGGTTCCGTAGATGTCAACATCCTTACACTCTTCGGCTATGATGTCGATGAACAACACATCACCATTACAGAGAGCAACCGGGTGAGAAGAGTCAATAGCCTTCATTCTGATCGCAGCCTCGTTCATCAACCTGTACATTGGTCTTCCCCGTTGCTCGCCGACAAACTGTTTTTCCTGTTCGTCATCGGGAAAATCTTCCGTTTCTGCACCAGCCCAGAACAATCCGTAATTATTCTCATTACCTAATAGATACATCAAAAGACCGGGCGTATTTTGATACTCAAGCGCCAGTTGCTCGACTTCTGCCAACAAAAACTCCTGGGTTCTCGGATCAGAATAATCAGTGATAGGAACCCAAACACCATCCAAGGTAAGGCCATATCGGCCAAAAGAATGGTTGAGCATGGTATAAATACCATAGTTTTCATAAATATACGCTATCCATCTCGCGGGTACGCCCGTATATTGACGGATGGTATTTACATTCATATTTCTCAGCAGCGACATTTCGTGATCAAGGCCTGCCCTAATGATCTCATCTGGTTGTTCCCAGAATTGAGCGTTTACGGTATTCGTTCCTATTGGAATATAATCCCAGTTCATCCCATTGATCATAAAATCATTGCCATTGACGACCAATTTCGAACCATCGCTATCCTTTACTATGGATACCTGATCAACTTGGGCAAATAAAGAGTGAGCAATTAAGACTAGCATTAGAGGTAGGAAGAGATCTTTCATTTTGTCATGATTTTAACCCAGGCTTTTAAATTCTATAAGCGCACAATTCAGTGCACGTACATCATGGTGCTATTTTAACCGAAGGTAGTATTATTTTAACATAAACACACAAAGAAATGCTACATCAATTCTTTCATATTTCGACTGAGTTACTACATCACCCCCCCTAATTTAATTAAACTAAATACCTGATTATTAATTATCTTTGCATTTTAACCACCTTCACATGGCTAATTTTCACTACAACATCCGATACGTTTTTTTACTTCTCTTTTTTGGGTGCTGGACCGAAGTTTTTGCTCAGGTTTTATTGGGAAAATACCCTATTCAAAACTTTACGCCTACTGAATATAAGGCTGGTATACAGAATATCGACTTTGCTCAAAACAGAGATATGACCATTTTTGTGGCCAATAATCTGGGGGTTTTATCTTTCAACGGAAATAGTTGGGAAACCCATGATTTCAAAACCGGGAAGAAGAAGAGAGCACTGGCATTCGATGAGGTAACTAACCGGCTTTACGTCGGATCCCAAGGAGAGTTTGGTTTTTTTCAGGACGATTGGCACTATGTATCCCTGGTAGATTTGATACCCGAAGACTCCAAAGATTTTGACGAGGTATGGGATGTTTACCAGATTGATTCAAAGGTTTATTTTTGTACTTTTCAAGGGATCTATGTGTACGACGGGCAATCAATTGAAGTAATAAAACAAAAGGGGGGATTAGGAAGATCTTTTCGTGCGCGAGGAAAAATTTTTACGCAAAGCCAACAGGGTATACTTTTTGAAATAGATGGCAACAAGTTAGTCCAAAACTATACGCAAGGAGAGGCCCAACAAGTTATTGCCGGAGTCATCGCTGAGGATGAAGGGTATCTAATTTTTTATAACTCCGGTCAAATTGAGTTCACTTCTCCATTTGGAGTAAGTAAAAAATACGAAGACCTCATACAGGCCCTGGATGGCACTTATGTTAATCACGTAACCCAATTATCGGATACCCGCCTAGTTGTTTCCACCCAAACCTCCGGCTTATTCTTGTACGATCAGCTAACGGGAAGCCTGGAAACAATAGATATGGATGATGGCCTGCAAACCAATGCTTGTTTGCGTTCCTTCCAGGATCATGCCGGAAATTTATGGGTGGGCATGCAAAATGGGATTGCCATCCTATACATCAATTCTCCAATGCGGCTCATTAATAAGGAGATCAATATACAAGGGAGTGGTTATGAGGCGGTTCATACCGCGGAAGGAACTTATTTTACTACCTCCAATGGCATATATTTTTTAGCCAATGATGCCGCTCAAAGCATCTTTTTAGAAGGTACGGAAGGACCCGCTTACAGCATGCAGGAAATTGCCGGTAAGCTATATGCCGGCCACCATAGAGGATTATTTCTTTTGGAAAATGGTGAGGCCGGACTCTTGGTGCCAACTGATGGACTATGGCAAGTAAAACAGTTGCGTTCGAATTCCCGGTTTGCCATCGGCGGCACTTACTCGGGTTTATTTCTTTTCAGAATTAATGAGAATACTTATCTGGAGGCCATTCAAAAGATCGTTGGTTTCAATGCCTCGAGCCGTTTTTTCGAAGAAGATAATGAAGGTAGGATCTGGGCCGGGCAATACTACAAAGGCTTGTATCAATTGACCTTATCGGAAGATATGACCGAAGCCGAAGTGGTCAACATATCGGAAGCTTCCGACTTACCAATCCAGGAGCAAATAGTTCTAAGTAGAGTGGGTAATGATCTGTATTTGGCTACCAATTCCGGCTTATACCAACTGGAAGCCAATCAAAACAGCCTTGCAAATGCGGATTTTTTTGCTGATGATATTGGCCAACAGCCTGTATATTTATTTCAACAAGACGATAAGAATAAAGTCCACGTAATAGCTGATAAAACCGTAGGTTTTTTTAAACAGATCAGTACCGGGAACTACCAGTTTTTCCCTTCATCCCTCTATCAACTACGTTATCATTTAAACAACGATTTACTGCACGTTTCCATGGATGCCGGAAATGGTGTTCTATTTTCAGCAAATGAAGGTTTTATACATTATGACCCCGAACTGGAAGATCCGCTCAAAATTGAGAATCCACTGGTGATCAGCCAGGTTTATAGCGTTTCGGAAGATAGTATCCTGTATGTTCAAAAGCCTTTTGCTGTAGCCCCCGAAAAGATCGAAAGGATAGTCATCAGCCCTAAAGCCAGGGTATTAAAAATTGAAGTGGAATCCTTTCAGTTCAATGACCTGGATAACCAGCAGTTTCGCTATTTTTTAAAAGGATTTGACGAAGCCTTCGGCCCTTGGACGAATACTCCTTCCAAAGAATACACTAATCTAAGAGAAGGTAATTATGAGTTCACTGCTCAATACCGCGATCATTTGGGGAGAATAACAAACAGCCAGATCTTGTATTTACAGGTAAAACCACCTTTTTACAGGAGTCTATTTGCTAAGGCTTTCTATATCATTGGTGCTATGCTCCTGTTGTTTTGGGTATTCAGAATCCAAAAACGCCGGTATAAACAAAAAACACAGAAGATTGAATACGAAAAGCAGTTGGAGTTGGCAAACAAACAAAAGAAGCTGATCGAAATCCAACAACAGAAAGAAAAAGAACTGTTACAACTGAAAGAAGAAAAGATGAAAAGTGAATTGCAGCACCTCAATAAACTGTTAGCGACTTCAACCATGAACCTGGTAGTAAAAAATGAGTTTATCGAATCGATAAAGGAAGAACTGAAAGAAGTGAAAGATAAGGGCAAGAAGGTAGAAACCAAGCAAGCACTGGAGAAGATCGTTAAAGGAATCGATATCAACTTAAGGCTGCAGGAAGATTGGGAACAATTTGAGCACCACTTTGAAAAAGTGCACGTAGATTTTTTGACACGTCTGAGGACAGATTACCCGCACCTCACTCCCAATGATCAAAAACTATGTACTTTTTTACGCCTAAACCTAAATACTAAGGAGATTGCACACCTATTGAGCATTTCGCTGCGGGGAGTAGAAGTGGCACGTTACCGGTTACGCAAAAAACTGGGCTTGGAAAAAGGACAGAATTTGTCGAAGTTTATTTTGGAGTATTGAATAAGTGACGCCAGATTTGAGTGCCCTACTCTGGGTTTTTGGCCTTTATTGCTGCACGTATTTGTTCAAGCCTTTGTTTAATTGGACTTTTGACGCTAGACACTAGACGCTAGATTTTAGACAACAAACCGCTGATATTCAATGGATATCAATTTTTCAGAATAAATAAAATTTCCGTTGATTGTCAATTAGTTAGAATTTTTAGTCTAACTTCTAGAGTCTAGCGTCAAAAGTCTAGTGTTTAAGCTTTTGTGAATTCTTATAAATTCCATATATCAAGAGGAGTGGAATGAAAATATAGATGAAACCAATGCCGTTCTTTGCAACACCATAAATTATAACGCCTACTAAAAACCCGATTGTTACGGCAGAAATCATTTCCTTTTTTTTAATCTTTTTTTCTTCTTTCCACAACTCTTCAAGTGCCAATTTTGAGTAATCCCTTTTATCCAACATATTTCCAAATTGATTTAAATATTTTTTAATAGTAGTCGACAGTTGCGCATCTGTAGAGGTAGCATCCTAATACTACTTTGTCACTTTAAAGAAAAATCTATATTAACTGATTTTCAACTTGTGACGGACTTGGTTATAGAGGTTATTTGGTTATGCGGTTATAGATGACGAAGCCCTCTTGTCGCTATTCAATGAAATTCAGGCGATTTTAAACTAATCACATAACCACATAGCCAACAGCTGACTATACAATATTCAATACAATCAACTGATTCTCATTTAAAGTGACAAAGTAGTACTAAGTAGTAGAGCAATAATAATAAATTGCTCTACTACTTAGTACTGCCCAATAAACGGTGCTGTATTTTTCGCTAACACCAGTCCCTTCATCCTTTAATATTGGCGTTAGATCGGATTATTCTTTAATTGAAAAATAAAGATCAATTAACTTTTTTTCATTACTTTTTTCACAATATTTTGGACTTTTGACGCTAGACACTAGACGCTAGATTTTAGACAACAAAACGCTGATATTCAATGGATATCAATTTTT
>CAZHNG010000213.1:1361-12086 GCA_964533785.1 uncultured Saprospiraceae bacterium | reverse complement strand
AAAATTTGTTACTTCGCGTCTCTTTGCCCGACTTAGTCGGGGTGAATTATTTGGCCTTATCGCCTTAGGAGACAACCTCAGACCTCCGAAGGTTTTCGAAATCTCAGAGGGTCTTTCTCCTTCTATCTAAGACACTCCTCAATATAAGGTGCAAAATGCTCGATCCCCGGCGTTTCCTTATCCGCCTCTTTCGCCAGGTCATCCCATCTTCTGAGAAGAACGGCAGGCTCAAAAAAGGGATTAGACTCAAAAACTTCTTTTTCTGTTCCCTTCATTTTGCCCCCCTGGTCGTAATAGCTTTTCAGCGAAGTCGGCGACAGATTTTGCTCGTACGTTTCATCAATGGTACACAAGTAGCGCTTGGCTTCAACGTGCAGCTTAACTGGAGCAGCAACTTCCTCTCCAAAATATTCCAATAACCACTGATAACCAACCTCTTCGTGGAAATCATCCAGGTTTTCCGAATCGGTAGTTGGCAAGGCTTCTTCGTGTAAGATGTGGCCGATATCGTGTAATAGGGCAGCAGTGATTAGCGCAGGTTCAGCTTTGGCTTCTTCGGCTAGTAGCGCAGTTTGTAAAGCGTGCTGCAATTGGGTGACAGCCTCGCTGCCGTATTTTTCTTTACCCCTTGCTTCAAAAACAGCAATTATTTTTTCTGTAATGTTATGCATATGATGTTAGAAATGAAAATTAAAAAATGAATTAGAAAGTAATTTCAAGAGGCTTCCTAATTTCGAAAGTGTTCAGTTATCTTGTGTTTAGGTGTATTGACAATCTTTCTTTTAGCTTATTTTTATTGATGATGTTTATACGGTTTATTTGTTTACATCAACCTTATAAACTCCATAAACACTCTGCTGCTGAATTCAAGGTACAAGTTGAAATGTCATTACATTTAGGGTTCAGTGTCTAATTATAAAACAACGCTTCAAACGAAAGCGGTTGTTCTTCCAGAGTAAGACTTCCGTATCCCACCGCCAACGTTTGACCTTCGTAATCTTCAAAATATTCAATTCTAATGGGGTGCAAGCCTTTTTTCAAAGGAACTTGCCCGGTTTTTCTTCTCGCACTGTGGGAACCATCGTTATCCACCACCAATTGATCGTGCACATATAAACGAGAACCATCATCCGAGTAGGTGAAGAAGGTATAGATCCCATCTTCGGGGATTTCGATAAAACCATCGAAAACGATCGCGTAATGATCTTCCCGTTTTGCTAATTTTTCAACGTCAAAACTAGTGGCGATACCTTTTTGCACTACCTGTTGATCCTTGAAATCTGGTAATTGGGTGAAATTGCCTTCGTAATAATCGTATTTTAAACCGGGTTGTAAATCCTTCAAATCTACCCCTTCATAAGGCTCCAATTTAGTAAATTCTTTTTCCTTTACGATTGACCGCGGACGGCCTTGCTTATCGAAAAACCTTGTTTTAACCGTTGCAGTTTCCATTAGAACAATTGAACCATCCACGATAGCAGAAGCAGCAGTGGGTTCGCTACCATCTATGGTATAGTGTAAGTTCAGATTGTTATACGAATGTTGGATTGGAATTTCGTAGGAGTCGACGAAATAAGTTTGTTCGGGAAAATCTACCTGCAATCTGACTTCATCGAGGTTGATCCGGTAGAATAACTCTCTTTGGTTACTCAGACCATCAAAGATCTGGAACTGCAAATGAGGAACGTCGTATTCGGTCTTTTCTAAATAAATATCCAGCAGGGCGTAGCTGTGTTTAGAAGTGATGACGTTCGAGACCCGGTAGGAATTGAATTCGGGATCTTCGATTTGGTTAATTCCGGCGAACTGCAACTCAATGGCATCAAAATCCAAAGTGCCTCTGGAGCGGCAAACTTCTCCGTAGTGCTGATCACCAGTGAGGAATACGACATTTTCAGCTTGCTTTTGACGGATCAGCTCGAATAATCGCTTGCGGGCATCCGGGAAGTTTTCCCAGGTTTCCGATCCGGAATCCGAGTCTAATAATATCTGGAAGCCGGAGATGATCAGGCGCAGGTCGGCCGTAGTTTCGAGTTCTTTTTCCAGCCATTGCCACTGTTCCTCACCGAGTACGTCGCCATTGGTTCCCGGAGTATCTCTATTGTAACGACAATCCAGCAGGATGACCTGGATCGTTTTGTCCTGGTGTTCGAAATATTGGCTGTAGTAAATGCCGTTTTGTGCGGCGGGGATCCGGTCTTCGAGTTTCCAGAAGGATCGAAACAAGGATTTGCTTTGAGCTTTTAGGGGATAGTCTTTGCCGGCATCATTGAGCCCGAAATCATGATCGTCCCAGGTTACCACGTAGGGATACTTCTTCATTAATTCCTTGAATGCCGGTTTGGCCGCCAAGGTTTGGTAACAACTATCGATATAAGTAATATCATCTTCTGTGTCGGCATATACGTTGTCTCCGATCCACAAGCAGAGGTCCGGATCTGCTTCCAGGTACCTAAATAATGCAGGAGCCGGCTCGAACTGACGGTGGCAGCCCAGTATACCTATTCTAAACGCCGGGGAAGGGGCCTGTCCCAAAATTATGGACCACGAAAATAGGGGTAAGACTATCGCAATCAAACGGATGTTTATCATTTTACAACAATGTTTTTACGTGGCCCTGCAACAGACTTATCCGGGGCATCCTCAGAAAAGTATTCGCTGAACCACCATTCGTTTTAACAGCGGTAAAATTAGGATTTCACTTGCCTGGCTTTAGTTAGAGAAATGAGAAGATATGTTTAATTTTTTGTAACCAAAGTTCAATAGGTTTTTTATTTATGATTTTTTAATGGATTAACCAACAGGCTCTTATATGTGCTTACCGGAGGCCTGCTTTTTTACGATGTTTACTTTGCGTAAACTTCGGTTTGCTTTTTTGTTTCTTAAGCTTGTTTAATGTAAATGCTTTGTAAAGTGTTTGTCTTTGGGTAAAATGCTGTTTTCTTTAAATAACCTGAAAATAAGTTTTTTAAATAAGGAAAAAAGATTAATGGATACCTAGAGAATTGATCTAGGGTTAATCTTTGAGCAAACCTCAATTAATAAATATTGTAGTACTTCGCCGTATGGGCAAGACGCCAGACTATAGATGCCAGATGCTAGATTTCGATGTCGACCTGATGCTTTCGATCAGGATGTCTACCATCCAGACATTAAACGCGTAGAGTATGTAATGGCTCTGAAAATCTAGGTAAGCAGGCTGTTTATGTTCTAAATAATGGGCTTTAAATGGTTTTTGATCGTGTGTTCTTGCCATGATGATATTTGTCTTCAAATAAAGGCCCAGATGAATAAACGCTAAACAAACATTATAAACAAAATCAAATCCATATGTTATTGAAAACTTTACTAAAGAAGGTGGTGCCGATCATCATTGGTATACTAGCCTTCAGTAATTTTGCACTCGCACAGTTTGAAATTAGAGGAACGGTCTCTACGGAGTCGGGTGAACCTCTCATTGGGGTTTCAGTGCTTGTCGTGGGGACATCTACCGGAACCGTTACCGATTTTGAGGGAAATTACTCTTTAGAAGCACCCTCGAGTGATGCCGTACTTCGGTTTTCTTACATTGGTTACGAAACCAGGGAGGTTACTGTGGGTAACCAAAGTGTTATCAATGTTGTATTGACAGAAGGCTCGACTCAATTGAAAGAAATCGTAGTTACCGGTTATGGAACACAGGAAAAAGAAGATATTACGGGTGCCATTTCCTCCGTAGATGGAGATGACTTTAGCAACCTACCGGTAATTGGTGCTTCTCAGGCCTTGCAGGGGAGGGCAGCCGGAGTAAACGTAGTAAGAAACGGTGGAGCACCGGGAAATGGTGGTTCTATTCGTATTCGGGGTACCGGAACGATTAATAATGCCAACCCATTAGTCATTATTGACGGCGTACCGGTGGCTAACGCCAATATTAATGATATCAACCCGAATGATATTGAGTCGATAGAAGTACTTAAAGATGCTTCTGCTTCTGCGATTTACGGTCAGCGGGCGGCAAATGGTGTGGTGATCGTTACCACTAAAAGAGGGGGATTTAACGAAAAGATCTCTGTACAGTTTAATGCGTATGCTGGTATTTCTAATCCGGTAAAAACGATCGATGTACTGGATGCTGCTACGCTTGCTGAAGTAAAACGCGAAGCTTTTACCAATGATGGCCGTGATATTCCTGAGGTATGGACACAATCCGTTTTCCAGGAAACCCGCACTGATTGGCAGGATGAACTATTGGAAACCGGTACGGTCCAAAACTATGACTTTACCATCAGAGGGGGCGGTGAAAGATCTGCTTTTTCTCTTTCGGGCGGTTATTTCTCAGAAGAAGGATTGATAAAAACTTCTTTCTTTGATAGATATTACCTGCGTTTGAACTCCGACCATAAGGTCACCAATTGGTTGACTATTGGCGAAAATTTACAGTTTACCCGTCAGGAAGGTAATTTTGTAAATACCAATTCTGCTCAAAGTGGAGTATTATGGAGTGCGGTTCGTTTTCATCCGGCGCTTCCGGTTATCGTTGATAAAGACAATGCGATCCCTGGCCATGAGGAAGGAGATTATGGTTCTTCTTCATTGGTTCCTGGTGGTGGTCAGTTTGGTGATATTAACAACCCTATTTTTACGGTAGACCAGGATGAAGATGATTTGCAAACGGAACAGCGTTTGCTAGGAAACCTATACGCAGAGATCCAACTGTTAGATGGATTGAAATTCCGTGCTAACTTTGGATTAGACGGAGATATTACGGACAGTTATTCTTTCAATCCGATCATTGATCGTCAGATCAGAGCACGCTCCAGAAACTCCTTGAATCGTTCCTACGGAGAGGCTTATTCTTTATTAGCGGAATATTTCTTGTCTTTTAACCGTACCTATGGTGATCATGCCTTCGATTTTGTAGGTGGTTACACGGCTCAGGAGTTCATATCAGAAGGATTTAATGCACAGCGCCTCGATTTTCCTAACGAAGTGGAGGACCAACGGTTTTTAGATGCTGGTAATACCATCAGTGGAGCCGGTGGTTCAAGAGTTGAAAACTCATTGGTTTCCGGTTTTGCCCGTTTGAATTATGCTTTTATGGACAGATACCTATTGACCGGTACCTTCCGGGCCGATGGGTCTTCTAAGTTTTCCGACGACAATAAATGGGGTTATTTCCCGGCTCTCTCTGCGGGATGGAGAATTTCCAGAGAGCCTTTCCTGGCGGATAATAATCTGATCAGCTTTTTGAAATTGACTGCCGGTTGGGGACAATTGGGTAATCAGGAGGTTCCTGGTCTGCAGTACCTGGCATTGATCTCTAGTGGCCGTAGATATTCTTTTGGAGGTCAGCAAGTGGTAGGGGCCAGCCAGAGTAGATTCCCCAACGAAAACATTTCCTGGGAGACGGCTGAAATGACCAATGTGGCATTGGATATCGGATTTTTGGACAACCGCTTATTGGCGAACTTCAATTACTTCATTAAGGATACCAAAGACATGCTATTGTCGCCCCCTACGGTAGGAACAACCGGTAGAACGGACATTCCGGATCAGAACGTAGGAGAGTTGCGCAACCAGGGACTTGAAATTGAAGTGACTTACCGCAACGCGAGTTCTAGTGGCTTTACCTACAGTCTTTCCGGTAATGCTTCGTTCATTGAAAATGAAGTGACCCGTCTTTTCGAAGGTAGTTTCTTAGCCTCTCGGACTTACGGTCGTCCGAACGAAGAGATCGCGAGAACTTTCGTCGGTTCACCGATCGGTACTTTCTTCGGCTGGACAACGGATGGCTTATACGATTCCGAAGCGGAGATCAATGCTGATCCGAACCTGGCCAATGACCCCAGAAGAGAAGAAGGTTTGATCCAACCTGGTGATGTACGTTTTGTAGACATCAACGGAGATGGATTGATTGACGATCAGGATCGTAGCATTCTGGGCGATCCCTTCCCAACGGTTTCTTATGGTTTTAATGCCCAATTTGGGTACAAAGGATTTGATTTGGGCTTATTCTTGTTGGGGGTAGGCGGAGTTGATATTTACAATGCGGATCGCATGCAAGGTCTGGATGCCTCTTATCCTTTTAATCTTTATGCTGATGCGGCTAACCGTTGGACGCCTTCTAATACCGATACTGATGTGCCGCGTGCTGCCGTAAATAGAGATAACCGCAACTTCCGGACTTCCGACTTATTCATTGAAGATGGAAGTTTCCTACGCTTAAAGAACCTTACGCTTGGGTACACCTTCCCTAATACTTTGACCGATCAGGTAGGCATTCAACGGTTGAGGGTATACTTAACCGGTCAGAATGTATTTACCATCACCGGCTATTCCGGGTTGGATCCAGAATTGGGATACATTGATGGCAACTTGCAGGCAAACGTGGATTACGCACAATATCCGCAGGCCAGAACCTGGACTTTTGGGTTGAGCGCAGGCTTTTAATTTTTGTGTATTGCATGACAAAGCACCGTAAACAAGATTGGCTTAACCTGTAATTAATCCCTTGTTGTTTTTTTTGGAATAAAATCAGAAATCTGTCACACTCACTCTCTCGTCCACACACCCTCGCAATCTAGCGTCTAGCATCTTACTAACATATTTAATTAAAATAATTATTTGATTCATATGAAAAAATTGATGTTTTTACTCGCGATAGTTGCCGTCATTTGCAGCAGTTGCGGTGAAGAATTTTTAGAATCTACTCCTTATGCACAGGCAACCTCGGCTTCTTTTTGGAGAAATGCGGATGATGCCTTAGCCGCCGCTAATGCTATGTATGAGCAGTTACGTGCAGAAGATTTCTACGGTCATTCTGAGCAAACATTTGAGATCTGCAGCGATGATTTTTGGCGGGCGGGTGACCACGGTGAAGATCAGGCGATCGAAGAATTTACTTTTGACCCGGATAATGCCCAGTTACGCTTTTCTTATGATCGTAAATACGAAATCGCAAATCGGGCAAATGCGGTTTTGATCAACGTGCCGGACATCGACATGGATCAGGCATTGAAGGATCAAATTCTTGGAGAAGCTTATTTCATGCGTGGTTTTGCCCACTGGCGTTTGCACGTCATTTACGGCGAAGCGCCAATGATCTTTGAACAGGATATCATCGATGGTAATTTCAACAAGCCTAAATCTACTGTAGAAGAAATGCGGGCTGCCATTGAAGCCGACTGGCTGCAGGCTGCTAGTTTACTACCAGATATGTCTGCAGAAACTTCCGGCGGAAGACCTACCAAAGGTACTGCCTGGGGCTTCTTGTCTAAACTGTATATTTACGGAGATCAACTGGACAAAACTATTGAATTTGGTGAAAGAGTGATCAATAATAGCAATTACGCATTAGCCATGGATTATAGTGCTAACTTCACCATTGCCACGGAAAATAACTCTGAAATGCTCTTTGCGGTTCAGTGTCTGGATGGTTGGGCAGGTAGTGCTTATCGCATTTATACTACCCCAAGGCCTTGGGGTGGCTGGGATTTTCACGAGCCTATCCAGGATCTGGTCGATGAGTTCGAAGCAGGTGATCCAAGGCTGGATTATACCGTTTTTAAGCCGGGTGATATCGTAGATTTAGGTGCTGACAGAGGCCCCACTGAATATACGCCTGACTTATCTCTGACTGGTTATCACTTCCGTAAATTTGCTTCCTGGAGAGCTAGCGGTGGTTTGGACGACGGACAAAATATTCCTATCCTAAGAAGCTCGGATGTTTATTTATTGGTTGCTGAAGCGAAAATCCGCCAAAGCGGACCAGGTGCTGGGGACACGGAATTGAATGCGGTGCGTATTCGCGCTGGATTGCCGGCGCTCAGTGGCGCAACTATGGAAGACCTCATCCACGAAAGACGGGTCGAACTAGCAGGTGAAAATCAACGCCACCAGGATTTGATGCGCTGGGATAAGGCTGGAATCATTGATATCGTTTCTCACTACCAAATTGATCGTGGTGAGTTTAAACCACCGCGCAATTTCCAAAAGCCAAAGCACTATTATTTTGCTTTGCCACAAAGGGAAATTGATAGAAGTAATGGTGTGTTGTTGCAGAGAGAGGGGTATTGATAACTATTAAGTAAGGAAGCTACTTCGAAGTAGCTTCCTTACTTAAAAAAATTCCCACAAATGCGTTTTATCTTTTACCTTTTGCTTATTTGCTGCCTTTCGTATTCCTGCCAGTTCACTTCCCCGGAACAACAGATCATCGGTGCCTGGCAAGTCGATTCCACTTATACTTTCTACAACGGATTTGGATTTACGGCGAAGCAAGACGGTCAGGATTGGGCGGTATTACTCTATGAAAACGACGGCACCGTAAAAGAAGTGAAGTTTTCTACTTATCGTCAGCACCGCTATGAATTGGTGAGTAAGGATTCACTGGTTTTTACCGACAATATGGGGAATGTAGCCAGCGCTTTTAAAATTTTGGAAATCGATGCTGATCATTTGAAATTATACAAAGCAAAAGCCCCCGTCTTTCCCGGTGCTAATCAAAAACGCTACGAAATCCGCTACTATTCCCGTACTACCCCTCCATCCAACCTGGATGCTTTTCAACCGATAAATACGGCTAGCGCTACAGAATGATCAATTTCGGCAAAGTAAAGAATAATATGATTGTAGCGGCACTTATCAGAAAACCATACTATGTACTCTTTGTGACCTTTCTCCTATGCCTATTTGATAAAACATCCTCTCAAAACCTAGTCCCCAATCCCAGCTTCGAATTATACGAAGCATGCCCTCCCTATCCCGGACAGATACACTTAGCGCAAGGTTGGGATTCTCCCAACAACCGCACTACCGATTATTTTCACCGTTGTTCACCTGCCGAAAATGGTGCCAGTGTACCCGAAAACCTGGTAGGCATCCAGGAACCGTTTCACGGAAATGCTTACACCGGCATCCGTACCTGGATCCCTATAATTCCCGGTAATTTTATTTACCGGGAATACCTGGCAACACAATTGTTGGAACCTTTAAAGGAAGGACAGGAATATGAGATCAGTTTTAGAGTCAGCGTAGCAGAATTGTCGGGTTATTATTCCAATGATCTTGGGCTTTATTTGTCAGCGGACCCCTTTGTTTATGAGGTTTTTTACGAGTTTCAACCCCAACTGAGTTATCAATCGGAAAATGTACTGGACAATACGGAAGAATGGCAAAAGATCTCAACCATCTATTCGGCAAAAGGTGGAGAGCAATACCTGATCTTAGGCAATTTTTTATCAGATGAAGAGATGACCAGGGAAGAGGTGGATGCGGAAAATCCCGTGGTTTATTACTACATAGACGAGGTAGCGGTCATTCCTTGTGCCGCATTTGAGGACCAGACGATTGTTGTCGATACGGTTTTATGCGAAGGGCAACCCATGCTTCTTGCTGGTGCTCCGGCTGCGGATAATCATTTCTGGAGCAATGGTTCAGGATCTGTTGAACAAGTGATCACCGAACCCGGAAAATACGAAGTGATCAGCGATTTTGGATGCTATCGGGTTCAAACCCTCTACGAAGTGCTCGAAAAGGATTGTACTTGCCAGATCCGGATTCCCAGTCCACAAGGTATTTCCACATCGAATAAGCTCAGTTTACCCGAAGTTGTGGAAGACTATCGCGTATTATTATTCAATGCTTCGGGACAATTTGTCCATCAACTCCACTATCCGGACCAAACCCTTCCTCTTTTACCTTCCGGCATTTATTACTGGACTGCTCATTTGAAATGCAGTGGCAATGAAACAAAAAATGTTTCGGGAAGAATATTGTACGTGCACTAGATCAAATAGCTGAAGCCGACTATTCTATAATAGCTTATATTGTAGTTTAATAAAGTCGTCTGAAAATTTAACCTCAATCTCAGCCTATGCATGATCGCAGAATTAAATTAATCAACTGTACTCAAAACATCATTGAATCAATGTTGAAAGGCGATGCTGCATTGGCCGAAGCACTACAGGCGAATGTTCCCACAGCATGGTCCGAATTTGGTCATTCTGCTTTTCGGTATACGCTGGACCAAATAGCACGGAATCCTACTTCAGTAATATGGTGGACTTATTTGCCCATTTTATTGGAGAGCAATACCTTAATTGGGAGTTGTGGATTCAAGGGACCTCCTAATGACAAGGGCCAGGTTGAGATCGGTTATGAAGTTGCAAAAGCCTACTGCGATCGGGGGTATGCCACTGAAATAGCTGAATTGTTGATCGAAAAAGCTTTTCGGTATAAAGAAGTACAACATATTTTAGCCCACACCTTAGCCGAAGAAAATGCGTCGGTAAAAGTGCTCAAAAAATGCCACTTTAAATTTATGGGAGCAGTAGAAATTGGTGAAGAAGAGAAGATTTGGAAATGGCAACTAGACAGAGACTGAAAGATATTGCTTATGTACTTAGCCTTTGCACTATTTTTTCTACCTTCTTCGATTCAAAAAAGTGAATTAGGCGAAGTACCCACCTTAAAAGCCTGGTTCTCGGACGCTTGATGACCCTATTAATAGAGGCCACGGTTTGATCAACTTCTTCAATTTTCTGTGCTTCTTCTTCCGGAGACATTCGCCATAATTGTTGAGCAACCCGCCAGGATTGTCCACGCGCGAATTCAATACCGAAGTTGGCGATCTTTTCATCGGAATCTTTTCCCACCCAATCCAATAAAAACAAAAGAGGAGATACGCGTGCAAGCCGGTCCTGCATTTCATTGGTCAGGTTGGCCAGTATTTCGTTGATAGTA
>CAZHNG010000213.1:0-1351 GCA_964533785.1 uncultured Saprospiraceae bacterium | reverse complement strand
CATGACTTTACACGCAGCTACGCCCAGGTCCAGGTTGATGTGGGCGTTCATCCCCATCAGCAAATGTTGCAGGCAGGTGATGCGTTCTTGTTGAGCATCGAAGGAAGTGGCCCAGGATGCACTGGTTGGGTGCTTATTTTTATACTTATGGTAGGCGTCGATGTAGTAATTCGCAAAAGTGACGTCCAGTTTTTCCATTCGGTCGTTATCTTCAAAGGCCCCTTCTTCCAGTGCTTGTTTGATCTGGGCAGTTGTTCTGCGGTATACATAGGCAAAAATGCCCAGGAAATTATTTTCTTTTACGGTTTCGTCGATGATCTCATCCAACGCGATCAGCACTTCGTCCAGGGTAGTAGGTAATGCAGTCATTCGTACTTGTTGGCTTGGTAACTCCTGCAAGTTAAATCATATTTGACAAAAATCACCTAAAATCATGACCGGACTCATCACTTTGGTGTTGAAAATCAGGTAACTTTGGGTAAAACGCGGAAAAATGAGAACACTTCAGCTTTTAGGATTGATGTTTTTAATGAATGTCCTCGTAAGTTGTACGCCATACTACATTTCTTCTCAATTCGAAGCGGCTACTGCCGACCATGAGATTATAGCCGTTCTTCCTTTTGAAATGTGGTTTACCGGAGTAATGCCGGAAAAATTGACCGAAGAAGATATCCTGCAGATCGAAGAAGCGGAAAGCAGGGCTTTTCAAATTTCCTTTTACAACGAAGTATTGCGCAGTACCAAAAGGGGAAATAACCCCATAAGGGTGGATCTGCAAGATTACGATAAAACCAACAGGCTATTGGCGGATAAGGGCATTGGTATCCGGGAATCCTGGACCATGTCGCCGGAAGAATTGTCGGAATTATTAGGAGTAGACGGTGTTGTACAAGCCCGCATCGAAAAAACGCGGTTTATGTCGGACCTGGCTTCCTACGGGATCGAATTAGGACGGGATATAATCGTTGTTCTCACCAATTATTCCGTTCTGCCCTGGTTACCCCCTATTTCCAGTCAGTCTAAGGCCATAACAGCTGATTACACGTTATTCGATCAGGAAGAGGGCACTACGCTATGGTCTATCGCTTTTGACCGGGGAGCGGATTGGCGTCAACCCGCTAATCAGATCATTGATGAGATCAGCAGGAGAGCGGCGAAGAAGTTTCCTTACCGGAAATGAGGAAGGAAAATATTAGATGTAGCCAAAGTCGTTTATTTTACGCTAGACGCTAGATATACTGCTGGGTAAACTTGGGGTCAAAGGCTTTTACTCACCGCAAAGGCCACGAAGAACCGCTAAGAAAAAAAGAACTTCGTGTTCTTTGCGTTCTTAGTGGTGATTCAAATTGCC
>CAZHNG010000212.1:0-12170 GCA_964533785.1 uncultured Saprospiraceae bacterium | reverse complement strand
CCAAGAAAAAAGGTACAAGTACAGGGAACCTCTAGTTCATATTTCTTAATAAGGAAGCCCTGACATGATTTTTAACTTCTAAAAACCTCCAAATTGCCGGATTTATTTATTAAAAAGAAAAATGACATCCTATTCAACGGATTTTAATCCTCTTTTCAAGATTTCAGCACTAGCGCTTATTTTCTTTTTAACAGTTGAAAGGATTTGATCAAGTTCTTCTTCGTCTGTGTAATCAATAGTTATCACAACTCTCCAGCTTTGGCCAAATTTTTCTGCCCGGGAATTATAGCCTTCTTTAATGAGCGAAGAGGCGGTCAGGTCTGCACTATTAGAATTACTGAATGTTTCCACTTGTATCGTAGCCGAATAAGGTTTAGGCGTTTCCTCCGGAGGAGTAGCCTTTTCAATTGCTTCTTTTAGAGATTGACCCGCAATAGCTTCCGCTTCTTCCGGTGAGGCATCAAACCCCACGGGAGGGGCATTGGTTCTTGATCTATTATTGCTACTGGAGGCGTTACTGACGTTAGAAGGTGATTCATTGATCGGCACGGTACTGGAGGAGACAGAGAAGATCGAGAGTAAATCTTCCTGAACGATCAAGGTATACAGACCAAAACAAATAAGTGTAATGGCAACCGCAATGATAGGGATTAAATACCGCTGAAACCAGGTGGAGATCTTTTCGGTAACAACCTCTTCTGTAATCGGAGCCGCTTTGGCTTTTTTCTCTATGGGTGCGGGAACATCGCGTAAGGCAGGAAATAGTTCGACTTCCGGTAAACCGTAAGAAGCTTTATTGAAATTTTCTTTATCTGGCAGGAACCTTAATTCCTGTTCATAGTCTTTATAAAGCCTGCCGATGTTAGGAAATACAATAATTTCTTTGTTTTCAATGGATCTTTGCACCTGAACGACGTAATCTTCAATTACTTTTTGGGCATCGGCATAGGAAATGTTGTGTTGATCTTTAATATGTTTGATAAGAAAATTGTCGTTGCCCGGTACCTTTTTAAAGACTAATTGTTTGGTCGGCGGAGACATTTTTCCTTGCACCTGGTCAGCTATGGCAGATTGATAATTGGCCTCAAAACCACCCAAGCCGGGAATAGAGACCTGGTCTTTATTGTATAAAACTTCCGAGATGTGGTTGTTTACATCAATTTCCATAGCTTATGACTTTTCGAAGTTAGCCGAAAAATAATACGGAAAATTAGTGTTTTTTCTTTAAAATTGAAAGAGGAAAATAAAGTTGAACCCAAGAATTTGCAAGCCTTAGCCTTTACGACTTAAATTGTTGACATGAGGACATTAATTCATGACTAAGTAACAACTTGTCTTTCTCCCTGGTAATAAACCCTTGAATTGGGCGGAACACTTTCGATGATCCAGACATTACCTCCAATGATACTATCGCGGCCAATGACTGTTTTACCGCCTAGAATGGTGGCATTCGCATAAATGACCACATTGTCTTCAATAGTGGGGTGACGTTTGGTTCTGGCCATTTCTTTTTTTACGCTTAGCGCACCCAGGGTCACTCCTTGGTAGATTTTCACATTGTTCCCAATGGTAACGGTTTCTCCAATTACCACACCGGTGCCGTGATCAATGCAAAACCGTTCTCCGATCTCGGCTGCCGGATGGATATCAATACCCGTGATATTATGTGCGTGCTCAGTAAGGATTCTTGGGATCAGCGGTACCTCCAATTGATGGAAAGCGTGGGCAAAGCGGTGAATAGCCAGCGCAAAAAAGCCGGGATAAGTACGGATAACCTCCGTCCTGCTCACGGCGGCAGGGTCTCCTTGTAAAATAGCATCGGCATCCTGAAGCAGCCGTTGGTGGAGAACAGGTAATTGTTTCAGAAAATTATAGGTAACCTCTTCCGGAGGACAGCACATCTGGTTCTCAATAGTAGAAAGAATAAATAGCAGTTCTTTTTCTAACAGTGCGTAAGCATGATTGAAGGCGTGATAAGAAGCGTATTTGGCATCCGCCAGTTCCGGGAAAAGGAATTTTAGTAAACCATTCAACCAATTACAAACCTGTGTTGGTGAGGGAATACTTTCCGCCGACTGATGAGCGGTGTATAATTGCTTGATGAATTCTTGTTCCATTTTTTTAAAGTGTGACGCCAGATTACGGATATCAGACGATAGACCTTGTAATGTCTCGTTGGAAGACTGTGGATGGAGGAATTATAGCCGGTAAAAATGAAAAATATTTAATTCAATACTCAATAACACCACATCGCCTAGTCCATAGTGAATACCTTCCAATCCATTATTTATGTTCCCCTGGTCTAGCATCTTTAATCTTTCTCAATCGGGCGTCGAATGATAAAAGCTTTGTTTCAAAAATCATTTTCGAAAGCATCATACATAGTACGGAAAAGAGCAGGCAATAGTTTATGGAAATGTGTACATATGAACATCTATTTTGAAGAAAACGTCGTGACCAGTTCATCAATGCTGTTTTGGATGCGCTTTAATTTTTCTCTTTTTTGCACAATGGTGGCTGGGGCAACCCTCTCCATACAGTCCGTAATTGGACATCTTTCGCAGGTTTTATTAACTACTTTACGGGGAATGGATTTGTCATTCCAAAATTGTACCGTGTTTTTCAGGTGATCATTGATAAGCAGGCCAAGCGTAACACTGACGTTATTATCTTTGGAAGGGTAGCCCTGGCGTGCTATGGTGAAGCACAGGTATTCATCATCAGTACCCCAAAAATGAGAACGCTGGCTATGTACTTGCGTCGTAGAAGGCTTAGCTTCTTTTACCAGGTTTTCCAGCATGGAAATTGCGATCCAACGCCGGCAATAATGTTCACTCAAAGCACTGCCGTGCGGATGATGACGAGCGTCCAGATGTAGTTCCCGGTCGATGTGAAAACGGTTGGTACGGGAATCCTGGCGAAAGCGTAAGAAAAACATCTTTTTAATTCCAAAAAAGGTGGGCAAGATATTCGTCAATCGATGATAGAACATTTGGGGCGTAGCTTGATAAGCATTCCTGATTTTATCAAAATGTGCAGGCTCCCATTTTTTTTGGTTAAAGAATCCCCGTAATTTTTCCGTCAGGTCTTTCAAGGGAAGATGGAGAGCTACGGAAAAATAGATAGCCTGCGAATGATTGTGTACTTCTGTAAATGAACGACCTTTGATCAAGGAAGAAGTAAGCGCACGTTCTTTCAGGTCCAAAAAATTGAACGCAAGCTCCTTTCCCAACTGAAAAGCTTCCTGCATAGGTGTGAGGTCTTTGCCAAGCAGCAGGTGGTTGCTTAGAGGCAAATAAAGCGATCGGAGTTCCTTTAGGTCTTCGTATGTACTCAAACCGTTACGGATCAATTTATACCCATAACTTTCACTGAGAATGGATGCCAAAATGTCGACTGGAATCGGACGGTCTTTGGGGAGGTCATATTTTCGGGAAAATTCCTCCACTGCTTCTTCCAATTCTGGAAAGTAATTGTAATTCAGTTGTAAATAAGATCTTAAGGCACTGAAATAAAAATTTTCCTCCTTTAAGGCATAATTTCGCGAAATCTCCAGTAAAGTAGCGATAAAAGCGCTTACCTTAGTCGGCGCGGTGGCTATGATCTCCGCAATCTTGGCGATTTCAATACCAAAAAAATCCAATGGTAATTCATTCAGAAAATTCGATCGTAACAATTCTCCAACCGCAGAAAGGCTTTGGTCTAACTCCTTCGTAGTAAGGTCTTCTACTTTTGATTGTAATGCCTTTGCTAAAGCAGCCAATTTATTAGGCTTTGGAAATTTTTTTCCTTTTTCAATTTCATTTAAATAAGAAATAGATAATCCGCTTGCATCGGAAAGATCGGCGAAAGACATTTTCAGGTCTCTTCTTTTCTGTTTTACTCTGAGGCCAAAAAGGATACGTTCGTTTAATGCTTTATTATCCATAAGGATCAAAGCTACGATATTTGGCGAAAATTCGCTAATGAATTGAGCAATGTGACAATGAGCAATGTGACAATGAGCGATGAGCAATGAGCGATGAGCAATGAGCAATGAACAGTGGAAGCATTGCTCATTGAATTATTGCTCATTGTTCATTGAATTATTATTCATAATTGTGTATGCAAAGGAAACTCTATTCTAATTTCTTAATAGCACTTGATTTTGGGCGGCCCATTGCTTCACGTCTTCTTTTTTGATCGCTGCGGCCATTAAACCCGGAAATAAATCGGGGGTACAGGCAAAAGCGGGGATGCCGATTTGGGCAAAAGCCCTGGCAATATGTTTGTCAAATGAAGGCATACCCTGGTCACTTAATGCTAGCAAGGTAATGAATTGTACACCTCGTTTCATCAGGTTGTGCGCTCTTTCCAGTAGAGCTTTTTCATCTCCTCCTTCGTAAAGGTCGCTGATGAGCACAAGGATGGTTTCGTTAGGATTATCTATTTTTTTCTCGGCGAATTGCAAGGATCTATTGATGTCGGTACCACCTCCAAGTTGGGTAGCAAAAAGTAACTCTACCGGATCGTGCAAAAAATCAGAAAGGTCTACCACGTTGGTATCGAAAACGACCATTTCAGTTTTAATGGAAGCCAGGGAAGCCATAACCGAGCCAATGATCCCTGAATAAACGACTGAAGAGGCCATTGAACCACTCTGATCAACCATTAAAATGATGTGTTTCAATCGATGGGAGCGGTGACCAAAACCAATTATCCTTTCGGGTATGATGGTTTTTAAGTCCGGGTTGTAGTGTTTAAGATTTTTCCGTATGGTTTTGTGCCAGTCGATTTCATTTGCTCTGGGCCTTAGGTTGGAGCGGGTACGGTCTATTGCTCCCCGAACGGCGGTGTGAAGCTGGTTCTGTAATTTTTGTTCGAGTTGCCTGACTACCCTACGAACAACATTACGGGCACTAGCTTTGGTTTTTTCCGGCAGCGCATCTTTGAGGGTCAGGATAGTTGCTACTAAATTAACATCGGGTTCTAGGGATTCTAGCAATTCGGGTTCGAGCAACATTTCTTCAAGCTCCAATCTTTCTAAAGCATCGTTTTGCATGATTTTCACTACGGGCGATGGAAAGAATTCGCGAATATCTCCTAACCATTGACTGACATTTGGTGAAGAGGGCCCAAGGCCTCCCTCCCTTTCGCCACTATAAAGAGCTTCCAGGAGATCGTCCACGGTTTGCTGTTCATCGGATAACTCTATTTCATCCTCCTGAGCCGCTGCCTCCTTACCTAAAATGAGCCGCCACCTTGCTATTCTTTGTTCCATTCAATAAAATTAAGCTTTTGGAAAAGAAAAAAACCAATATTCAAATTCCTTTGTTCTTATTTTTTAAAATATGAAAATGTAACCGAGTGGAAGAAGACAGAACAAGCACATTTACTCAGGAAAATAAAGATGCCTTAGATTCCATTAAGCTATCCAGAATTATCTTCCCGGTTCTGATCGGTATTGGAGCGGTTTTCTATATGTTGTTACGGCGTTTTGATCCCGAAGAGTTTGCGAAGATCAACTGGACTAGTCATACCTTATTTTGGACGGTTGTTTCTATAAGCCTTATTGTTATACGTCATCTGTCTTATGCGACGCGATTGCGGGTTTTATCCGAAAAGGCTTTCTCTTGGGGGAAATGTATTGAATTGATCTTTATCTGGGAATTTAGTTCGGCGGTATCGCCTACCAGTGTAGGTGGTTCGGCGGTGGCCTTTTTTGTTCTAGCACAGGAAAAATTGTCTACCGCTAAAACGGCAACTATTGTATTATACACCATTGTATTAGATAGCCTTTTCTTCATAATCGGCTTGCCGTTCCTTTACTTGTTATTTGGCAATACCATGATCAGACCTGGCGTAGAGACGCTCGGCGATATTGGTGGGTGGGGGTTCTATTTTTTATTTGCCTACACGGTGATGGCCATTTATTGTTCTATTTTTTATTTCGGATTATTTGTCAGTCCGCGCCGGATCAAACAATTCTTGGTAGGGGCAACCAAGATCCGGTTTTTAAGGCGATATAGAGAACAAGCAATCAAGTTGGGAAATGACATGATCATTGCTTCTCGCGCATTGAAGCAACAACCCTGGTCTTTTCATTTGGCTTCCTTTTTTAGTACGGCGGCGGCCTGGTCTTGTCGTTTCCTTTTGTTAAATTGTTTGATCATTGCCTTCGAACCTTCGATCTCTTTGGAATTTTGGACGCAGTTTGAATTGTACGCCCGCCTGGAAACGATGTTTGTGATCATTGCATTTAGTCCGACGCCAGGAGGGGCAGGCTTTGTAGAGATCCTTTTTGGTGGCTTTTTGAGTGATTATGTTTCCAATCCTACCAATGCCACGGTGATCTCTACCATCTGGCGCCTGTTGAGCTATTATACTTATTTGTTGGCGGGGGCGATCATTATCCCTTATTGGTTAAGGAACATTTTAAATGAACGCAGAAAAAGGAAACTCTCTGCGGAGGAGAAATCTTGAAATAGCGAATAGTGAGTCACCAGGCTTTGAAAGGCTGATATAAGCTATGTCTGTTATTGAGTATTTCTCCAATCTGGTATCTGAAATCTGGCCTCTGTATTTACTTCTCCGTGAGATATTTCCAGTACCGCTTGGGCACCTGCCGTAAATGCAATTTCATATTTTGTCTTTCCGGGATATTGACGCTTTGAAAATAATCTTTCCATAACTGTTGATAGTCTACCTCTTTTTCTTCCAGAATATTTTTTGGGAGTTGATTTAAAGGGTTTTCGGAAGAAAAAGTGATGAAGGAAGTTTGCTGGGTATTATAATAGATCCCATAGCGTCTTTTATGGTCGTAAATAACCCAATGCATGGCGGGATAGCGATCTTCGAAATGTTTGCCGATCAGAGGAATAACGTTAAATCCGGCTCGATAACGGCGTAGTATATGTTGTCTTTGGTGTGTTGAAACCGCACAAAGGCGTGCATCCGGTGTACTTCTCTGCCTACCTTTTTGTTGATCTGTTGAAGTTGAAGAACACAATCTTCACGGAAATTTTGTTCAATATTCTGGGAGCTTTCCATGGCAAGGCGAATGTATTGGTAGATCCGCCATTCTACACCTGGTAATTCGGACAAAAAGCACCGGTAAAGCATTTTGGCGCTTTGGTTTGAAGTTTTTCGGATGATGCCTTTTTCTACCCGTGCCGCCCATTCAGGATTGGTGGCAACTTGAACGGGGTGGTCGAAGAGCTCTTCCTGGTAAAGCTCTTCCGCTACGATCCTGCTCACATTTGATTTTAGCCGGTAGCGCTCGAAAATAACGGAAAGTAAACCTTCGTATGTGCCATCGTAAATGTAAGTCATAGGTGCAGGCTATGAAAAGGGGAACATTTCCCCTACTAGTATGGGGTATTGGTCAAGAAGAGTTATTGTATCAATTTCTGAGAATAGCTTTTTATACTGATAATTGTCTGAACCTGGCATTCTATATTGTTCAAGTGTTTTTGTTGTCGTGTTCAAAAGCCAGCACTCAGAAATACCGGAACGAGCATATAATGGTATCTTCGTTTCTTTATCTACTCTAATACTGCTATCTGCCACTTCTATTAATAAAAGGATATCTTCTGTCCTGGGATGAGCATCTGCATAAAAATTCGCTCTAGGCCTCAGAATAGTCAGATCAGGTTCAGGTTCTGAAAAATCATTCAAAATGATAGGATCCTGAATTCCAATAATTAATTCATCCGGGACTAAACTCTGAATGATTTTATTTATACATTTTACACAACTTGCGTGAAAAGTTCCAATTGGGCTCATCTCTACTATTTGGCCGTTCAATAATTCAACCCTGCTATCTTCAGATAAGATACCATACTCAACCATTAGATGGTAGTCATCTACAGTCCACAGGTGCAATTTAGGCTGGGCTTGGTTTTGAGCTGTCATAAGAAACATTTTGAAACCTTTATCTATAACATAAAGGAAATCGCGATAGTTTCAAGGAGAATCTAGAATAATGATAACTGCAGTTGTTGCCTTTCGCTGTAAAAGCTGCCCGTTTGACATCATTGCTGCGGCGACTGACGCAGTAGGCACAATCATAAATGCAGTAATTGGTCAATAATATTTTAAGCAAAGAAACACAACGTCCGTCTTCGGTGTAGGTGTGACAAATCCCCATGCCGGTAGCATTACCCAACCCGGTTTTAGTGTTTTTTCGCTTACTACCGCTCGATGCACAGGAGACATCGTACTTGGCGGCATCAGCCAATATTTTTAACTTTTCTCGTACACGATCATCCATAATATAAAGCTACAAAACCAAATTATAAAACAAATTAGATTAAGTGTTATTTATGTGCAATTTATTGTGTGGTCGATTCCGGCGAGTTAATACGGATTAACAAGTTTTTCATTGCTCACCGCTCCATTGCTCATTGTTCATTGCTCATTGCTCATTGCTCATTGATCATTGATCATTGCTCATTGCTCATTGATCCCAAGTTAGCTATAAAATAACTTCCTGCCCCAAAACAACACTTGAAAACCGTAAGTACCCAGCCAAAATACCAGATTGGCGAAAGATAAGGCTCCAAGAGCAGCAAAAGCTTTAATAGTTCTCAGGTTGATGTGCAAAAACTCGTAGCTCACAAAATCAGAAACGACAAAGCCGGCATGGATACAAAAAAGAAAAAAGAAAACTTTTAACAGGTTTTGCAGATATAAAAGGCGTTTGATCCTTTTTTTTCCTGCGATGTACCGCTTTTTTTGTTTGGTATACCGGTAAGCAAAATAAAGGTAGGCAAAGAAAGAGGTCAAATAGAAAAACTGCTCTAAACCGCCGAAGAAAGGATTGTAAAAATAGCGACCCAGGTTGGCTTTATATTCGGTAGCCATAAAGAATACGGTGCTGAAAAAAATTAACTGACCGGCGGGTAATATAAAATGTTTGGCATCTGACCATCTGAAGTGATATCCCGGATAGAGGTCTATTTTTACGTGATAAAATAAAAGGGGAGGAAGAGCAAGCGTAAAGTAAATGGGAAGAAACTTAATAGCAGGGTAGGCGGAAAAAATTCCCGTTATAGTTAAAATGTTATGGAAGAGAGTGAAAGCAAATGCTATTAATAGTGCACCGTACAAATAGTTCGCACGCTTTATTCCTGATTTTTTAAAAAAGAATAAAAACCCGATGGACAAACCCTGTAGTACTCCAATAGCTAGAAGAGCCATCAATAAATAATAGAAAATGCTCTTTTCACCCCACTCCATGACAAACCGAGTTTTATTTAAGTTTTAACGTGCTCACTTCTTGTTTTTTCCCAGGCCCAGGCGGTTTCCATAATGTCTTCAATGCCTCTGGAAGGATGCCAATTCAATAAATTAGCGGCCCGATCCTGATTGGCGTAAATGGCCACCACATCTCCTGGTCGGCGCGGACCGATGCGGTAATTCAATTGTAGTCCTGTCACTTTTTCAAATGCTTTTACCGCTTCCAGTACCGTCACACCCTGGCCAATGCCTAAATTAAATATTTCCAGGTTGCTGCTATTCCTCTTTTCTAGTAAAAATTGCAGCGCTTTGGTATGGGCATGGGCCAAATCCATTATGTGAATATAATCCCGTATGCAACTTCCATCCCTGGTGTCGTAATCGTCACCAAAAACGACCAATTCCGCTCTTTTACCGACGGCAGTTTCGGTGATGACCGGCACCAGGTTATTCGCTTTATTGATTGGTGATTCTCCAATCAACGCGCTTTCGTGTGCACCTGCCGGATTAAAATAACGCAATAAAACGACCTTGCTTTTAACGCCTTTCCCTAGGAAATCCTGAATGATTTGTTCACCCATTTGCTTGGTGCGGGCATATGGAGATTCTGCCTCCTGCAGAGGGGTATTTTCGGTAACAGGTAATTGATCCGCATTGCCATAGACCGAACAAGAAGAGGAAAAAATGAGGTGCTCAACTCCAAATTTTTCCATGCAGCTCAAAATATTGATCAAACTGTTTAGATTATTTTGGAAGTAGCGTAAAGGTTGTTCAACTGATTCTCCTACGCTCTTCAGAGCTGCAAAATGGATGATCCCCTGGATGTCGGGGTGGCTCTCAAAAATTTGTTCCGTTTTTTCCAGATCACATAAATCAACCTGGTAATTCCGCACATCTTTTCCGGTTATTTTCCGTATACCTCCAAGAACAGATTCATCTGAGTTGCTGAGGTTGTCGATGGAAATGACTTCAAAGCCATTATCGATCAAGTCTACTATGGTGTGGCTGCCAATGTAACCGCATCCACCAGATACTAATACCTTGCTCATATTTTTTTTAATCTTGTGTACTCAGTGTTTGGTATTTTGTTTCTTACTAATCATTTTACTTTTAATCAGGGATGTTTTTACTTTGCGCTGCAATATTTTGATCCTAAGTTATCATTTTAATATTAATTGAAAATTATGAATTTAATCGAGTTAGCCCAAAAGGTAACAGCAATTGCTGAAGCCGCGGGAGATGCAATTATCGAAATTTACGAAAATGCTTCCGACATAGAAATACAGCAAAAAACGGACAATTCTCCCTTGACAAAAGCAGATAAAGCCTCAAACGAAATCATTTGTCAAAAATTGGAGCAGTTGAAGCCCCGCTTTCCCATCATATCAGAGGAGAATAAAGCAGTCCCTTTTGAAGAACGAAGAAACTTTGATTACTACTGGTTGGTGGATCCGCTGGACGGTACAAAAGAGTTTATCAAACGCAACGGAGAATTTACGGTAAATATCGCATTGATCCATCAGCAGCAACCAATTTTGGGGGTTGTTTACATTCCTGTGTCTAAAAAAACATACTGGGCAGTAAAAGACCAGGGTGCATTTGAGCAAAACGGAAAGGAAAAGCTACCACTCAATGCTCAGGAGTTTTCAATTACGGATGGTGGACTAGGAGTAGTTTGTTCTCGTTCTCATCTCAATGATGAAACCCGTACCTTTGTTGAACAATTAAGCGAGCCCAATTTAGTTTCGAAAGGTAGTTCCCTAAAATTCTTGATCCTCGCAGAAGGCGAAGCACATGTCTATCCACGTCTTGCACCAACAATGGAATGGGATACCGCCGCTGCTCAAATCGTGCTGGAAGAAGCCGGTGGAAAAGTGATCAACCGCGAAACGGGAGAACCGCTTCTTTACAACAAAGAAAATTTGCGCAATCCGCATTTTATTGCCTACGGACGAATTAACGAGTTAGCGAGTTAAATGAGGTTTTACAGGTTAAACTGGGGCTCGCAGTAACTTATATCACCCGCTCTTCTTTTAGTGAGCAATGAACAATGAGCAATGAGCAATGAACAATGAACAATGAGCAATGAGGCAATGAAGGGTATTTGTTCCAATGCTTGTTACCCGTATCAACTTGTCTAACTCGTAACCATTGACTATGAATCACAAATTATCCGTCATCATCACTACTTACAATGAAGAAGACAATATTTCCGGTGTGCTGGAAAGTGTACGGTGGTCGGATGAAATCATTGTGGTCGATTCATTTAGTGTAGATAACACCGTAGCCATTGCCAAAAATTACACCGGTAAAATTCTTCAACGGGAATATAAGGGCCCTGCCGATCAGAAAAACTGGGCCATTCCCCAAGCCGGTCACCGCTGGGTTCTTATTCTTGACGCAGATGAACGCGTAACTCTGGAACTTCAGAAGGAAATCCAAAACTTGCTGATGACCGAAAAAATTCCCTGTGATGCATACTGGATAGGAAGAGAGAATCACTTCATGAAAAAAAAAATTCGTTATAGTGGTTGGCAAAATGATGCGGTCATCCGGTTGATAAACCGGGATAAATGCCGGTATAATCACTTGCAGGTACATGAAGAAATAGAAACCCAAGGAATAAAAGTGGGGTATTTAAAGAACAAGCTCGTTCATTATACCTATAAAAATATCGACCACTTTTTAGCTAAGATGCAACGATATGCACTCTGGTCGGCCAAAGACCATCAACACCAAACTCCAACCATAACTATTTTTCATTTATTGATTAAGCCTTTCTTCCGCTTTTTTAAGCATTTTATTTTGAAAAAAGGTTTTTTGGATGGTAAAATCGGGCTGGTGGTCAGTGTGATTATGGCCTGGGGAGTATTTTTGCGGTATTTGTATATTTTGGAAAAAAGAACAATGAGCAATGAACAATGAGCAATGAACAATGAGCAATGAGCAAT
>CAZHNG010000211.1:0-12191 GCA_964533785.1 uncultured Saprospiraceae bacterium | reverse complement strand
GACGTCAATTTGTTTTAATTTACAGTATATAAAACAAAAATATCTTTAAAAAGTAAAAAAGTCAAGTATAAGTTTGATTTTTTTTGGGAAATCGTTCTTTGGGGAACTTACTTATAAAATTCTCCCAAAACCACTATCTTTAAACCAAGAAAACCAACTACATGAAACCCATCGTTCAGATTTCCCTGGATATCATTGATTTAGAAGAAGCCTTACAAACTGCCGCCATTGCCCTGGAAGCCGGGGTAGATTGGCTAGAGGCGGGTACTCCTTTAATACTGGCCGAAGGTATGCACGGCGTAAGGGCGCTACGCGAAAGGTGGCCCGAAGTACCAATCGTAGCGGACTTAAAAACCATGGACGGTGGTTGGCTGGAAGCTGAAGTGATGGCTAAAGCGGGTGCGACCCACGTAGTTGTGATGGCACGGGCGCATCCGGAAACTATAAAAGAGGTGGTAAAAGCGGGCCGCGATTTTGGAGTGAAGGTCATGGGCGACAACCTTGGTTGCGAAGATATGGTCGCCGGTGCCAAGATGCTCGAAGATATGGGCTGTGATTATGTTATTCATCACATTGGTTACGATGAAAGGCGTGGGATTGCTGCCCGTGGAGATAGGATGCCCAGTCCGCTGGATCAGTTAAGGGAAGTGGTCGCTGCGGTAGAGGTACCCGTGCAGGCAGTAGGAGGACTGACGATTGAACAGGCTATTAGCACTCCTCGCTACGGTGCCCCACTGGTCGTTTTGGGAGCTCCGTTGACCGTTGATGCCGACGCCTTTAAGACCGCCAGTGGGGATATCGGTAGTGTTTTAAAATTAATATGTGATAAAGTACATGCTTATGGAGACAGCAGTCGTTAATTTTTCGCCTGAGAAATACAGTGTGGAATTACGCCGTATCCCGTTGCCGGAAATAGGAGAGGAGGATGTTTTGCTGGAAGTAGGAGCTGTTGGTGTTTGCGGTAGTGATTTGCATCAATGGACTTCGGATCACAGCTGGCCGGTCAATTATCCGGTAGTGCTGGGACACGAATTTTCGGGAACCATCGCCGCGCTTGGTCAAAGCGTAAGCGGCTGGTCCACCGGGGACCGGGTAGTGAGTGAAACGGCCGCCGTGATCGACCTCAATTCGCCCATGACTCGCGAAGGCCGGTACAACCTCGATCCTACGAGGAAGGGCTTTGGCTACGGCGTCGATGGTGCAATGACCAAATTTGTAAAAGTACCGGCAAGGTGCCTTCATAAAGTGCCCGATGCTTTATCTTTAGAAAAGGCAGCACTAACCGAGCCTTGTTGCGTAGCCTACAGTGCGACGGTGGAGAATGTCAACATCAAACCAGGCGATTACGTGGTAGTGATCGGCCCCGGACCCATTGGTTTGTTGTGTGCCGCCCTGGCCAAATTAAGAGGGGCTATTGTTGCGGTTGCCGGATTGGAAAAAGATGCTGCTCGTTTAAAGATCGCGCAACAGTATGGTTGTGACGTTTTGGTTGGGAATTTTGAAGATTGGATCAAACAAGGAGATGGCCTGGGTGTGGATGGTGTAATTGATGCTGCAGGGGTTTCTGCTACGTTAAAAATTGCACTAGATATTGTTCGTCCGGGCGGATGGATCAGCAAAGTAGGGTGGGGGCCGCAACCGCTTGATTTCTCCATTGATCCATTGGTTCAGAAAGCAGTTACCCTCAAGGGCAGCTTCAGTCACAACTGGCCGATGTGGGAAAGAGTCCTTCGCTTATTGTCTACCGGGATGCTAAATATTGATCCGATCATTGGCGGAGAATGGTCTTTGCAAGAGTGGGAAACCGCTTTTCATACCATGCATTCCGGAGAAATTGTAAAAGCCATATTGAAACCTTAAAAATGGGAAAACTGAAAGATAAAACCATCATCATCACCGGCGGTACTTCCGGGATTGGAGCTGCTACAGCCCGCCTATGTCATGCCGAAGGTGCCAATGTACTCATTCACAGTATCGATAAAGAAGCGGGAAAAAACCTGGGCTACGAATTAGGAAATAGAATTGACCACTGTGAAGTGGACCTTTTAGATCCTACTGCTGCTCAAAAAATTGTCGATGAAGCTATTCACCATTTCGGGGGCATAGATGGAATAGTAAACAATGCCGCCATGATCGTGCGTTCTAACCTGGCTACTACAGATGCCGACCTATTTGACCAGGTGATGGGGGTCAATGTGCGGGCCCCAATGTTGTTGATCCAAGCGGCAAGACCCTATTTAAAAGAAAGTAAAGGCAGTGTTGTGAACATTGGATCGGTAAATGCCTACTGCGGTGAACCTGGGTTATTGGCCTATTCGGTTTCCAAAGGTGCCTTGCTGACGCTTTCGCGCAATTTGAGTGATGCTTTGGCGACGGAGGGAATTCGAGTAAACCTGCTCAATCCCGGGTGGGTATTAACCGAAAATGAATACAAGCGAAAAATTGCGGATGGTTTACCGGAAGATTGGCCCGATCAACTGGATGCTTACGAGATCCCTTCAGGTAAAATGACACAACCTGCTGAAATTGCACAACATATCGTTTTTTGGTTAAGTGATGAAAGCCGTCCCGTTTCGGGCGTCGTGATGGAATTGAATCAATATCCTTTTATCGGTAGAAATGTCTCCAAAGAAGGAAATGCTCTATTCTAACTTCTCAATTCTATTCTCTCAACCTTAATCTTCAACCTCAACACATGAAACCTAAACTAGCAGCCTTCCCCAAAGCTTATATGGACGCCCTCTGCGTAGACAACTCCTTATCGCTCCGCCGGTGGATAGAAATGGGAGCCAGCCTTGGTGTCGATGGCCTGGAATTTTACAGCGGATTCATAGCCTTACAAGATTCCAGTAAATGGAAAACATACCGAACCATCGCCGAAGATCACGGCCTGGTCATACCCATGCTTTGCTGTTCTCCTGATTTTACTCACCCCGATCCAGCCTTTCGCCAAGCACAAATAGACAAAGAAAAGGAATGGATTGAAATGACTGCTGCTTTGGGCGGTTCCTACTGTCGGGTGCTTTCGGGGCAACGCAGGCCGGAAGTGTCGAGAGCAGAAGGTATTCAATACACCGTAGATGCCATTGAATCTTGTTTGCCCCTAGCCAGATCTTACGGCATTACCCTCATCATTGAGAACCATTACAAAGATAATTATTGGACCTATCCTGAATTTGCGCAGATGAGTGATGTTTTTTGTGACCTGGTTAGTCGTATCGATGACCCGAATTTCGGCGTCAATTACGATCCAAGTAATACCATCCTGGCGGGTGAAGATCCCATTGAACTATTACAAAAAGTAAAACACCGGGTGGTCACCATGCACGCCTCCGACCGTTATCTGGCTCGCGGTTCAATTGAAGAGCTGCGCAAACAAGAGAACAGCATTGGATATGCCTCTCTTTTAGAACACGGCGAAATTGGCAAAGGCTTGAATGACTATGACCAGATTTTCACTATTCTCAGGGAAGTGGGCTTTCAGGGCTGGATCAGTATTGAAGATGGGGTGGAAGGTTTTGAACAGCTACAAAGATCAGCCGAGTTTTTAAAACGTAAGATTGAAGAGTATTTTTCTGAAAACTAAAAGCGTATCTTTTATCGTAATATTTTTCAAAGCAATTTCCAATTTGGGTAAGCCGCTGGTACCGCGGAATTCATTCCGCGCAGAATGATATATAGGGGATTCATTCCGATTAAATACCACCATAAGCGTTCTTGTCATAGCTGTCTCATGAATCAACACCAAGACGATAAGGCCAAATAATTCACCGTAAAGTGCACAAAGAAACGCGAAGAAAAAAATTTCCTGCCTGCGGTGCCGTAAGGCAGGTTTGCGGCCCTTTGCCCGACTTTAGGCACGAACATTAAATATTGATTGTGATTATCGAAGTCTTCAGACTTCGATACAATATCAATCGGTCTCTGACCAGAAAATGTCAGGTTAATATTTACTTTCTATGTCCGGTACTACAAAGTGCCTTCTACTTTTTGGTTTCATAAATCGATAATACTACCACTACAGGTAAGGACTTTGTTTAAAGAATAAAAGCTACAGTTACGTTATTGGTTAGTTGAATTTGACCAACTTTAGCTACTATATTTGATAGTATCATTTTATGAAACCACCGTACTACATAAGCCCACAGATTCTAAAATTGATCACTTCGATTTCCGAAAGGTTAGGTGAGGTGAAGGCGAATTATATGGTCAAGCCACCGCCTCAATTGCGAAAGCGCAATAAAGTCAAAACGATTCATTCTTCACTAAGAATAGAGGGAAATCAATCGGATCAAATACTTCATTGATTTGGAACCGGAAACGTTCAGCCGTAAAGACTACCTTAGGGTTTTTAAAGATATATCAACTGCTACTGCCAGTCGGGATTTGAAGAAGGCAGTTGAGGCAAACTTAATAATCAAGTTCGGGGATCGTAGAAATGCCAGGTATCGATTAAAGAATTAGTGGTTGACTTATCATGATGTCCATCCACTTACATCAATTTCTAATTCGGCGAGGACTCTTCTGGCTTCCCTTTAATCTAACAGAATTAAACCCTTCGGTAAACTACTCGGTTTGCAACCGAGGAGCAATTACCCTGCTAGTCCCTTAAGTTAAAACTGACAAATACTTGTTATAGGAGGCACTATGTACCATCCTATCCTACAAGCATGTTCTGTTTGCTTAGTATAAAAGTTGTATAAATCGTGGTTGCAAACCGCGACTATCGAGGGAATTGAATTTTTAAATTTACAATTGACTTGGTTATGAGCGCTATAGATGACGAAATATATTTGTCACTATCAATTTGATTATGCGGTTATAGGTGACAATATATAGAACAAGTCCGGTACAGCACCAAGACACACCCAAAGTAAAGGAGGGGTGACCAAAAAGGCTGTTCCCGGTGTTCCAAATGCTTTCGTTATTATTGCACCAGCGGATTATCCCGAAGTTCAGTGGGCGATTGACCAAATGCTTCGGTGAAGACAGTGGTGAAATGGCTGTGGGTTTTGAAGCCGGTTTGGTAAGCTATTTCGGAGATATTCAGGCTGCTCTGCAGGAGCAGTTCTTTTGCTTTTTGTAAACGAATGGAGCGAATGACGCGTGAGGTCGAACGTCCGGTAAGCGCAGTGAGCTTCCGATGAAGCTGAGAGCGACTAATGTTTAAGGCTTTACAAACTTCAGGAATACCGAAGATCTCATCACTTAGATGATTAAGTACCAGCGTTCTCAATTTTTGTAGGAAGGCATCTTCTGAATCGACCGGGGTAGTTTTGGAAGTAGCAGCTGGAAAATGGGCAAAGCGTGCTTGCAACTTCTGACGCAGCTCATGTAATTTTGCCAATCGGATATTTATCTCTTCCCGGTTGAAGGGTTTGATGAGATATGCATCAGCTCCTCGCTGCAAACCTTCGAGGCGAGATTGGTCGTCGGCTTTGGCGGTCAGCATAACAATCGGAATGTGGCTGGTACGTTCATCGTTTTTGAGGGTATGACAGACCTCGTAGTCATTTACTTCGGGCATCATGACATCGCAAATGATGAGGTCCGGGATTTTTTCCAGTGCTTTTTCAATACCGATGCGCCCGTTCAGTGCCGTATCTAGTCGATAACGATATTGCAAACAACTAGCAATGTAATTGGATACATCGAGATTATCTTCAATGATCAAAACCAGCGGTGCTACTGCGTTCAAAACGGTTGTTGGTCGTGGGTGACCTTCTTTGGCAACCGGTGCCAGTGGTTCAAAAAGCGGGAGGCTAGCTTTAGGTGCCTTATTTTTTATGGGCAAGTTGAGGGTAAAAACAGTTCGGCTATTGGGAATACTCATCACCTGAATTGTTCCTTCCAAGGCTTCTGTCAATTCCTTTACTAAAGCCAAACCGATACCCATGCCTTCTTCTTGACGGGTATTGCCCAGATTGTTACCGGGATCTGCCTGGAAAAAACGGTCGAAAATATGCGGTAAAGTTTCAGCAGCAATACCCATCCCCGTATCTGATACTTGGATGATCAACTGTTGGTTATGCTTCTCAGCTACGACCTTTACGCTACCTCCGGGAGGGGTAAATTTAAGCGCATTAGAAACGAGATTCTGGATGATTTTCGAAAGCATATCGGGTGCAACATCCATTTCGAGGGTATCGACTTTTTTCTCAAACTGCAGCTCAATTTCCTTGCTTTCCGCAAAAGACTGAAAAGATTGCACGAGATAAGCTAGAAAGCTCATCACCTCACCTTGCTGATATTCGATTGGCAGATTACCCACTTCGAGTCGAGAAAGGTCGAGCATCTGATTAACCAATCGAAGGAGTTGTTGACCATTGCGTTGGATGGCATCCAAACCCTCATGCAGCCATCCTTTAGGCTGCGCTTTGATTTGTTGGGTCATGCCCAGGATGACCGTCAAAGGGGTGCGAAATTCATGCGTGACGTTGGCAAACAGGTGGGATTTGGCTGCATCCAGTTCTTTTAATCGGTCCGTTTCGGCTTGTGCCAATTGGCGTTTGAGGTGAAAGAGATAAATCGTGCGGATCACCAAAAAAGCCGCCAAAGCGTATATCAGATAGGCCCAGACGGTTTTCCACCAGGGTGATAGTATGTGGATCTGCAGGGTAGCCGCCTCGTCGCTCCACGGGCCGTTGCGGGTAGCTCCTTGTACCCGGAAGGTGTAGGTTCCCGGGCTTAGATTGGTGTAGGTGACAAAGCGCCGGTCGGCATCAGTATACACCCATTCTTCACGGTATCCTTCGAGTTGGTACCGATATCGATTGGTGGCAGGAGCCGTGAAATCCAAAGCCGAAAATTCGAGGGAAAAGTAATTTTGCCAATGCTTCAGGGTGATGCTTTCCGTAAAAGTAATGCTTTGTGATAACGGTGATCCCCATGCTAAAGTATCTCTACGCGAACCTTTCATGGGCACCGTTTGATTGAACAAGCGGAAATTGGTGAGCACCATCCGCGGCCGTTGGTTGGCTTCCTGCAGGCTATCAGGATGAAAAACCGTGAAACCACTGATACCCCCCAGATAAAGTTCTCCGCTTTCAGCCAAATGGGCCGTCCAGTAGAAACCTTCTGCCAAACCATCCTGCTCACTCAGAAGCGTTGCCTTTCTTTTAGCTGGTTCGTACCGCGTGATATAAGAACTATTGTAAAACCAGATTTGTCCTTGTCTGTCCTCTAGTAAGGGTATTCCTACGATGTTTGCAGCTTTGGAAAAAGTCTGTTTTTCTTTATCGAAAATAAATTGTCCGCTTTCAGGTTTATGACCAGAGCCGACCCACAGGTTGCCGCTACGATCTTCTACTATTCTTAGTATTCGATGCTGAAAAGGAAAAAACTCGAAGGTTATCCGTTTCGGGTAGATAGAGGTTTAGGCCAGCATTAGTAGTCAACCACAGTTGTTGTTGGCGATCCCGATAAATGCTTGTTATATAAGTATTTTGCCCTTGGTTTAACGTCGAATCATTTTTTTCCGGTAAGATATAAGATTTATAGGATTGAGTGGCAGCTACATATTTCACCAATCCCTCCTGTCGGGCGATCCATATATCGCCGTTCTCCTCTATCAAAAAATCCATTAGAAAGTCAAGGTAGGATAAGTCTTCGGGTCGTTTGGGTAATTCTTTTTTAAAAAGACCTGATGCGTTATCCAAACGGCTAATACCACCACTTTGGGATGCGACCCACAATTGACTGGCTCGATCCTTTTGCAATCGCCGTAATCTGCCCGGCGGCAACCCATTGTTGTTCCCCGGCTCATATTGATAATAACCGGTAAAACGATTGTTCGCGGGATCAAAAATGGCAAGCCCGCCGGTACCCATAGTTATCCATATCTTGCCATCAGACGTTTCTTCAATGTCGTACACTTTTTTAGCCTGCAATCCGCTTTTTTGATCAAAATGGTGAAAAATCCGTTGACCACTTTTGAATTGGTACAGTCCATCGTAATAAGTGCCTAGCCAGATGTTTCCCCGGTTATCTTCCCAGGCATCGCGAATGGTTTCGGAATTGACGCCAAAGGGGTCAGGAGATGTTCCAACAAAGCGGGTGATGCGGTTGGTTTCCAAATTCAATACGTTTAAGCCACCGCCGGTCGTACCTATCCACAGTTCATGGCCGTTTTGGATGAAAGCGGATACTTTGTTGTGGCTAAGCGTATTAGGATTTCCTGGTTCATTTTTATAATGCTCCAAGAACGTCATTCGACGTGGGTCGAAACAGAAGGCGCCGTTGATTTGCGTACCTATCCAAAGATAACCGGCCTGGTCTTCATAAATCAGGCGAATGGCATTGGCGGCCTTGTCATTACCTGGCAATGGGATACCCGTAAAACGATCGGTCTTTTCTTCATAGCGGTAAAGGGTATCTCGAACGCCTACCCAAATGGTACCCATACGGGTTTGAATGGGTGTCCGGCTTGGACGTACGGTATTGGGATGAAAAAGGTAGCGTTTGAAACTATTCGTTTTTGGGAGATAACGGTTTAAACCATTGGCAGTCGCTACCCAAACGGTTCCGGCGGTATCGGCCAATAGATCGATAATTTCGTCGTTAGTGAGGCCGTCAGGTTTGGTCAGGTCACGCTTAAAACGAGTAAAGGTTTCTCGTTTAGGATCCAACCGGTTCAGCCCCTTATTGGTACCTACCCAAAGATAACCCGCTTCGTCCTCATCAATATTCCAAATCTCATCATTGCTTAGGCTTAAGGAATCCGTTTCGTTATACCGAAAAGTTTTGAAATAATAACCATCGAAGCGTTTCAATCCCCCCGGCGTACCTAACCACAAAAAGCCATGGCTATCCTGAAAAACGGTAGTCACGAAATCTTCTTGTATGAATTTGGTGAAAGAAAGGGGTTGCGCCTTTACAAAATGCCATTGAATTAAAAATACGAATAGGATGATTAGGCGAATGGGAGGATAAGCGGGCATTTAATGAGACAGTGTTTTTGTTTTATTAACTATTGTTTGGTCAAATCAATTCACTCACTCACACCTTATAAAACTCCACCAAATTCCCATCGTAACCAGCATTAGCCACCCGGTCAACCAACGCCAGGCGATCCTCTTCCTCCATTTGTTTGAAGGATTTGGCCAAGGCAATTTTTTCCCGCATCATATCCGCGTGGTCAGGTCCGGTAATTAGGACGCTAACCGGTAGCGACCAGACAAAGTGCAAAGCCTCCTGAATGCTAACTACATTCGGTACCAATTTTGGATTGTCCCCACCGTGAAAATGTCGCGTTCCACCGAAAAACCCGCCGTTAGAAAGGGTTTTCATGGCCAGGATACCCATATTGCGCTCCAACAGGGTTGGCATGACATTTTTGATAAAGCTTTTATAAGAAGGGTCGAAGCAGTTGATCGGCATCTGGCAGGTTTCCAGTATCTCCGTACGTTCCAGCATCCGTTGGTGAGCATTAAAATCAGAATGACCAGTGAAGCCTATAAACCTTGCTTTACCGCTTTCTTTGGCTTTTCTGGCTACCTCCAGTACGCCATTTTCGATCCGGCCGTCAACATCCGAAGGACTGGTAACCGCGTGAATCTGCCACAGGTCGACGTAATCGGTTTTCATACGCCGGAGAGAATCTTCCAAATGTTGTTGCGCAAGTTTACCGTTCCGGGCGGTAGATTTGGTCATGATAAAGGCAATATCCCGGTATTTAGGCACCAGGTATTTCCCGTATTTGACTTCGGCTCCTCCTGAATTATATGACTCTGCGTTGTCGAAAAAGCGTACGCCGCCTTCTAAAGCCGCTTCCAGAATGGCCTGTGCCGTTTTTTCATCGGATTTTCCGATATGCGCACCACCCACGCCTAGCATGGTTACTTTTTCTCCCGTCTTTCCCAGCGTTCGCAATGGTAACAGGTCTCCCAGGCGATCGCGCAGTCCATTGGTGTTGCCTTGCGCTTCGTTACAAGATACGATCATACCGGCCGTCATCGCCGCTAAGGTTTTTAGAAAGGACCTCCTGTCTGATTTCATAGGTGTTTCTTTTTTTAATTCTTCATTGCTTGTTAATATACTACTATTTTTGTTATGGAAAAAGTAACGACGCTACTTCAAGTAGCGTCGTTACTTTTTGAAAAATAAAAAAATCCCCCAATCCTTTCCAACTAAATCAATTGTACCGTATATTTATTTTTAACAAGCCAAAACTATGTTAGAACAAAAAATTAAGGATCTGGAGCAATGGTTTGCGGGACATGCGGGCACTATCACCGCCTTTTCAGGGGGAATAGATTCCGCCTTGGTACTGTTTTTATCCCATCGCTTTTTAGGGGATAAAGCCTTTGGCTGTATTTCCATTTCTCCAAGTTTAAAAAGAAAGGACTACGCCGAAGCCATCGATTTCTGCGATCAATTTGGGATTCATTTGGAAATCATCGAAACGAAAGAAATAGAGGATGAAAATTACCTCTCCAATCCGGCCAATCGCTGTTATTTCTGTAAGTCGCATCTTTATACCGATCTGAATCTACTGAAAGAGCGGTTTCCCGGTCATACTCTTTTGAATGGTACCAATAAAGACGATTACAAAGACTACCGTCCGGGTATCCAGGCGGCCAATGAGCACGAGATCCAATCTCCGTTAGCGGATTGTGGGTTAGTCAAATCGGATGTAAGGGCGTTGGGAAAATACTTTGGTCTGCCGAATTGGAATAAGCCCGCGAGTCCTTGCCTGAGCTCAAGGGTGCCTTACGGTAATTTTATTACTCCCTATAAACTCAAGCAGATTGAAAATGCCGAAACCGTTTTGAATGATTACGGCTTTAACGAAGTAAGGGTACGGCATTACGGTAAAGAAGCCAAAATTGAAGTGCCGTCCGAAGAGATTGAGCGTTTGAAAGGCTTGATCGAACCAATTCAGGAAAAATTTACGACTTTGGGCTTCGAATCTTGCCGCATCGATGAAGAAGGACTGGTTTCGGGTAAGTTAAACCGGGCGCTTAATAATCTTTGAATAAAATTAAGACATCGGACCATAGCCGTCCACGTAGGGCCCTATGGGTACGGGCAGGTTAAGCGTTAATTTATAGTATCGAGTTAAAGACCTTTTGAAATCTTTGATTTTTCGAGACTTCGTCTCTTAAAATTTTTATCGAACCCCGCCTACTGTGCCAGTAATGGCGGGCAGGCATAGAGATATGGAGAACATAGAGTTAAAAAGAAAAAATTTTAATTTTTTCTTTTTGGGCTCCATGCTCTCAAACGTTTGCCCAGGCCCAGACCCTACGGGCCCTACGTGGCGGGCCCCACGTGGCGGGCCCTACGTGGACGGCTATGGAAATCAGACTCTAAATGCCAGCGATTCACATCTTGGCAGAGTTATCATTTTACTTAAGTTAAGCCACTATTAAACTTAGTATCTGACATCTGAAATCTATTAAAATATGAGCAACTTTAACATAGATTTAGACCGGCTAAAACGAGTCGGTTTTCCCGAGATCATTTACGGAGCCTCCAAAACCGTGGAAGTATTAGTTGACATCCTGGCCTTTTACGAAGAATCCGGCCAGCCTGCTTTTGTGACCAAGCTGCAAGAGCATAAGATCCAACAATTATTGGTGCATTACCCGGATGCTTTTTACGATACCTTGTCGGGTGTCTTTTCCGTCAACCGGAAGACAGAAGGGCTGCGAGAAGGAGAGATTGCAATTGTTTCTGCGGGCTCTGCTGACCAGTTTGTGGTCAACGAAGCTTTTTATACGTTGGAATATTTGGGGCATAAGGCGACGTGCATTCAAGACATTGGTGTTTCCGGCTTGCACCGGTTGTTGAGCCGGCTGGAAACCTTACGGCAATTCAAGGTGCTGATCGTGGTGGCTGGTTTTGAAGGGGCGCTGCCGACGGTAATGGGAGGGTTGTTACCCCAGCCGATTATCGCCGTACCGGCCAGCGTGGGTTACGGTGTGGCCGCCGAAGGGCAATCGGCGTTGACCACTATGCTCGCCAGTTGTGCCAACGGAATTACCGTCGTGAATATTGATAATGGATACGGAGCTGCGATGGCGGCTTTCCGGATTATGAACAATTTGTTAGACGCTGCATCCCGACATTCATCGTCGGGAAGACGCTAGATCTACTGCCACTTAACTAGGGGTAGTTTTACTCGAATTAATGTTTAATGCGAATCAAGGGTTAAAAGTAGCCCTTGAAGGTTATTGAAATAAAAAAGA
>CAZHNG010000210.1:0-12234 GCA_964533785.1 uncultured Saprospiraceae bacterium | reverse complement strand
CTAGACACTAGAAGTTAGACGCTAGAGGTTAGACGCTGGATGAGTATATCACTTAGACAAAAAAAATGACTTTTCTTTCAAAAAAACAAAAATCGGCAAAGTATTCTAATGGCCTTTTGTTGATTTTGATCGTCGTATGGATCCAGGGGTGTTCCACTGAAGACCGCTTTGCAAGGATAAAGTCGAACTACGAACGGGAATATGCCCAATATTGCAGTACAATTATGCAAGAAAGTAGTGCACCTATTCCAAAAAATAAAATCATGCGTTGTTATGCTTGTCTCAGAACAACCACTAATGAATTAAATAGGATTACGGCACCACAGGAGAATCTCTTGCTCAAAAATCAAATCAATGAATTGTTCAACAGCGTAGAAAATAAAAAGCTCTACCTCGTCTCATTGCGTAGAGATCCTTCTGTGTATAACCTCGGAGGTTGGATCAAACAAACGCTGTCAGATGAACGATCTCCCATTTCCTACCGGCTGGATAAAATTAATGAATTGTTGATCAATGCGTCAGATTATTATGCCGCCGCCAAAGACAATTTATACAACCCCTTACCCGGTAAATGCCGGTTAGGAGCTCAAAAACAACTTTTGACGCTGGAATTGTTGAGCGGCGCACTGCGGGACAGCATCCAACAAGCCCCTCTCAAAGCCGCCAATAAAACGAATATGCTCAATCACCTGGACGCTGCTAAATTAGCGGTTAAAGACTATCTTGCCTATTGCGAAAGTCTGTGGTTTGAACATCAGGATTCTACTCTTCATTAAACTCCGCAAAAGGAGTGCTCTGATAGTGGTCGCCCGCAATGTATTTCAGTTCTTTTAAAAAGGGCTTTACGGTTTTGAAACCCGGAGAAATGGTAATGCGATTTTGGTCTTCATCCAGATAGACATAAGCGGGATATCCGAGCCGCCCGTCCAGTAACGAATAAGCCAGTTCGTGCACACCTCTGCGTCCGCCGGCTTTATACTTAAGCGTGTATCCTTTGTATTCAATATCTTCTTTCTGTTCGGCATTAAATTTTACCGGATAAAAGTTTTCATTTAAAAATGTGGCTACTTCCTCATCAGCAAAAGTAGTTTTATCCATTTTCTTGCACCAGCCGCACCAATCGGTATACACGTCGATAAAGATCTTTTTTGGAGCTTTTTCATTAGCCTGTATGGCCTCATCCCAGGTCATCCATTGAATGGATTCTTGTTTTTGTTCCTGCTGTTCTTTTTTGGTAAAGGAAAGCAAAGCAATACCAGCCGCAAGGGCTATTATTCCAAGTAAGACGAATCTTTTCATGATGTTTATTTTGCAATTTTAAAAAGGAATGAGCAAGTTATAACTATAAACATTCTAAAGTCCTGAAAATTCTTCTCTTAAGAGGATTTTAACTTCCGGGTGTTGGGGTGGGGACAGAAAGGAAGCGTTTTTAAATAGAAACCGAAAATATAATTGTGTCCGACCACTTAAGAACCATTCCTGCCATTTTTGGTTACACCAACAAAAATTGGTTACCTATGCGAAAAATTGTGGTTGGCATTGGTGGTTCTAGCGGATCCATATACGCGAAAGTACTATTGGACAAATTGCAACAGTTTTCAAGTGACACTTTGAAGGTAGGGGTAGTGATGACTAAAAATGCCCGGTTTAATTGGCAATTCGAACTGGGAGATGAAACTTACGATAATTACCCATTCGATTTCTACCAAAAAGATGATTTTATGGCCCCGTTCGCGTCGGGATCAGCCCGGTACGACACCCTAATTGTATGCCCTTGTTCGATGGGTTTGATGGGGCGGATCGCTACCGGTATTTCAAATGATTTAATTACCCGGGCGGCTGATGTCATGCTGAAAGAACGCCGCCGTTTGATTCTGGTGCCAAGGGATACTCCGTACAGCCTCATTCATATCAATAACATGAAGACCATTACGGAAGCCGGAGGCATCATTTGTCCGGCCAGCCCCTCATTTTACAGCCAGCCTAAAGATTTTGAAGCCTTAGTAGCAACGGTGATCGACCGGGTTTTAGACCTTGCTGATCTTTCGGTGAAGAGTTACCGCTGGGGAGAGTGACGGATCGGAGACGCGAAAAAAGGTGACACCTAGGTGACACCTAGGTGTCACCTTTTTTTCATTTCACTTTCTGTATAATATACTCCTGACCTTCAATTCCCCTCACCTCCAATTGAATAGATGGAGAATCCCCATCAGACCAATCGATTCGCATCAATCCGAAGTTTTTTTGGCCGATGATCGGTCCGACGCGGTGACGGTTAGGTTCGTTGCCTACAGATTCGTAGGAATGAGTCATTCCACTCGCTGTTACTTCATAAATAGGTTGTTCAAGGCCTTCAACCGTTAATCTGGAAATTTCGGCGATGTGCCGGTCGCCGCTAATTAAAATTGGCTGGCTTACGTCATGTTCCGCCATCAGGTCAAAGAGCCTTTTCCTGGCAGCCGGGAAATTAGCCCACTTTTCAAACCGGTGCTCCTCGGGAATGAACTGAATACCGCAACCGATCAAATGGATTTCCGCCTCGCTATTTTCCAACTGCTGTTCCAGCCAATCCCATTGGGCTTCTCCTAGTATATCACCCTCTGGATTAGGGAGGTAGCCGCGGCCAGTCGGCGTTTCCCCCTTGCTTAACTCATCGCGAAAGGAGCGGCCATCCAGTAAAATCACTTTGATTTGCTTGCCGTCGGGCCCGAGCGTATAAGATTGGTAAGCACCGGGACGGTCTCTTACCTCAGCATCCGGTGCTACATTGAGAAAATCCAGCATTAATTCTTTACTTTCTTCCTTCATACTGTAGTTCTTATCCCCGTCATTCACGCCGTAGTCATGATCATCCCAAATGCCGATAATCGGGTGTTCACTAATAAAAGCCCGGTAGGGTTCATGGCTCATCTGCTGAGCGTACTTTTCCGCCATCACGCTCATATTCTCGGTGTCACCGTAGATATTGTCCCCCAACCAGATCCAGAGATCAGGGGTATGCTTTGCAATTGTTGGCCAAATAACCTGAGGATCATTTTGCTCGTTACAGGATCCAAAAGCAATGACATCAATGACCTGATCCGTGTTCAATTCAGCATATAAATCGTTCGAGACCTCTCTTACTTCAGAAGAGACCGTCATAAGGTCTCCCTGCTTTTGATTGCAGGAATGAAAGAATAAAAGGCTGGAAAGTAATATTAAACTGCGCATGATACTTATTTTTGTAGGCAAAATACGATCTTATCAGCATCCAAAATGCAGGCAGGAAAAACTTAATATTATTTTTACAATGCAATTTTTCTATTTTTGCCTGTTGGATAAAAATAAAAACCAAGCACTTTGAAGCGACTAAATACCGTTCGTGATTGGATGTTCAGGCAAGTCCACACGAAAAACCTCGTTTACAATACTTGTTGGGAAGATCCGCGTTGTGATCGTAAATTATTACAATTTGACGAAGACAGCAATATCGTCATGATCACCAGTGCCGGCTGCAATGCCCTGGACTACCTCCTGGACGACCCGAAACAAATCAATTGCATAGACGTCAATCCCAGGCAGAACGCACTTCTTCAATTAAAAACGGCTGTTTTCCGCAATAATGATTTCGAGGATTTGTTTGCAATGTTTGGCAAAGGAAGACACGATAGCGTTGAAAGTTTATACACTGATAACTTACGCATATTGCTTCCTGAATTTGCCCAAGAATACTGGGATAAGAACATTAATTTTTTCAATGGTCGGGGCTTGAGAAAAAGTTTTTACCATTATGGGTCTTCGGGTACATTTGCGTGGCTGGCAAATAATTACTTGAAAACCAGAAGGAAACTCTATAGAAAGTTAATGGAAATGTTCGATGCCACCAGCCTGGAAGAACAAACCCAAATCTATTATCAAATTGAAAGCCGTATCCTTAACCCCATTATAGGCTGGGTGGTGAACCGTCATTTGACCATGAGTCTGGTCGGCGTACCGCGCGCTCAACAAGAGTTGTTTATCGATAAATATGACAAAGGAGCTTTGGGGTACATAAAGGAATGCCTGCGCAAAGTATTCACCCAATTACCGTTACACGATAATTACTTTTGGCGCCTATATTTGAATGGAGAATATACAGAAGATTGTTGTCCGCTGTATTTAAAGGAAGAATACTTTGGTCAACTGCGCAGCAATATTGAAAATATAAAAACCCATACGACGACGATCACTGACTTTCTGAAAGAAAATCCAGGTACTTACTCCCACTTTATACTGTTAGATCATCAGGACTGGCTGGCCGAACATAATGTTCAGGCTTTAGAAGAAGAATGGGAACTTATTCTAGCTAATAGTCGGCCCGGAACAAGAATTTTGCTCCGTTCAGCAGCGCATGAAGTGGATTTCTTCCCTGATTTCGTAATCGATCAGGTTGAATTTGAAAAAGAATTGACCGCGCAAACGCATAAAGAAGACCGGGTAGGGACCTACGCAAGCGTTTATATGGCAATTGTGAAATAGTGGGTGATGGATTATTGGCAATCGCCGGAAAGCAACAGGCTTTCGTACACTGCCATAGTATATTAAGGTTTGGCCACCATTTCGGTCTTACTCCTTTTCTGCCCATAGCAGGATAACCTTTTAAATACCCATTTCTTAATTATTGGACGCTAGATTTTAGACAACAAAACGCTGATATTCAATGGATATCAATTTTTTAGAATAAATAAATTCCCCTTGATTGTCAATTAGTTAGAATTTTTTATCTAACTTCTAGCGTTACCGCCAGGTGGGCAGGTAGCGTCAAAAGTCTAGTTAATTATCAACCTAAATAAAGTAAGTGGATCAAAAGACAAGGACGAATTTGCTACAGCTGGAAGATATTTATAAAGCCAAGATCAGGCTAAGAAATATTGCAACGCATACTCCGTTGATGAACAATCTTCATCTGTCGGAGCAATACGATTGTAATTTAATGCTCAAAAGGGAGGATATGCAGGTTGTACGTTCCTATAAGATCCGGGGAGCCTACAACAAGATATCTTCCTTGCCGGTGGAGGTGTTGGAGAAGGGGATAGCCTGCGCTAGTGCGGGTAACCACGCACAAGGGGTAGCTTTTGCCTGCCAGAATTTAAAAATTCAGGGTGCCATTTTTATGCCGGCAGTTACTCCCAGCCAGAAGATCAAGAAAGTGCGCCGGTTTGGAAAATCCTTCGTTGAGATCTTTTTGGTGGGGGATACTTTTGATGATGCCTTTTACGAATCTATTGCCTATGCCGAAAAACACAATCGTACTTACATCCCCCCCTTTAATGACCGGAAAATCATTGAAGGGCAAGCAACGGTGGGGCTGGAAATACTGGAAGACTCTACGGACCCCATTGACTATGTATTTGTCGCTGTCGGCGGTGGCGGGCTGATCTCGGGTTTGGGTAGTTATTTCAAGCAATTGAGTTCACATACTAAAATTATCGGGGTTGAGCCCATGGGGGCGCCAGCAATGTATCGATCCCTAAAAGCAGGTCATATTATTGAGTTGGAAGAGATCGATACCTTTGTAGACGGCGCAGCGGTTAAATCAGTAGGCGATGTTACCTTTTCCATCGCCCAGGAGGTAGTGGACGATATGTTACTGGTAGAAGAAGGGAAAGTCTGTTCTACTATTTTACACTTATATAATGAAGAAGGTATCGTTGTAGAGCCGGCTGGTGCCTTGACCATAGCGGCATTGGATCAGTATGCTGATCAGATAAAAGGCAAAAATGTAGTTTGCGTAGTAAGCGGCAGCAATAACGACATCACCCGGACCCAGGAAATCAAGGAACGATCCTTACTGTACGAGGGCCTCAAGCACTATTTTATCATACGCTTCCCGCAACGGGCCGGTGCACTAAGGGACTTCCTCAATAACGTATTAGGCCCCGACGATGATATTACCCACTTCGAATACTTCAAAAAGCACAACCGGGAATCCGGCCCGGCCATTATCGGTATTCAATTGAGGAGAAAAAGAGACTACCAAGGTCTCATTGACCGGATGCAACAAAACAACATCAACTACAAGGAATTGAATAATGATATGCTCTTCGAACTGATACTATAACCATTTTAACTATTCCTGGAAAAAGCAGGCTCACCTACAACAGTTTCGTTTTAGGTGAGCCTCCTATTTATCATCACAATTCAAGATACCGACGAAATTTTTACAGTCAAACATCTATTGTCTGGTATCTCATCATATCTAAATTTTACATCTTCCCTTTCCACATAGCCATCGCTTTCTCATTCAGCTTTACGTAATCATCATTACCGGCTTTTTTGGCTAGTTCCATTGATTTTTGAGCCGCTTTCATCGCTTCGTCGTATTTCTTTAGTTTTCCTAGGAGCAATGCTTCCTGGTGTACTTGCCAGAATTGAGCGTTGTCTCCTTTGGTAACTTTCTGTACATATTCCAAAGCCTTATCAAGGTCTTTGTCGGCAGAAGCCATGTACATCCCCATATTATAGTACTCTCCCGCAGAAGGGCCCTCTTTCATCTTTTCAAAAGCAGCCATTACTTCCTTATCGGTATGAACAGCTAGAGGGATGCTAACTAATACCTTATCCCACATCAAGTCGATAGTAGCTGAGTTATTCCTCAAATTGTTGATATCGATAGTAAAGCTTTCAATTTTTCTTCCGGCATCAGCGGAAGGTACTTTGATCTCAACTACAGGCTCTTTATCGCCATAACCACCTGCGCTTGGTGTATCGTAGTTGAAGAACATAACCGTCCACTCCTTAGGATCAGGGATAGTAAACAAAGCGTAAGAACCAGCCTCGAGATCTTTTCCTCCAACTTGTACGTCTTTGTTGAATGAGATCTTGGTTGCTGCGTTAGCGCCGGTTCTCCAAGGTTCGCCGTACTGCTCTAAAGCTTCGGCGCCACCGAAAACAGTACGGTCCTTTACACCAGGACGAGAGTACTCAACAGTTACTTCTGTTAAACCTACAGTTTGCATCACTTTTGCACCGGGGCTGGGGGCGGGGGTTCTCAGCTGTGCAAAAGCACCAGTAGCTACGAATGAGCAGCATAGGAAAGCAACTAGATTTAAGCATAACTTCTTCATAATAATTCGTTTAAGTTTGATATTGAATTGTAAAAAATATTACGGCGGCGAAATTAAAGCTTTATTTTAGCTTTTACCTTTCTTAACTTTCTTTTGACATTTTGTTAAGAAATTGCCCTTGAGGAAGACACCGTCTGGTGGTAACGGCCACGTAAAGCAATTTTAGAGCTGGCGGGGGAGCATAACTTTTGCATTCGATGGAAATTTACTGCAAGCTATCATAGTTCATACCAACACTTTTGATGTTTTCTTGGTAATATCGGGAATTAATCACAACTTAACCGCTGTGTATTATTACAAACTAAAAGCAAAATCTTTATGATGAACATAGCTATCATAGCACACGATGGGAAAAAAGCAGATATGGTGGCTTTTATCAAGGATCATGTAATGCTATTCAAAGAAAAGAATATCAACCTGGTCGCTACTGGTACTACGGGATCTCACCTGGAGAATGCAGGCTTGGAGGTCGAAAAAATGAGTAGCGGCCCCTTTGGCGGAGATGCCCAAATTGCCAGCCGATTGGTAGAAGGAAAAGTAGATATGGTTATTTTCTTCCGCGATCCATTGGGCAAACATGCTCATGAGGTGGACGTCAACATGCTCATGCGCCTTTGTGATGTGCACAACATCCCTCTGGCCACAAACAAGGCCGCAGCTATGCGATTTGTACAGACGTTATGAAAATTGAGTCCTGAGGGATACTGTGAAGAGAAAACTTAGAATTTAGAAGAATCCTTACCATCATTCCCAGATTTCCATCCGCCCCCCCATTGCTCATTGTCCATTGCTCGTCGCTCATTGTTCATTGCTCATTGCTCATCGCTCATCGCTCATTGCTCATCGCTCATTGCTCATCGCTCATTGTTCATTGCTCATTGCTCATTGTTCATTGCTCATCGCTCATCGCTCATTGTTCCTCGTTAAAAGAAAAATTGTCCTCCCACCGTAAACCGGTTGAACTCTCCATCCCCTCTAAAGAGATCCAAATTAACTGTAAAAATATCAAAAGGACTTAGCCATAACCCGCCGCCGTAGCTATAGTGCCAGGTATCCGAATCCTCGTCTTCTACCCAAACCCGGCCGTAATCAAAGCCTCCTAAAAAACCAACGCTTAATGGAAAGGAATTGGGAAACAATTCAAAGGCCTTCCATCGCAAGTCCGTATTCTGTACAAAGGCAGTTTGGCCGGTAAAACGGTCTCTTCGAAACCCTCTGAAATTGCGGTTCGGCCCGTTACCTCCAAGGTTTGCACCATGATAAAATGGAAAGTTATCATTAAAGCGGTGCTGGAACCCTAGTCGCAAGGCCAGTGCAAGCTTACCACCAGGTATCAGTTTTTGGTAAATAGAAAGATCGGCATCAAAAAAAGCAAAATCACGATTAGAAAGATTGACAATTTTCTTCCATCCGAGTTCGGCATTGAATAGGATCCCTCTGGTTGGAAAAGAAGCGACATCTACATTTTTGTAGTAAAACCTGCTTGTAATGCCCAGAATTTGAAAACCCTCAAATATTTGTGGATCCAAAGTGGGTGCAATCTCATTGATAAACCGGCCAGACGTATTTTCGATTTCAGAAGATTCGAATATTGGCCCGATAGCGAAACTGGCCCCTCCTCTAAATCGTTTTTGTACGCGGGGCGAAACTTCAAAAGTTCGTTGTCTTACCCGGTTGTAATTGATCCCCCTTGAAGATTCCTGATTTTCCGTTTCATTACCTAAACCATAAAAATTGGACGTGTATAAGGGGGATTGGAGTAATGCATCCACCTCGATATTCCACTTTCTGATGGCGTCTACAAATTCTCCGGCATAATCGATCCGGTAACCTGAAGTAGCAAATGCGTAAATTCCACTGAGCTGGTGGTTGCCTGCATAAGGGTCTTTCTTAAACCCATAATTCACCCTTGAAGCCGATAAGCCAACAAGCAAACCATCGTCGGGATTAAAACCCGCGGAAGGCAATATCATTCCATAATCGTACTCGTAATCTATCGATTTGCGGTTGTAGGTCAGGTAAGAAGGATCATTGGATAGTTTTCGCCGGGAATTGGCCCCTAGCTCGTAGATATTATCTCCTTTTCGGGTATCATAAATGATATTATCAGCACTCAGCCCTTTTTTCGTGGAAAAATCTTTATAAACATCTTCGTCCAAACCACCGATCAACCTAATTTTAATATTAGAATTTCCAGTAATCTCGAACTGGTCATCGTCATCCAATCCATACAAATTGATTTCTTTGGTTTCTCCCTTGTAGAAAGTGCGCTCATAGATCAGTCGTTCCTTTTCTGCGTCCTTATTGGTCTCATAGACTGCAACGATAGTACTATCAGTTGTGCGCTTTACAACAAACAAGTCTTTTTTATCTGTGCCTTTTACATCTACCTTTTTCGCCAGGACTTTGTAAAGCTTATGCATTTCGCTAATCAGCTCATCTCTTCTGCCTTTCAGTGCGTCAATAACCTTTGGGCCATCTAAATTATAGACCGGTTCGGGCCAGGCATCTTTAAAAGCTTTTTCTATTACCTCATCGGTTAAAAGCTTTTGAATATAACGGGCCTCCTCTTGCCAATCCTGCCAACTCATAGCAGTGAGATAGGCATGATCAAACTGACGGGCATTGTAGCTGCTCCACTGGAGATTTTTAAGGTCTCCATCGTACTTTCGTAATTGACGTGCGAAAGGAATGGTTATCCTGGCAATGCTGGTAATGAGTCCGTCGTAGTTACTAAACGCCTGATCGCGATCACGGGGGATAGGCCGTAGATAGGTAAAGTCATCTTTTTCGAATTCTCCCCAACGCCATTGATCATCGTGGCGGTCCCAGTCGCCTAAGACCATATCAAATAATCGCGCTCTCAGCACAATACGCTGATCAATAACCTTCTTATGATCTTCCAATACTTCCTCAACCATTTTTGCCGTACTCACAATTTCTTCCGGACGACCAAAACTTGGCTCATCTGTCCAAACATCATCATCAGGTCGTTCTTCTACAAGGTAAAGGGCATCCCCGTAGTCTTCATTAAATTCTAATAAACGTGGTTGTTTAGGTACCCAATAAAGTTTGGGGTTCGTATGGTAAATGCCAATGGCATTCGCCAATGCAGGTATAGGTAAGGCAGATAAAGGATGAGCAGCACTGAAAAAATCCTTGAGAATATCTACGACGAAGGTCTGATCAAAAGGATAGGGGACGGTTCTGGTAGGATCTTTATCCACTGACCGCATGGTATACTGTTTCCCATTCGGAGCCTCTAGTCTTAAGGAATTGGTTTGAAAACCTCCTCCCATCTTTACGGGGACGACACCACCTGCAAATTTTTCCAAGTCCAAAACCGGAATGTCCAATTCAGCATTGTAAACCTTCCGATAATGGCCTCCCCAGAACCAATCTCCAGACTTTATCTTCATAAAATCTCTTTCACTTAAAGGCTTGGAGATCGTTGATTGCCCGGATTCATAAAAATCATACGTTTGAGTTTTGGCGCGTTCCCTTTTTTGAATTTTTTCGAGCGGGCCTTTTATTTTCTTGCGATAAACAACCATGCCATCATTTCCATCCCCTATGGCCGTCCAAAATTTTAACCAGACAGTACCGTCTTCGTAGAAGTCTAATTGAGCAAAGCCATAGTCACCGTAGGCAAACTTGGAACCTACTCCAAGATTGGTTGGAGAACGCTTCGAGCCCGCCCCGCTTACGATAAAAGACTGTCCTTCCCGCTCAATGTATTGTAGGCTGTGTTCGTGACCGGAGGCAAATATATAGTGGCCGTTTGTTTTGGCAGTTTCCAATAACAAGGTTTTCAATGCTTTGTAGGCTGGGTGCGCTACGTCCTGCTTACTGCCTATAGTTGACCGGTAAAAGGGATAAATTGAGCCTAAAATTGGCAAAGGTATCCAAAGATCTTTTTGTTTATCCGTTAGCGGGAAAATATGTTGTTTGACACTGTACTGCCCTCCGTGGGCGCCCACCGTAAATAGCGGGTGATGTAAAGCGACTACCACATTTTTATCCCGATGATCCCGAAGGGCCTCTTTAATATGTAATTTAAACACCTCCCGGCTCTTAGCATCACAACCATCATTGATCTCCGGTTGATTGCCCCAATCTTCTAACCACCATTGCGAATCCAATAAGATGAAAGTAAGGTTTTCACTAATTTCGATCTCCTGAGGATCTCCGCAACCCGGATCGGGCAAAAAAACATCATCCCTGTCTAACTGATCTTCAATAAATTCTTTTTGACGTTTAACCCCTTCTAGTCCATGTTTGTACCAATCGTGATTTCCCGCCAGAAAAAATGGTTTTCCTTTATAATCTTCTAATGCCCAAAGTTGCGCCTTAAGGGCCTTTTCATCTAAAGCCCTTTCTTTTTCGATTTTTTCATCGGAATCGCCATCCGGTGCCATTCCATTTGGATAAATATTATCTCCTAAAAAAATGACGGAACTATTTTCGCCGGCTTTGGAAAGTTTTTGCTTCAGTAGAACCAATGCCGGCATATTACTATAATGAGCTTTGTCAGCATTTGGTTTGGCCTGAGCTGCTCCGCCGGCATCACCGATGAGGAATAAAGTGTGCTCAATATTTAAATTAGAGTCCGGGAGGTTAGTAGGCCAATCCACAGCAGTATCGGTATAATGCAGATTGTAATTTACGCATCCAGGCAAAACGGCAATAGCGAAAACTATTACTGCAATGAATAATAACTGTTGTCCGCTATTACTGCAAAAAGAACCTTGAATCCCTTTCATTTTTTAACGATTGGTGTAATTAGTTTAAAGTTACCAGTATGTAAATTGTTTGGTAGTTACGAAAAATAAAAACAGCCTCCAAAAATTTGGAGGCTGCCACTTTACACTCACTAGTTTATGAAACTTAAGCCAACGTCAAAAAACGGTTGTATTTTTAAACCCTACAAATAGAGGTATTCTTTTCAATTATAATTTACATATATACAATGATGTAGACGGGATTTTAGTTTTTATGTTACCCATTTTAAGGAATAATTAACCATTTTCAAAATTTTTCTTCTTTTTTTCCAACTTTCCAATCTCACTCGCATCTTTTAATTGACTTTTATTATTAATTGGACTTTTGACGCTAGACACTAGACGCTAGATTTTAGACAACAAACCGC
>CAZHNG010000209.1:0-12336 GCA_964533785.1 uncultured Saprospiraceae bacterium | reverse complement strand
CGCAAGAAAATAGCCTCCCGAACTATACCTGTTATTTAATGCCCGAGGCACTAGTGCCTTGTGGTGCAGAAACTTTTGATTGTCTTTGGTAGTCCAGTTCCGATCGTTATAAGTACTACCGGAACTGGAGTATCGGCCCTACAACTAAGGACTGTCGATCCTCAAATTAACGGCATTAGGAGTTAAATCAATTATTCCAGCACCGCATTGACGTGCGGCAACGTAATGATAAATTGTGTACCTTTAAGTTGGTTATCGAACACTTCTACTTTGCCGTTATGAGCCTTCACAATTTGATTTACGATAAACAAACCTAAGCCGGTACCTTTAGTAATCCGGGTATCTTCATTCCCTACGCGGTAAAATTTTTCAAATACTCTTTTCTTCTCTTTTTCACTTATGCCTACCCCCTGATCTTTGACCAGGATCTGTAGATCTTTTTCATATTGGTTGCACACTACAGTTACTTCAGCATGATTGGCTGAATATTTAACCGCATTCTCCAAGAGATTGACAATAACCGAGGTGATTCCCATGTGATCCCCAAGGAAAAAGATCTCAGAATCATTTGATTGATAAGTAAATGTAGAATCGGGGTATTTTGTTCTGAATTGCGCGATCAATTCCCTTAATAATTGATTCATATCAATTTCAGTGCGATGCAATTCATAGGCAAAATCGAGTTTAGCAGACAACAAGAGGTTGTTAACCAATGTGTTAAGACGTTCGGTTTCCTTTAGAGCACTCTGGCTTAATTGGTTGAATTGAGCTGCACTCAACTGCCGTTTTAACAGCGTTTCCAATACTAGCCGAATGGAAGCAATGGGTGATTTTAATTCATGAGTTATCGAAAGCAGGAAATTGCGGCGTTGCTCCCCAGCTCTGACTTCTTTATTATATCCCCTATTGATCAACCAAAAACCAATACCCAAACTGATAATCAAAAAAATAGCTTCTCCAACGATCATCCATTCCTGGATGGTGTATTCTCTTTTCAGGTCTTGGTAAGCCTTAGTTTTATAAAATTCAGCATCCGTCCTAACCCTTCCTTCGGCTACCATTCCGATTTTCAATACCTCACTTTTTGCCAAAAATGCATCATTGTTTTTGGTCAACAACAAAACGATCCACCAGGTAAAACCTAATAACATATAGAAGATGACCAGGTAGGATAACAACCTCAATCTTAAGTTCCAATCTTTCATAAAAATGCTATGCAAAAACGACATCTAAAGCTTCCTTCATCTTTGTCCCGGCTTCCTTCAGATCTTCCGCCGTATGCGCTGCCGATACAAAGCCCACTTCGTACCCTGAAGGCCCCAGGTAGACACCGCGTTTTAATAGTTCTGTGTGTAAAATTTTAAACTGCTCCATACTTTCTGCCTCAATTTGATCCGCAGAAAGAATACGCTGATCCGTAAAAGCGATCCAAAAAATTGATCCAATTTGCTGAATGCGTACTTTGTAATTTTTTTGATCGCAATATTCCTGGATGCCATTCACAAAAGCTTTGGTCTTATCCTCCAGAGCCTCGTAAAAACCAGTTGCCAGTAATTGTTTGAGGGTAGCCCAACCGGCAGCCATCGTAACAGGGTTGGCAGATAAAGTACCCGCTTGATAAACAGGACCGTCGGGAGCAATATAGCTCATGATCTCGGAACTCGCTCCGTATGCGCCTACCGGCATTCCTCCACCGATAATCTTTCCGTAGGTAATGATATCCGGCTGAATATTGTAATAGCCGGCCGCACCTTCAAAACCGATACGAAATCCGGAAATAACCTCATCAAAGATCAGTAACACCCCATACTTATAACATTTGATGCGCAGGCATTCCAAAAAAGAAGGGTCTTGCAGTAATAGACCATTGTTAGCAGGAACAGGCTCAACAATAAGACAGGCAATATCGTCAGCATGCTCTTGGAGGGTTTTATCCAGTAATTTCCGGTCATTCAATGGCAATACAATAGTTTGCTGAACAAGGGATTCGGGAACCCCAGCCGACGTACTTACACCGAAGGTCGCCAAACCTGAACCCGCTTTCACTAATAAAGTGTCTACGTGACCATGATAACAACCTTCAAATTTAACGACCTTACTTTTGCCGGTTACGCCTCTTGCCAACCGAATGGCGGACATTACCGCCTCCGTTCCGGAACTGACAAACCGGATTTTTTCCAAGTAACGATTATTCTCCAAAATGAGCTTACCCAGTTCGTTGCCCAATTTGGTAGGAGTACCAAAAGAAGTGCCTTTGCGAACGGTTTCCGTCACATATTCCCGTACCTGATCGTTATTATGACCAAGGATCAACGGTCCCCAGGAACAACAAAAATCAATCAGCTCATTGCCGTCCTCATCTTTGATCCTGGCCCCCTGACCACTTTGAATAAATAAAGGTGGACCATAAACCGACTTAAATGCTCTTACCGGCGAGTTCACCCCGCCCGGGAAATATTGTTTAGCTTCTTCGTATAACGCTGCAGATATTTTTCGATTGATCATATGTTTATTTTTAGATACCAGATGATAGATATCAGATATCAGACTGGATGGTGTGAAACTTTTAGCAATTAGAGTAATGCTTCTAATGCTGCCGTCTATTATCCGATGCTTTACTCAAAATATGATTAGCCATACTTTTTTCAGAAGGCCCTTTAGACACGGTGCCCCTTTTAATTCCCATATCTTTCAAAGCTTTTAATGTTGTAGAACCAATAGCTACTACTTCCTGTTTGGGCGTAATATCCCTGAGAGATAAATAAGCCTTTACATTCAACGGGCTTGTAAAAACCAGCCAATCATAGTATGGAATTTCAATGTTTCTCTTGAATTCATTGTTGTAAACAGGGAAATCCAATATATGTAAATCATCTTTAAGTAAATTTTGGACGCTTTTCATCGATTGCATAGCCCGTACAAACAGCACCTTTTGTTCTCTGCTGATTTTCTTAAACTGCGAGGCCGTTGCCACAGGCTCGCCATTCCCCACAAAATCGGCGTCCCAACCCAATGAACGAAGTGTTTTTGCGGTACTTTCTCCTATAGTTGCCCATTTGACCCTCTTTGGCAGAGGGATGTTTTCCTCCTTTATCCGATTCATGAAAAACCTTACTCCGTTGCTACTGTAGAAAAAAATCCAGTCGCAATCCGGTACAACTGAAAAAGGAAGAGGAGAAAAGCATATCAACGAAATGCCTGTCACCTCAAAACCAGCTTTCTCTAATTGAAGTTTGAAGAAACTGTCATTTTTTAATTGGCGTGTGATGAAAACCCTTCTACTCAATTGAAATAAATATTTAGAGCGTGTTTATTTTCAGGATGATGCTTTTATTGGTTTAGGTCCTGTGTCTCACTCATACCGGTTTCGGCGTTCAACATGTTGAAAACGGTTTCGGCTAGTCCGTCGGTGGTACTGGAAGAATACTGAACTTTGTGAAGAGGGGCGTCCCAATCGTTAGCTTTGACAGCCCAGACGTGAAAGTTCCCCATTTTGTCTTGTTGACAGTAAGCGCCCATCGGCAGGTGGCAGCCACCATCGAAAAGTCGCAATATTTTCCGTTCAACATTAGTTAAGCGGGATACTTCCGGATGATGAATCCGCTTTAAGATTGATCGCATTTCAGTATCTTTTGCCCTGATCTGAAACCCCAAAACCCCTTGTGCCGGTGCAGGGACGAACTCTTTGGGACTAAACTTAAGCACGTCAAATTCTGACAGGTCAATCTCAAGCCTGGTCACTCCTGCTGCTGCCAGCGCGATCGCATCAAACTGTGCTTCCCGTAATTTCTGCAACCGGGTAGGGACATTTCCCCTGATGTCTTTCAACTGAATATCCGGACGCAGATTGCGTAACTGCGCTTTCCTTCTCGCTGAAGAGGTTCCTACAATAGCTTCCGTTTTAAGATTCAGTAGCTGTTCTTTATCCGTACAGTTCTTACGGATAATCAACCAATCTGCAGGATTTTCACGATAAGAAACCCCCGCTACTGCAAGCCCCTCTGTAGATATGGTAGGCAGATCCTTCAAAGAATGAACGGCAAGATCAATTTCATGCTGTAGCAGAGCCGTTTCAATTTCTTTAGTAAAGAACCCTTTGCCTTCCAACTTATCAAAGGATAGATGCTGGAATTTGTCTCCTTGCGTTTTGATAATTTTTAATGCTGCGGGAATTTGAATTTCCTGCAATTTTTCCAAAACATAATTGGCTTGCCATAAAGCAAGTTTACTTCCCCGTGTTCCTATGGTAATCAACTGTTTCAATAATTTTAGACTTTTGATGCTACCTGCCTACCCGGCGGTAACGGCAGGCGGGGACACTAGATAGTGCAACAGCAACGCTCTGATAATCAGCAGGTAACCTTAAGTAAGGCGGCTACCTTAAAGTGCCTTGTTTGATTGATTATCAAACCCTTAAAATGTTATGTCAAAAGTCCGGTCAATAATTATTTTCTGCAAAAATAAAAGGTATCGACCACAATTCTACTTTAATTACAGCGAACATCATAAGTTTAAAGTCAATTTCATTGTAATTAGCTGGTTTTTTGAGCATCTACAGGGTTGATTTAAGGCTGGTGAAACCAAACAGGAAGGTCCAAAATGCTACAAAATTGTAAATAATCATTAATATTGCTCGACTACATAGTTGTTCAAAATCAATAATTTTTATCAAACAATTATACCTTTGTGGAATGCAATTATCTGCTCAAATAATCGCGCAACTATTAGACGGATCCGTTGAAGGTGATCCGTTAGTAGAGGTGAACCGGCCAAGTCGTATTGAAGAAGGAGGTGAAGGAACAATTACCTTTTTGGGAAACCTGAAATATGAATCCTATCTTTATTCAACGACCGCATCTATTGTACTAATCAACGATAATTATCAACTCAAACAGCAAGTAAAGCCTACTTTAATCAGGGTAGCTGATATTTATGCCGCAGTTGCTGTATTACAAGAAAAATTCAGTAACGCTCAACAGTTGGAAAACGGCATAGCTTCCTCAGCTATTATTGATGAAGATGTTACGATAGCACCTTCAGCGTCAATCGGTGCCAACTCGGTAATCAGTAAGGGAGTAGTTATTGAAGGTGATTGCCAGATATTTCCCCAGGTATACCTTGGCGAAAATGTAACTATTGGTGAGGGCACCATTCTCTTCCCGGGCGTAAAAATAATGGCTCATTGTAAAGTGGGAAAAAATTGTATTATCCACCCCAATACGGTAATCGGAAGCGATGGATTTGGATTCGCGCCTCAAAAAGACGGCACCTACAAAAAGATTGCCCAGCTTGGCAATGTCATCATCGAAGATGACGTAGAGATCGGGGCTAACGTAGCAATAGACCGGGGAAGTATGGGGGCAACGATCATAGGATCAGGAGCTAAGCTGGATAATCTCATTCACGTGGCCCACAACGTAAAAATCGGAAAGAACACCGTAATGGCGGCCCAGGCAGGCGTAGCCGGTAGTACAATAATCGGAGAAAACTGCCAGGTAGGTGGTCAGGTAGGTTTTGTAGGCCATATTCAGATAGCCGACGGTACATTGATCCAGGCACAAAGCGGAATAGCTGCTTCCGTGGAAGAAAGAGGTTCCAAGTTGTTTGGTTCTCCCGCCATTGGTTACAGCAATTATCTGCGGTCTTACAGCGTTTTTAAAAATCTCCCTGAAATATTCAGGCGCATAAACAAAATGGAGGAACGCATTAGGGAACTAGAACACCGGGATAGTTCGTATTAGTCTTCCTCTTCTGCTAAAAAAAGTATCTTTGTACAAATTTTTTGCCGACACACTATATGAAGCAAAGAACCATCAATAAAAAAATTTCAATCAATGGTGTAGGTCTGCATACCGGCCACACTGCGACTGTGGTATTCAAGCCCGCCCCCGTCAACCATGGCTATCTGTTCAAACGCGTGGATCTTGAAGGACAACCTACTTGTTATGCCGACGTGAACAGGGTTATTTCCACAAAGCGGGGAACGACGATCAAGTCTGGCAAAGCTGAAATCCATACCGTCGAACACATTCTTTCCGCTCTTTTTGGCTTGCAAATTGATAATGTGATTATCGAGATCAATGGCCCAGAAGTACCCATCATGGATGGAAGTGCCCAACCTTTTGTACAAGCGTTAAGAAGCGCGGGTATTCAGGAACAGGATGAAGAAAAGGAGTATTTCATCGTCAAAGAACCGATTTATTACAAGGATGAAAATACTGGAATAGAATTGATCGCTCTTCCCTCAGATCATTTTGAGGTAATTACGATGATCGATTTTAATTCTCCTGTATTAGGGCAACAATATGCTTCAATTGATAACCTGGATAAATACGAACAGGAAATTGCGGCTTGCCGTACCTTCGTTTTTTTGCATGAATTAGAATTTCTCTTCAACCAGGGGTTGATCAAAGGGGGCGACTTAGATAATGCCATTGTTATTGTCGACCGGGTTCTGCCCCAGGAAAAACTGGACGAACTAGCCCAAAAGCTTGGCAAACCAAGCGTTACAGTGACGAGTCAAGGAATATTAAACACTTTGGATTTACAATTTAAGAATGAACCCGCCCGACACAAGTTATTGGATGTTATCGGAGATGTTGCCTTACTTGGCAAACCGATCAAAGGAAAAATCGTTGCTACCAAACCCGGCCACGCTGCTAATGTGGCATTTACCAAGTTATTAAAGAAAAAGTTTCAGGAAGAAAAGAAATTAAAAGGTAAACCGAGTTATGATCCTGATGCTAAGCCTCTTTTCAATTCTGTACAGATCGCCCAATGGTTGCCGCACCGTTACCCCTTCTTACTTGTCGATAAAATTATCGAGCTAACAGATCACCACGTTGTAGGCGTAAAAAGCGTAACGATCAATGAGCACTTTTTTCAAGGCCATTTTCCCGGCAACCCAGTGATGCCCGGTGTCTTACAAATTGAGGCAATGGCTCAGACCGGCGGCGTATTTGCACTGTCAACCGTAGAAGATCCCCATACCTGGGATACTTATTTCCTGAAGATCGAAAATGCAAGATTCAAACATAAAGTTATTCCGGGGGATACCGTTCTTTTTAAACTGGAGTTAATGGCTCCCATTCGCAGAGGTATCTTTCAAATGTACGGTACTGCTTATGTAGGTAATAGAATAGTCTCAGAAGCTGAATTAACTGCTCAAATCGTTAAGCGCTCATAACATGAATGATCTACAGATGAACTACTCCTTGCACCCTAATGCAAAAATAGGGAAAAAAGTTACCATCAGCCCCTATTGCTTTATCGACGACGATGTAATCATTGGAGACGACACCTGGATCGGCCCCAATGTTACTATCTTTTCGGGAGCACGAATCGGAAAGGGTTGCCAAATTTTTCCCGGCGCGGTTATTTCTGCCATTCCTCAGGATTTAAAGTTTAAAGGTGAAAAAACTACCGCCGAAATTGGCGATCATACCACCATCAGAGAATATGTAACCATAAACAGGGGTACTTCATTTGCAAAGAAGACCGTGGTGGGCAGCAACTGCTTATTAATGGCCTATGTTCACGTCGCCCACGATTGTATTCTTGGCGACCATGTTATCCTGGCCAATAACGTCAACCTGGCAGGACATGTCATCATTGAAGATTGGGCTATTCTTGAAGGCTTGGTAGCCGTCCAGCAATTTATTAAAATCGGTGAACACAGTTTTATCGCCGGCGGATCACTGGTGCGGAAAAATGTACCTCCGTACGTCAAAGCGGCAAGAGAACCCCTTTCATATGCCGGCGTTAATCACATCGGATTGAAACGTCGCAAATTTACGACCGAACAAATTAACCAAATCCAGGAAATATACCGGATATTATTCGTTAAGGGATATAACACGACTCACGCAATTCAAATTATCGAAGATTCACTGGAAGAAACCCCTGAAAGGAATACCATTCTATCCTTTATCAAATCTGCTGATCCGGGCATAATGAAAGGTTTCCAGACTATAAACGGCCGGCAAATCGATGAGGATTCAATTGACTAAGGCAGGTAAGCGGTATGGCTATCGCTGGGTTTTAAAAAACATTTCTTTGAACCTTAAAGACGATGGTAAATATGCTATCGTAGGACCAAACGGCTCGGGTAAGTCTACCTTACTCAAGATTATGGCCGGCTTTCTGACGCCTTCCTCCGGTAACATCAAATTCTTCGAAGGTCAACAAACAATAAGCCCCAACGATGTCTACCGTTCTGTTGCTTTTGCTGCACCCTATATTGATCTTATTGAATCCTTTACCCTAAGAGAAGCTATTGATTTTCATTTTAAATTTAAGTCCTTACAAAAGGAGCTTACCCGAGAGGATGTACAGTCTATCCTCAATTTAAATACCACCAAAAGCCAGCGTATCCAATATTTTTCCTCGGGCATGCAGCAGCGCGTTAAATTAGCCCTTGCTTTTTGTACCGATTGCCCCCTTCTTTTTCTGGATGAACCCACTTCAAATCTTGACCGCCAGGGGGTACAATGGTATCAGGAACTCGTCCAAAGATTTACCCAACAAAGATTGGTTGTCGTAGCCTCCAATATTGCGGAGGATTATCATTTTTGCCACCAAATATACAATGTGGAAGAGTGGAAATGAAAACGGGTTGATAAGAGTTGGACATTAATTCAGGACGAAATTAGCACAGTCCACCACAAACCTTAAAACGCTGAAAATCAACAAACTAAACTTACATCCTATCTTAGGTGAATTAATGGATTCATACAACTCTGGCTAGCTTTTTACAACTGGCTGCGCAATTCTTCCAGCGAACGTTTTATGCTTATTAGCTTTTCCAGCACTTGTTGTTTCTCTTTGTAGCGGTCTTTTTCCTGAAGAATTTCTCTTTTGGCCCCTTCCAGCGTAAAGCCGCGTTCTTTTACGAGGTGATAGATCAGTCTTACCTGTTCTATATTCAAAGCGGTAAACCTGCGGTCCCCCTTACTGTTTTTGTGGGGTTTTAAAATATCGAATTCGCCTTCCCAAAACCGGATGAGGGATTTAGAAACGTTGAACATATCCGCCACTTCGCCAATCGTATAGTACCGTTTTTCCAGGGAATCCGCCATTCGATGAATTTTAAAAAATAAAAAAAGTGACCAATCCGGAGATGGTCGAAAACAAGATAAAAATAAAGAAATAGCTGAAATTTAAGATACAAAATTTCACAAAGGTTTTGAACCAGCTCATCGCAGTTTCTGCAGTATTTTTCGCCTAATAGTTGATCTTTAGCCATAACGAGTTTGACGGGTTTAAAGGGTTAGCGGGTTTGACGGGTTAGCGGGTTAGACGGGTTAGTGAGTTTGACGAGTTTAACGAGTTAGCGAGTTTGACGGGTTGGATCGCGCTACCCCGTTCTAACTCGTTTGAACCCGTCAAACACGTACTAACCCGATTTACAGGCTAGCAAACCATTCCTGAAATTTATCTCCGATAATAGGTACTAATTTGCGTTGTCCCTGAACCGCCGATACAAATCCCAGTACCCATAAAACAAAAGTAAATAGTCCTCCCACCGGTGCGGCGGTAAAGTTGACCACCGGAATACCGGAGAGCACCCACACTAAGGTAAAAAGTATTTGAATACCTAGTGATTGACGGATGTGAAAAGAAGCATATTCATCTTTGACATCGTTGTTCAAGATCATAGCAATGATCCATCCAAATAGGGTCAAATAAGAGAGTATGCCGACCAATTTAGGATCGGCACTACCGGAAGTCCGATTTTCATTCGTTTCCATTAATCAATTATTTTTTTTCGATTTAATTTATTTTCAATGGAAAACTAAGGCTTTTGGGGATACTAAACCAAGTTGTTAGACTAATGGTGGTGGAAAATTGATGAACGGGTTGGTATGGGGTGGGGCATAGGTTTTCTGCGCGGAATAACATGCCAAAGGCAGTCAGGAATTCCGTGATATTAGGTTTGGGCATAGGTTTTCTGCGCGGAATAACATGCCAAAGGCAGTCAGGAATTCCGTGATATTAGGTTTGGGCATAGGTTTTCTGCGCGGAATAAATTCCGCGGTACTAAGTCCATTGCTCAACCGCCTTTATGATTGCTGTTTCATCGATCCGTTCCATACAGTTAAAGTGGCCTTTGGGGCATTGCGCGAACCCGATTTTTGAACAGGGGCGGCAACTCAATCCCTTCACCTGAATCGTAGTGTTATTGGTTATCCCCTTGGGATAGTAAGGAAACATTCCAAATTCAGGAATGGTATTTCCCCAGACGGAAACGATGCGTTTTTGGAAGGCCGCTGCGATGTGCATAATCCCGGTATCATGGGTGATCACCCCCACAGATTGCCGGACTACCGAAGCGGATTGATTGAGATTGAGTTTACCACAAGTATTTAAGACATGGCTTCCGCCTGCCTTTGCTATACGCGTCCCTTCTTCTGCTTCACCGGGGCCCCCCAATAATACCACTGGCCTTTTTAACTGCTGACAAATGCGGATGATTTTCTCTGTCGTCATTCTTTTGGTCTGGTGAGCGGCGCCAATTCCGAAAGCCAGGTAAGTATTCGGCTGATGAGGAATGAATGTAGCCGGTAAAATTACCTTATCCTTTTCGGGAATAAAGTAATCAAGGCCATTGTAGTCATTAACCACTCCCAAACTACGAACCGTCTCCAGATAACGGTCCACGATATGTACCGGTGGCAGGCGGTTCCATTTAAAATTGACCATCAGCCATTTTTGCAGGTTGAGCTTATTAAAAGCTTTGCCGCTTACTTTTAGTTGTGGCCTTAGGCTGTTGCTGCGCAAATTATTGTGTAGATCTACAATGAAATCGTAGCCCTCCTTTTTTAGCTGAGGCAGAACTTCACTTACTTTCTTCTGAATAGCGAATACTTTTTCAAGGTAGGGGTTATCTACGACAATGGAAGCGTAAGACTTTTTGGTCAAAAAATGAACTTCGGCACCTAGTTGCTTTTTTACGCATCTAATTACCGGGGTAGTCAGTACGATATCTCCGATCGAAGAAAACCGGATAATCAATATTTTAGTTTTTCTGGAATGGGTTGCCAAGATAATGTTGATTCAAATGATTAAAGATGCTTGAATGTGAGATGCCAGATACCAGATTGTTTGAGATTGGAGATGGGTGATTGGTGTGTGGACTATTAGGAAAATCAGTAATTCTCTATTAGATCAACGAAAATCAAATTGAGAATTAAGCCTATGAATATTATAGTAGAACCCAGTGTGCCCTTATAGAGCGGGTGGCTTTCCCATTAGGGAATACAAGGGGGCGCTTAGGCTGCCGCATCAATTTTCAACCTGCAGCCCTACCGTTTGGCCGCAAATTACTCACTTTAACCGAGTCACTTCGATATTTTCCGTTTCAATTTTCGACAATTCTTCTAAAACACCTTCCTCATATAACTGCCCGAAATTTTCGATATCCCTGCGTTTTTCCTGTGGTTTGTAATTGACATAATCAGCAAACCGAATACCGTCAATACGCCGGATATTGTAAGCGGACCGGAAGCGTGCGCCTCCTCCGTCGGTAATGTAATTATAAGCCAGGTAATCCATGGTCAAACTATCTTGATGGAACCAATATATGAATTCATCCTCATAATCTTTCCCTCCTTTTTCTTGCTCAAAAGTAATTTTGATCTTGTGGTAAGGAGCTGATTTGATCGTTTCGGTCCCCAGGTAAGCTGACTGAACCGCCGGGTCGTTTAAAAAATAAGGCAAAAAAGCGAAATAGATCACCGAATTAACAGAGTTGGCAAAAGCAGCGCTCCGCTCGGCTGGTAAGTCTACTTTTTCGCCCTGAGAAAGACGATAGAAACCGTCATTGCTCAAAACATCTTCCACATAATTATTAACGGAATCTCTGAAAATTCGTTTGTACTCGTACTTTCCTCCTCGGCGTGCGGCTTCGTACCTTCGGTCTCTGAACAAAAAAGTCGTCAGGCTCTTATCGACCACGTCTCCTCCGTGGGCGGCAATGGCTTCCTCTATAATTTTTTCGGCTTGGGAAGGAGTCTTTTCTTCCAAGGTAGGCGGTTGTTCTTCTTCAGCAGGTTGCTGACAAGACCAAAGGGATAGGAACAAGAATAGGTAACTGAATTGTTTAAACATAGTTGTATATAATTTTGCTGATGTGGCCATATCAAGATGACAGATTTTTATTTAAAACACACCACGTAGGGTCTGCCTGAGGCTGATAGATACAAAGCTTTATATTTTCTAGGTTCTGAACATCTGTTTTCAGGCCTGAGATTGGTGTAATGTTCTTTTGGCATTGCCCCCACAGCCGTCCACGTAGGGCCCGTCTGGGCAGGTTAAGCGTTAATTTGTAGTATCGAG
>CAZHNG010000208.1:0-12343 GCA_964533785.1 uncultured Saprospiraceae bacterium | reverse complement strand
CAGCGTTTTGTTGTCTAAAATCTAGCGTCTAGTGTCTAGCGTCAAAAGTCCAATACTTAGGTTAATAGTAATAAATAAACATATTTTTCATGAAAGCAACTCACGAAGGGCAGCTACTAGCCGAAAGTAATGATACCATCGTTGTAGAAGGTAATCACTATTTTCCTCCCGAAGTACTAGCATAAAGGACATTAGCTAGATCCTCAGGAAAGATATTTCCCTACGATCGGCATCCGCCTTCCCATTCCGAAGGCTTTGGGTGATACCCGAAGTACCGGTGGTGTTTGATAACGCTTGAATTCGTTGATATTCACCAGCCGTAGAATTCTTCTGACCAGTTTTTCGTCGTAGCCCATCGCAACAATTTCTTGCGGTCCCTTGCGGTGCTCAATATATTCGATCAGGATCGTATCCAGGATATCGTAATCCGGAAGGCTGTCGCTATCTTTCTGATCCTGGCGCAATTCTGCCGAAGGAGGTTTCTCGATGGTACTGTAAGGAATAATTTCTTCTTCCTGATTGATCAATTCCGCCAGTTTATACACATCGGTTTTATACACATCGCCCAGGACGGACAGTCCTCCGCACATATCTCCGTACAAAGTACTGTAGCCAACTGCCATTTCACTTTTATTGGAAGTATTCAGAACGATGTTGCCAAATTTATTGGAAAAGGCCATTAGGATCATTCCCCGGATACGGGCCTGCAGGTTTTCTTCGGCAATATTAAAGGGCGTAGCCCAAAAGTGGGGTTTTAGCATCTCTCCGTAGGCTTCGTAGGTCTTTTCAATCGGCACAATATCGTATTGGATGCCCAGGTTTTCTGCCAATTGACGAGCGTCATTTACCGAATGGTCCGAAGAAAACTGAGAAGGCATCAAGACGCCTCTAACATTGTCTTCTCCCAATGCATTGGCCGCTAAAACCGCCGTCACGGCCGAATCAATACCACCCGACAAGCCTAAAATCGCCCGCTTGAAACCCAATTTTCCAAAATAATCCCGGATACCGAGTAAGATGCCATCGTAGATCAAAGGAATTTTCTCCTTCGGCTGGTCGATATTCCGGCCTCCTTTTTCCACTGCTTCTAATTCGTAGGTGCGGATCGCTTCTTCAAAAAATGGAAATTCATCATACACCTGTTGGTTGGGAGAAATAACCAGGGAACCGCCGTCGAAAATCAATTCCGTTTGCGCGCCCACGTGATTGACGTAGAACATCGGCAATTTGTACCTGGCTACATTAGCTAGCACCACTTGCCGGCGATCATGAGGATTGTGATACCCAAAAGGAGAGGCAGAAATATTGATCATCAAGTCGGGTTGCTGTTCCATCAATACATCCATCGGACAAACCGTATAAAGCGGATTTTCGTTGCCAATATTCCAGATGTCTTCGCATACCGTCAGTGCAATTCGCTTTCCCTTGAATTCAACAATGGAGAATTCTTTCGCCGGCTCGAAATACCGGTACTCATCGAAAATATCATAGTTGGGTAATAAGGCTTTAAATCTTTTGGCGATTACCTTCCCATCTGCCAGTACATAGGCCGTATTGAACAGGTCTTTGCCTTCTACTTCGGGATTGACCGTTGGGGAGCCTACGATAATACCGATGCCTTGTGCGACTTTTGCCAATTCCTGTACCGTTTCTTCTGCCAGCCGTATAAAGTCCCTGAATTCCAGAAAATCCCTGGGAGGATAACCACAAGTGGCCAGTTCGCTGAAGCAGATCAGGTCAGCTCCCGCACTTTTGGCTTTTTCAACGGCCCGCAACATTTTTTTCAAGTTGCCTTCGAAATTCCCGATGTGGTAGTTTAATTGTGCTATGGTTATTTTCATGGTGTAAGATGCTAGATTTTAGATACCAGATACCAGAAATGGTACGGGGTGTGGGATAACAGGATTGGGTGAGAAAACTATGAATAGAAATTCAAAATAAGTAGTAGAGCGTTTGTTCCTTCTTGTTAAACCTATTAAATGAAACATTACTATAACAGCAGCAAGAGTACTTAGTTTACTTTTTAAACTAAGCTTTTTGGCTGAATTTCTCAAGCCTGCAATATATCAAAGAGACTTGAGAAAAGTGTATCTTTACAAAACAGGGGCCCAATTCACACAGTCTACTTTCTGGCATCTGATATCTGGCATCTAAAAAACACAATCATGAGCACATTCGTAGTATCAGCAAGAAAATACCGCCCGATGCGGTTTGATGAAGTGGTTGGGCAGGGTCACGTTTCCCAAACCCTGAAGAATGCCCTGCAAAATGATCATCTGGCGCATGCTTTTCTTTTTTGTGGTCCGCGCGGAGTTGGGAAAACCACTTGTGCCCGTATTTTGGCCAAAGTGCTCAATTGTCAAAATCCGACGGAAGATTATGAACCTTGTAATACCTGTGCCGCCTGCCAGGCCTTTAACGAAAATGCTTCGTTCAATATCGTGGAGCTGGATGCAGCTTCTAATAACAGTGTAGAACATATCCGTTCCTTGATCGAGCAAGTGCGGTTTCAGCCGCAGCAAGGGAAATATAAAGTATTTATTATTGACGAGGTGCACATGCTTTCCCAGCAGGCTTTCAATGCTTTTTTGAAGACTTTGGAAGAGCCTCCTTCCTACGCCATTTTTATTCTGGCCACGACTGAAAAGCACAAGATCATCCCTACCATTTTGTCGCGGTGTCAGATTTTTGACTTCAAGCGTATACAGGTACCGGAAATTGTAGCTCACTTGAAAAAGATCTGTCAGGAAGAGCAGATTGAAGCAGATGAAGAAGCGTTGCACATCATCGCACAAAAAGCAGATGGTGCACTCCGGGATGCCCTTTCCATTTTCGATCGGATCGTTTCCTTCTCCGGTAATAAGATCCTGTACGAAGATGTGATCTCCAACTTAAATGTACTGGACTACGACTATTATTTTCGGGTAGTGGATGCTTTATTGATAGAGGATGTTTCGGAGATATTACTGATCATCGACGAGATCATGCGGTTGGGTTTTGACGGGGACCTGTTTATCAACGGTTTGGCGGAGCATTTGCGCAACTTGTTGGTTACCAAGGATAATAAGACCATAGAGCTGTTGAGTGCGAGTGATTCCTTAAAACAGCGGTACCTTGATCAGGCGAATCTTACTCCGGCCGCATTTATCGTATCGGCTTTGGATGTTGCCAACGATTGCGACGTTAACTACAAAATGGCCCGCAATAAAAGGCTGCACGTAGAAATGGCCATGATCAAGATGGCCTATCTTAACCGCTTTGTGAAGGCAGGCACTTTGGTAGCAACCAATGGGGAACCGGAAAAAAAAAATACTGAATTAAGTGAAGGAGGATCCCCGACCCCTGAAATCGTTAAAGAAGAACATACGGCATCTTCCCAACCCGTAACACCTGCAAAAGAAGATCAAACAGAAGAAGCGGTAAATACCGCAGGGGCGGCCCCTCATGAAGATGAATTGAATACGGCATTCGATGAAAATAAAAGGAGTAATGCTCAACCGTTGTCCGAAGATCCCTTAGTCGTGCACGACCAGCTAAAAAGTTTAACGGATCTCGCTGCTGAATTAGAGGCCGAAAAGGTAGAAACGGCTAATATGAACGACCAGTTGACGAATGATCAACTGAAGTTAGCCTGGAAAAAGTATATTGATCAACTGGATCGTGAGTCGGTGAAAAATGTGCTGCGTAATATCGAATTGATGTTTGAAGATACGGAAATTCAGGCCACTGTATTTTCTTCTCTATCCGAAAATACTTTGCGACAAGAGACGGAGTTGATGGATTTTCTCCGAAAGGAACTAGCTTGTTCGGATCTGACCCTGGCCATCAAAATTGATAAAAGTAAAGCACCGCCGCCGCCAAAGCGCAAAGAGATCTTATCGCCCAAACAGATCTACCTGAAAATGGGCGAAACGAACCCTTTGCTGCATGATTTGCGGAAGCGGCTGGATTTACGACCGGAGTGATGATTTAGCCAGATGTTTAGCTGGTTATTCATTCGGGAAATAATTAAGTAAGTGGGTGGACACAAATAAGTTGCTGTTAATTCACACACAATTCCCTCACAATCAAACCCACACGGTCTAGCATCTAGGGTCTTATTTCTGGCGTCTTCCTTACTTACTTGCTAGCTGGAAATAGCTTCACTACTTCTCCTTCATCCCCATCCTTTATTTCCACTAACTTCTTTTTAAAACCAACATTAGACACCTCATAAACCTTCGTCCCAACCGTCCACCTCTCTTCTTTTACCTGCCCGGCTCGTAGTGGAAAACCATAGCTGAATTTTTTTCCATCCGGTTTGGGGCCAATGACGTAGGCTTCTATCCTATCCGGTGAATTGTTCTTGATCTTAATATCAATAAAACGGGTGGTTGGATCATTCTGAATCGATGAGTACGCTTGCTGGCTGAGCACTCTTCCACCCTTTGTTGTATTGACTCTTGTTTTAACATCCTTACCTTCATACAATACGGTACCTTCTCGCTTGACAATGCCGGTGATCTTTTCCGGGCTTCCCAATTCAATTTTGCCTTGGCCCCATAGATTGACATCTACGCTTGGCGCTGTCAATGCCCTTGCATCGATGGTACCTAATTCTCCACTTACATACAGTTCTTCTACCTTGCCTTCAAGCACGATTTCACCAATAATGGCCATGACCCGGAATGATGACCGGTTTAAATTTTTGACCCGGGTGGTTTCGTGTACGGATTGTTCAATTCTTTCAAGGTCGGGGGCGCCGATGGTGATCCGGATGGGCTGACTGGGTTGAATCCATTCTTCTTCCATCAAGGTGAGGTGACCTTCATCGATAGACTTGTCAATCAGATCGTGCAAATTTTCGTCGGTTGTGATCGTAAGGCTTTCTTCAGCAGCACAGTCAATCACCACTTCCGCATATAGATCTACTTTTAAGGAAAATAGATTGTTGATAGTATAGTTTTCGGTAGTTATGGCTTTGTTCCCTTTTACCTGTGCCCAGGTGTATTGAACAATGGTAAGCATGAATACAATAAAAAAGTATCTCATTATTTTGTCGGTTTGATTAATAATGAGTCAAAGATGCCTGAAGAAGCCAAAATAAGCGGCTCAAAAAACCGAAACAGGGCTCAGATCATAATTTGAGACGCCTCATAGTAGCGCGGAATTCATTCCGCGCTATGTATAAGGTTGTTTAGATAATCAATTTTTTGATTTACCGTAAAGATTAAATCCAACCCCATTATCCTCCGGAGTAACCCGCCTCACCTTATAAGGCTTTTTGTGTTGTGATTCAAAATAGGTCCTCATCTGAATTTCTACCAAAATACCGATGGTAATAAACTGAATACCGCTAATAACCGCCAATAAGCCCAGAATGAGCAGTGGTTTCCCCCAGATGTCGTTTCCCAGGATTTTTAATACGCCCAGATAAAGATTGATGATCAGACCGATCGAGAATAAAAAGACGCCTAAATTACCGAATAAATGCATGGGCTTTTGGAGATACTTTTTGAAGAAAAGCATCAGCAAGAGGTCGCTTACCACTTTGAATGTCCTGCCTAACCCATACTTGGAGGTGCCAAATTTTCGGGGATGATGCTTGACGTCTACCTGAGTGATCCTGGCTCCTTCCAAAACCGCCAAAACGGGAATGAAGCGGTGCAATTCGCCGTAAAGGCCTAGATCTTTGGCCAAATCACCTTTGAAGACTTTGAGTGCACAACCATAGTCTTTGAGTTTTACCCCGGCTGAATTACGAATAATATAATTCGCGATCTTACTAGGAATTTTACGCAAAAATACGCCGTCTTTACGGTTGGCACGATTACCGGCTACCATATCCCACCCTCCTTCTTCCGCAACTTTTAACATCATTGGAATATCGGAAGGGTCATTTTGCAAGTCCCCATCCATGGTTACGATATATTCTCCTTTGGCGTAATCAATACCTGCCATTAGTGCCAGGCTCTGGCCATAATTCTTTTTGAATTCTATGACCCGCAGCCGGTCGTGTTCTATCGCATACAGCTCTTTTAAGGTCCCGTCTGTAGAACCATCGTCTACGTAGACCATTTCGTATGCATAACCTTCCAGGGCACTTGAAATCTGATCGATAAGCGGCCGGATATTTTCTTCTTCATTGTAGACGCAAACAACAACGGAAAGCTTGGGCAACATGGATATTGCGATTGATTATTCTGCAAAAGTGCAATTTTCTTTTGGTAATTGTGAGTGAAAGGGGTAAATAGACGCTAGACGCTAGACGCTAGACGCTAGACGCTACAGCGTGACCGGAAATGTGTGAATCTGCTAATCCGCCGCAGGCGGATAGTAGATTTTTATAATTGATTTTCAGGCGATTAAGATTTACTAGATTTTCGAATTCTAGAAAATCGAGACTTTCTGGCCAGCCTACAGCGTCAAAAGTCTGATTTATCATGCACCCAGCTTTTTTCTAATAGCGTCTCGTTCTTCAGGAGAATTAACGTTCATCAATGCTTCTGCATTTTCTACCTCCAATAATTCAATATCCGAATTGATCAATACCTTTCTGGGGCAAGAATAGCCTTGGGTAAGAAATTGCAGCAGGATCGGATAACTTCGGGGTTCCCAGATGGCGATTAACGGTTCGGGAAATTCATTCACCGGACTTTGGAATGCCGTAGCTGCTTTGGAACTGTTTCGGTGACGAACGAGGTATTGGAGGGTAGCTTTATCCAGTAAAGGCAGATCGCAAGCTACCACCAGCCAGGCCTTGTCGGGATTGGACCGAAATGCCGATGCGATAGCGCCGAACGGGCCTAAACCCGTAAAAGAGTCAAAAAGTAAAGGAAACTTCGAGTCTATGGCTTGTTCCGGTAAGCAGGAAACATAAGTTGTTTTACATTGCTTATTCAACAACTCGGCAACGTATTCGCGTTGTGGCTTACCGTGGTAGGAAATAGCACCTTTGTCTTCACCCATGCGTATACTTTTGCCGCCGGCCAGTACCAGGCCAAAAAGATCCGGCTGGTTATTTTGCCAGGTTTTTAATAATAAATTGCCAATTGACTCTACCTCTTCGATGCCTACAACGGGGATATCTGCAATCGATTGTTGCTTTTCTAGATGATCCTTCAGAAAAGGATATATCGATTGCTCTTTATCCGTCTTTAAAATTAGAACGACATTATCCAGCCGGTCCAGTTTTCTGCGCAGAGAATCTTCCTTTTTGGGATCAATGACTACGATCTGGTTTTTGGCTTTGAAGTGATTCCCGTTCACCAATACCAGGTCCTGGTCATTAAACCACCAACGGAACTGATAAGTGTCAAAACCGGCGTTGATATCAAAGCGATGGAAATGAATTTTATCGGTATATTCCAGGGAAGCTCCTCTGTTCAGTAAATGGTCTTCTTGCGGGGCATCGCCCGAAGCGTGATCTGCATCTACGTAGGCCACCTTGGCCTGGTTGGCCAAAAACGCTGTTAGTTGGCGGGCCAAGTGCTGAATCTTCCCGCAAGGTGTTCCTAAAATAGCCCATTCGTTCCGGTGAAAAAAGCCCAAATCGGGCCTTACCAGGTCTGCGTGTTTTTTATGCTGCATATATTATGGATTGCTTAATTTTAGCCAGCTTAATAAATGGACTTTTGACGCTACCTGCCTATCTGGCGGTAACGCCAGGCGGGGACAATAGACGTTAGATTTTAGACTATAAACTATTGATGATCAATGAATATCAATTTTTTGCCTCAAATGAATATTTGTTGATTATCAATTAGTTAGTATTTAAAGTCTAGCTTCTAGAGTCTAACGTCAAAAGTCTAATTAATTAATAAAATGATGATTTCAAAAAGCAGTATGACTCCCTTTGATCCCCATTCTTCCTTTACATATTCCTCCTGTACTGCCCGCCTACTTCGTATAAAGCATGAGTGATCTGCCCCAAAGAACAATGTTTGGACGTTTCCATCAATTGCTCGAAGGTATTACCATTTTGCAAAGCAGTTTGTTTTAAAGCTTCTAATTGGGAGGCGCCAAGACCCTGTTTTGCCTGGTGTAAGTTGCGCAAATTCTTGATTTGTGCATCCTTTTCCGATCGGGAAGAACGAATGACCTCCCCGGGGATCACGGTAGGCGACCCTTTTTTATCCAGGAAAGTATTTACTCCAACGATCGGATAGGCTCCCGTATGCTTCAATGTTTCGTAGTGGAGGCTTTCCTCCTGTATTTTTCCGCGTTGGTACATGGTTTCCATGGCGCCCAGCACGCCGCCCCGTTCAGTGATCCGGTCAAATTCCATTAGAACGGCTTCTTCAACCAACTCCGTCAATTCTTCTATGATAAAAGCTCCCTGTAGAGGGTTTTCATTTTTGGTTAATCCTAATTCTTTATTGATGATCAATTGAATGGCAAGGGCTCTGCGTACACTTTCCTCGGTCGGTGTAGTAATAGCTTCATCGTAAGCATTGGTATGCAGAGAGTTACAGTTGTCGTAAATGGCGTAGAGTGCCTGCAATGTCGTCCGGATATCATTAAAAGAAATTTCCTGGGCGTGTAGTGAACGGCCCGAGGTCTGAATGTGGTATTTTAGCTTTTGGGAACGTTCATTAGCATTGTATTTATATTTCATGGCTTTCGCCCAAATGCGGCGGGCAACCCTGCCAATTACCGCGTATTCCGGATCAATACCATTGGAGAAGAAAAAGGAAAGGTTTGGAGCAAAGTCATCTATTGGCATCCCGCGCGAAAGATAATACTCTACGTAGGTAAATCCATTGGCCAGGGTGAAAGCTAATTGAGTGATCGGATTAGCCCCTGCTTCGGCAATATGGTAGCCGGATATGGAAACGGAATAGAAGTTTTTTACCTTTTGGTCAATGAAGTATTCCTGCATATCCCCCATCAGTCGCAAAGAAAATTCGGTGGAGTAAATACAAGTGTTCTGGGCCTGATCCTCCTTGAGGATGTCCGCCTGAACAGTACCACGCACTGCAGTCAATGCTTTCGCTTTGATTTCATGGTATATACTCTGCTCTAACACTTCATCGCCAGTAATTCCCAGCAGCAACAGGCCAAGTTGATCATTGCCTTCAGGGGTTTCTCCGGCGTAGGTCGGTCTGGGCAGCCCACGGTCATCGTATTTCTCTTTTAATAAGACTTCTACGCGGTCTTCCAGTTGATGTGTTCTGATGTATTTTTCACATTGTTGATCAATAGCCGCATTCATAAAAAAGGCTGCTATTGTGGCTGCCGGCCCGTTGATCGTCATGGAAACGGAAGTCTTAGGGTCGCACAGGTCAAAGCCGGAGTACAGCTTTTTGGCATCATCCAGGCAACAAATGCTCACGCCGGAATTACCGATCTTGCCGTAAATATCGGGCCTTTCATCCGGATCTTCACCGTAGAGCGTTACAGAGTCGAAAGCGGTGGACAGTCGGTTGGCCGGCATATCCACGGATAAATAGTGGAAGCGTTTATTGGTACGTTCCGGACCTCCTTCCCCGGCAAACATCCGGGTCGGGTCTTCCCCCTTTCGCTTGAAAGGAAAAACGCCCGCAGTATAGGGAAATTCACCGGGAACATTTTCCTGTAAACTCCAGCGCACGATTTCTCCCCAGTCTTTAAATTTGGGGAGTACTACTCTTGGTATACGGGAATGGGATAACGAAGTGGTATACGTGGGTACCTTGATCTCTTTTCCCCTCACTTCATAAACGAATTCATCCTTATGGTAAGCTTCTTTTTTGGCTTCCCAGTTTTCGATGGTTTCCCAGCTTTGGCGATCCAGATCCAGCCCGATTTTATCGTAGGCTTCCTTCAACACCTCTTCTTGCTCCGGAAGCAATTTTATGGTTTCTTGAAGGGCAAACAACTGCCGGGCCAGCTCACTCTGTTGCTCCACTTTCTGATCGTATTGGCGGTTGTTCTCCGCAATTTCGCTCAAATAACGATTGCGGCGGGGAGGAATAATGTATATCTTTTCGCTTTCGCCGAGTATTTTTAGTTGGCTTTCGCCGAAATTTACTCCGGTTCTTTCCTGCATTTTCTCCATAATGGCCCGGTACAACCGATTCATTCCCGGATCGTTGAATTGTGAAGCGATCGTTCCGTAAACGGGCATGGTGTCGGGGTCTGCATCCCAGAGCCCTTGATTGCGCTGGTATTGTTTTTTTACGTCCCGCAGTGCATCTATTGCTCCTCTTTTGTCGAACTTATTAATAGCGATCACATCGGCAAAGTCGAGCATGTCGATTTTTTCCAGTTGAGTAGCGGCACCATACTCTGGTGTCATGACGTACAAGGAAACGTCGGAATGATCTATAATTTCCGTATCCGATTGACCGATCCCTGAAGTTTCTAAAATGATCAGATCAAAACGGGCAACTTTAAGGATGTCAATGGCTGATTGAACGTGCTGTGATAGCGCCAAATTGGACTGACGGGTCGCCAAAGAACGCATGTACACCCGGTCGGAATATACGGCGTTCATCCGGATCCTGTCCCCAAGCAGGGCACCGCCCGTTTTCCTTTTGGAGGGATCAACGGAAACGACGGCCAGCGTTTTTTCTTTAAAATCAGCTAAAAAGCGGCGTACTAATTCATCTACCAGGCTGGATTTTCCGGATCCTCCGGTTCCGGTAATTCCCAATACCGGAATGGTCAATTGCCCACCTTCTTCCCTTACTTTTTGTAGCCAGTCTCGGTTATCCTGTGGAAAATTTTCGGCCGCTGATATTAATCTTGCCAGTACCCGGTCGTTTTTTTGGTCAACAGTTTTCCATTCGCCATTCGGGCTGTGGCCGACGGGAAAATCGCACTGTTTCAGTACATCGTTGATCATGCCTTGCAAGCCCATCTGCCGGCCGTCATCAGGGGAATATAGTCGCGCAATGCCGTAGGCTTGTAGGTCTTCAATTTCAGCGGGCAAGATCGTTCCGCCGCCACCGCCGAAGATTTTTATGTGTCCGGCGCCCCATTCTTGCAACAGGTCGTACATGTATTTAAAAAACTCATTGTGTCCGCCCTGATAGGAAGTGACGGCAATACCTTGTACATCTTCCTGAATGGCCGTTTCTACGATTTCTTTTGCAGAACGATTATGCCCCAGATGAATGATCTCAGCACCAGAACGCTGCATGATCCGGCGCATAATGTTTATGGCGGCGTCGTGCCCGTCAAATAAAGATGCCGCAGTGACAAGACGAACCTTATTCCTCGGTTGGTAAGGCTGAATAGCTTGCATGATTTGGTTTTATTTGCAAAGTCCAAGTAATACGCAAATAAAACTCCTTAAATAGGGGAGTAGTTTGTTGTGAGCATGGAAAATTTAAAATACTAAACCCATTTCCGCGTAAAGGAAACAAAAAGCAGCTAGAATTAAATAAATAAATAATTTTTGAAATGAATAGAAATCTTTGCCTTTCCTTTAGTTTGCTGTTCTGTTTTTTCTTTTTCACTGTACAGGCAGAGGATGATTACCGAGTTGGACGGCAGGAACCTGTTGTAGTTTTCAGGCCGTGAGGTATAAATTAGTGGACAAGAGTCCGTGATTATTGTATTTTGATTCTAAATTTTTTTTCAACATAATTTCCATGGAATACACCTGGATCGCCGCTATTTTTTCCGCTTTTACCCTTGGGTTTTCCAAGTCTGGTTTCAAAGGGTTGAGTTTTATCTTCGTCCCATTGATGGCGTTTTCCTTTGGCAGTAAAGCGTCCACCGGGATCTTATTGCCATTACTGATGATCGGCGATATCATTGCAGTATTCTACTATAGAAATGATGCGAACTGGAAGATCCTCATCCAGCTGTTTATTCCGATGGCGGTGGGAGTGATCATTGGTACTTATGTAGGGGACGAAATTCCCGTCTCCACTTTCAAACAGATCATGGCGGTGATCATTTTGCTCAGCGGGGTTTTGGTCGCTATTCTGCTCAAGATGCCCAAAGATAATGTTCCGGATAATAAAGCATTCGCGATTACCATGGGACTGGGTGCCGGGTTTTGTACCATGGTCGGGAATCTGGCCGGAGCATTTTCCAATATCTATTTTTTGGCGATGCGATTCCCGAAACGGGAGTTTATCGGTACTGCCGCCTGGCTCTTTTTTTTCATCAATATCTTTAAGTTGCCCTTCCACATTTGGGTATGGGAAACCATTGATTTTTCTACGCTCTATATTAATTTGATGCTGGGTCCTGTTGTTATTGCGGGCTTTTTTCTAGGATTACAGCTGATCAACCGGATCAGTAATACGCTTTTCCAGCGCTACGTATTGATCATGACTATTTTGGGGGCTTTTTTAATCCTTATTTAAAACTACTAGACTTTTGACGCTAGACTCTAGAAGTTAGACAAAAAATTCTAACTAATTGA
>CAZHNG010000207.1:5513-12345 GCA_964533785.1 uncultured Saprospiraceae bacterium | reverse complement strand
TTCAACTGTTTATCATCTGTGTAAATCAGCTCGATCCGTGTTATCAGCGTTCTATGGGATGGAACGCGGATGACGCGAATTTGGCGGATTTTCGCGGATTTTTTTGGGTGGTATTTTTTGATTCTGCTTTCATTCAACTGTTTATCATCTGTGTAAATCAGCTCGATCCGTGTTATCAGCGTTCTATAGGATGGAACGCCGATGACGCCGATAGTGCAGATTTTCGCGGATCTTTTGGGATGGTATTTTTTGATGCTACGCTCATACTACTGTTTATTATCCGCGTAAATCAGCTCGATCCGTGTTATCAGCGTTCTATGGTTTTTTTTCCGTGAAACGAGTGCCCAACCTTATTCCACTCCACCCCAGCACATATACTTAATTTCTACAAACTCTTCGATGCCGTATTTTGAGCCTTCCCGACCGATACCGCTTTCTTTTACACCGCCAAAGGGAGCAATAGCGGTAGAGATCATACCGGTGTTAATACCTACGATCCCATATTCGAGGGCTTCGGCAACTCTCCAGATCCGGGCATAATCCCTTCCGTAAAAATAAGCGGCCAGGCCATAGGGCGTATCATTCGCCTGCTGGATGACTTCTTCTTCCGTATCGAATTGATAGACCGGAGCCACCGGGCCAAAGATCTCTTCGGAGTTTAAGGCCATTCCGGAGTGGACATCGGTTAAAACGGTGGGTTGATAGAAATTGCCTCCTTCCATTTTGCGGCCGCCGGTCAATACCTTAGCACCTTGTTTCCGGGCATCTTCAATCAGTCGTTCAACTTTTTCCATAGCAGCATCATTGATGAGTGGGCCGATTGCAACGCCTTCTTCGGTACCCGCTCCCACCTTCAAATCGAGAGAGGCTTCCGTTAGTTTTTTTGTGAATGCATCGTAAATACCTGCCTGGGCGAAAATCCGGTTGGCACAAACACAAGTCTGGCCGGCGTTGCGGTATTTGGAAGCGATGGCGCCTTCAACGGCCGCATCAATGTCCGCATCGTCGAAAACAATAAAGGGTGCATTTCCTCCAAGTTCCAGAGAGATCTTTTTCACCGTTGCTGAACATTGTTTCATCAGTAGTTTGCCGACAGCCGTAGACCCGGTAAAGGATAATTTCTTTACCACAGGATTGGCCGTCATTTCCGAGCCAACAGATTCCGCACTACTGGTGGTCACTATATTCAATACGCCCGGTGGAAAGCCGGCTTCTTCTGCTAAAACGGCTAATGCCAATGCGGATAAGGGTGTATCTTCTGCCGGTTTGATCACGACGGTACATCCGGCAGCCAGGGCGGGAGCGACCTTTCTGGTGATCATGGCATTGGGAAAATTCCAGGGCGTTACGGCAGCCACGACCCCAACCGGCTGTTTTATCACCGTAATCCTTTTATCTTTCGCATGACCAGGAATGACATCCCCGTAAATACGACGAGCTTCTTCCGCAAACCACTCCACAAAAGAGGCGCCGTACTTAATCTCCCCTTTGGCCTCTGCTAAAGGCTTCCCTTGTTCGGTCGTCAGAATTAAAGCCAGGTCATCCAGGTGCTTTATCTGCAATTCGTACCACTTCCTTAGGATGTCTGCCCGTTCTTTTGCGGTATATTTTTTCCAGCTGTTAAAAGCAACCGAAGCTTTTTGAATCGCCATCTTCGTATCCTCGCCATCCATATCCGGAACAGAAGTAATAACGGATTTATCAACCGGATTATGAACAGCATAGGTTTTTCCGGTACCCGATTTTGTCCATTGACCATTGACAAAGGCTTTATCTTTCAGTAAGGCAGGATTATTCAGTTGCATAATTGTGTATAAATTTTTTGATGAGCGGTATTATGCGTCATTTGGCACAAAGGCGGAAACGACATTGAAATCTGGTCTGCTGTAAAGTTATATTTTCAGCAAATGAATAACAAGGGGGCTGAAAATCTTCCGTGGAGACTGTTAGTTAAAGGCTTCTACTGACCTTCCAATAGTTATCACTCAGATGCCGAAGCTTGGGAGGTGGATTTACCCCAGTACATCTGCCCTGTCTTACTGTCCCCTAAAAATCAACGAGTTCAATATCAAAGATAATTGGCGTGTTTGGAGGAATGGATCCGGAGCCGAACCGGCCGTAAGCTACAGCGGAAGGAAGATAAAAGGTCCCAATACCTCCTTTTTCCAGCAGTGGAATACCGAGTTGCCAACCTTGAATTAGACCAGCCAAAGGAAAAGTGGCGGTTTGATTATCACGGGTTTCATCAAAAACCTGTCCATTCAGCAAATATCCTCTGTATTTCACGGTTACCGTGTCCGTAAGATCAGGATTGCCGCCCGTGCCTGGTTCTTCGATGTAATAATATAAACTAATAGTAGAATCCCAGGTAGCCGTCAAATTGTTATCGGCAAGGTATTGCTCTATAGCTTGCCGTTCCAGGTTCAATTGCTGCTCGGGATCAAAGCTTTCTTCAAAAAAATCATCATCGCTGTTTAAGCAACTGGCCATCAAAAAAGGGAGGGTCAAAAAGATCAGTTTATAGAATTTCATGGTCAAAATTTTTGCGCGAAGGTACTATTTTAAAGCGTTTTTCAATTAAATAAATGGTTTTCTTGGCGGTAGACCGACAGTAGGTTTGGAATCAACTTTTCTTATTTGTTAGGCAACAGCCAGGTAAAGAAGGCAAGAAAACGTAAGACCGGATTGGAAGATGAACAGAATCGTATTAAGAGCGGGGGATAGGTTATTAAACGGGAATTGAGAATTAATAAAAACAAGTCTTTGGGCATTTGCTTTGCTCAAAGGCTTGTTTTTTTATAGGAGCTTGTTTTTACTGTCCATCACTTGGATTATCTTTAATATTGTATTGTGTGGAGAAAAAAAAATGAAATGAAGGTTACAATAAAAAAGATACTGAGTCCTTTCCTGACTACACTAATTGGTGGAATTGCCGTTATTCTTCCTTTGGCTTTGTTGATAACCATCTTCAGGTTTACCTGGAATTTTATTGTAGGCCTCTTAGTACCCATGCGGGGGCTCTTTGATTTTACGAATGGGCTGGAAGTTTGGATGATTGATCTGATTTCCTTTAGTATCATCATTACGGCCTTTTTTTTCATCGGCCTTTTCGTGAGAACGAATATTGGGAACAATATTTTCAGGGGGATTGAAAAAATTTCTCTGGAGCAAATTCCGCTGTACACTACTTTACGAGATACGGTACAACAATTTTTGGGTAAAAAGAAATCTTCATTTCTGCAGGTCGTATTAGTTGACGTTTTCAATACCGATACGCTGATGACGGGTTTCGTCACTGAAATTATGGATAATGGTTTTTATACGGTCTTTGTTCCAACGGGACCGAACCCTACCAATGGTTTTATTTTTCACGTAAAAAAAGAACAGTTAACTTTTATCAACACCAAACCGGAGGATGCAATGCGTACGATCATCGGGGTGGGTACGGGATCCGCTATTTTGTTTCCCGATGTGGTAAGTTCTAAAACAGAAAAAACCTGATCAGTTGCATATTAAAATTTTTTGTTTTATATTTAGGTGAATAAAAATGTAGCTACTGAATTTAGGTTACCATTATTAAATATTAGACTTTTGACGCTAGACGCTAGACGCTAGATAGAGCAGTAGTAACAATCTGAGAATCAGTAGATAAATGCAAGTAAGACGATTATCCCGAAGTGCCTTGTTCAATTGATTATCAAATACTTAGAATGTTATGTCAAAAGTCCAAATTAAATAGTGAGTGTTGGTTTATTTCTAACAGGAGCGGAGCTATTTATTTAAAAGGAGTTTTTCGCAAGTGTAGTTGGTTGGCAGGCCTGGGTGGGTTACCCGCCCACTTGGTATCAAGAGGCAGTCCACTATAATATTATCACCATAAATTTACTGTGTAGTTCTGCCTCTAAAATAGGAATACCTGGCTTAACCTGCTTTACAGGACACACTTAGATAACTATGGCTGGCTTGACAAGCTTCCTTTCCTAATCCGGTATTACCGATTCATCCTTATTTTTTACCAAAACCACCGATCATTCTTTTTACTTTACCTGTTCAATACTTACCTTGCTTCATTTTGTCACAAATGATTTTCCATGACGATCCAAGAATTGATTCAAATTCGACATGAATTACACCGGGAACCTGAGCTTTCAGGAGAGGAATATCAAACCAGTCAAAAAATAAAATCGATACTAGTCTCATTAGGGGCAGATCATATAATTGAAGGTATTGGCGAGACCGGTATTGCCGCAATCTTTGAAGGAGTCCAGGAGGGGCCTAGCATTTTATTCAGAGCAGAACTTGACGCCCTGCCCATTCAGGAAAAAAATCTAGATTTGCCATACAAATCGAGCAAAAACGAGGTTTCGCATAAATGCGGACACGACGGGCATATGGCAATATTAATTGGTTTGGCGGCAAAAATTGCGGCCAAAAGACCTTCCCGGGGTAAAATAATCGTTCTTTTTCAACCGGCAGAAGAAGATGGCTCGGGGGCTCAGGCGGTGATTGATGATGATAAATTCAATGAGATCATTCCCGATTATGCATTTGCGTTGCACAACCTCCCCGGTTATCCGCTGGGACAGGTGGTCATTCGCGAGGGAACCATCACCCCTGCCGTAAAAAGTTTGATCATCCAACTAAACGGTGCGGAATCACACGCCGCGGAACCCGAAAATGGGATCAATCCTGCGTATGCGATCAAAGACATTCTGCAATTGGCGGGAGACCTAAATCAGCCGGATATTGATCAGGAAGGATTTTTTCTCATCACGCCCATCCATATTTTAATGGGTAAAAGGGCTTACGGCGTTAGCGCAGGACAGGGAGAACTGCATTTTACAATGAGATCCCGAAAACAAGAGATCATGGATGCTAAAACGAACGAAATACTACAACAAATAAAGACGATAGCTAACCACCATGAACTTGATTATACACTGGGGTGGACAGATGCATTCTACGCCAATATCAATACGGCTGTCGGCGTGAATATTGTCAAAGAAGCTTGTCAAAAGAATAACTTGAACCTAGTCGAAAGAAAACATCCCCTCAAATGGGGAGAAGATTTTGGCATTATTTCCCAGAACTTTGAAGGAGCTTTCATCGGAATAGGAGCAGGAGAAGAATGCCTCCCCTTGCATAACGATCATTATGATTTTCCGGATGATTTGATAAAATTTGGAGTAGATTTGTTCTCCGGCATAATTGATGAAATACTGTGAAAAGCATGAAAGTAATACAAGTAAACCCAAAGAAAGACTGGCAGCTATTCCATAAGGCACCCCATATCGTTTATAAAGACAATCCTTACTGGATCGCCCCCTTGGAATCGGACATCAACAACGTCTTTAATCCCGAGGCCAATAAGACTTTCGATGACGGAGAGGCACAGTGTTTCGTTTTACTTGATGACGAGGAACAACCGGCAGGAAGGATCGCCGCTTTTATTGATCACGGCAGAAATAATAAATTGGCCTATCCCATCGGAGGAATTGGTTTTTTTGAATGTATCAATGATCAGGATGCTGCTTTTCTACTTTTTGAAAGTGCTCTGGAGTATCTATCTCAATTTGGTGTGAAGGTGATCGAAGGGCCCGTTAATTTTGGTGAGCGTGATAAGTTCTGGGGGTTGCTCAGTAACTGTTATGATAAAGCCCCCCTCTACCAGGAAAATTATCACCCTCCGTATTATTTTAAGTTTTTTGAAGCCTGGGGGTTTAAAAAGTTTGAACAGATCCTCACACGAAAAAGCCGGATTGATGAATTGCCCTACCAAAGGTTAGCTAAAATAGCACAACGGGTACGCAGCAGGGTTGATGTTGAAACGGAAAAATTTAATTTTAACCACTTAGATCGGTTTGCCAGAGATTTTAGTATTGTTTACAACGCAGCATTCGGTGAATACGAACACTTTAAACCACTTTCGCCTGAACTGATCCGGGAAATTATGATACAGGCCAAACCTATCGTCGACCCCAACCTCAGTTGTATTGCTTATTACGAAGGTAAACCTGCTGGTTTTGCCGCTTTATTACCTGAGATCAACCCTCTATTAAAACCGGTAAAAGGTAAACTAAATTGGCGGACCATTCCCCTTTTTCTATATAAAAGGGCCTTCACCAAAACCTACGACGTAAAAGGCATGGGTTTCGGAGTACATCCCGATTTTCAGAACAAAGGCATTTATTCCTTATTGGTTGATTTTCTGGCTACAAAACGAAATAGAACCCGTTACCGATACCTTTACCTCGCCACCACTCGCGCACATAATAAACGGGCGTCCGCTGTTTATGCCAAACTGAATACCAAGCCCGAGCGTATCCATTACACGATGCGCAAATCTTTGGACCCGAAAATTAAGATTGAGCCTTTTGAGTTTCTCGAAGATCTTGCTTAGCCTGGAATTAATTTTATATTCCAGAGAAGCAAATACGGAAAGAACAAGTCTAATAAAAATGAGCCATCCCTCCTGTGATGGTTAGGATGACTCACTTCTCTTTATCCTATTGATAGGAAACGAAATAATCGAATTAATCCAATCCGATTATTTTTCTATTAAATGCTTCATCGGCGCCGGTACCGGCAAAATCATCGAATGCCTTTTCGGTCACTTTGATCATGTGATCAGCTATAAACTGCGCACCTTCGCGAGCCCCTTGTTCGCCGTCTTTAATACAGCATTCCCATTCCAGTACAGCCCAGCCATCGAAATCGTATTGCGCTAGTTTGCTGAAAATGCCGACGAAATCGACCTGGCCATCCCCCAGCGAACGGAAACGGCCCGGACGGTCGATCCAGTCCTGGTATCCACCATACACTCCCTGCCGCC
>CAZHNG010000207.1:0-5503 GCA_964533785.1 uncultured Saprospiraceae bacterium | reverse complement strand
ACTCCAGCCTTTCCAGTCGGATTAAACTCGGCATCCTTAACGTGGAACATCCGGATACGCTCATGATAGAAATCGATAAATTGCAAATAATCCAATTGTTGTAATACAAAGTGGCTTGGATCGTATAGGATATTGGCACGCGGGTGGTTATTCGTTGCTTCGAGGAAGCGCTCGAAAGTAATGCCGTCGTGTAAGTCTTCCCCGGGGTGTAATTCGTAGCACACATCCACACCGTAGTCTTCAAAGGTATCCAAAATAGGTATCCAACGGTTGGCTAAGGCTTTAAAGGCGGTATCTACCAGGCCGGCCGGTCTTTGCGGCCAGGGATATACGGTATGCCAGATCAATGCGCCGGAGAAACTGGCGTGTACATTGATGCCCATATTATGGCTGGCCTGAGCGGCATATTTTAATTGCTGGATCGCCCACTCCGTCCGCGCTTTAGGATTATTGTGGTATTCCTGAGGTGCAAAACCGTCAAACATATCATCGTAAGCCGGGTGTACCGCCACTAATTGCCCTTGCAAATGCGTAGAAAGTTCCGTGATCTGAACGCCTTTTTCTTCTGCTCTGCCCTTAAATTCATCACAATAGGTTTTGCTTTCGGCAGCCTTCGCCAGGTCGATGAGGCGGGTGTCCCAGGTAGGGATCTGCACCCCTTTGTATCCCAGGGATGCTGCCCATTCACACATGTTTTCCAATGTATTGAAAGGTGCTTCGTCTCCTGCAAATTGAGCTAGAAAAATAGCAGGTCCTTTGATGTTCTTCATTCTGTATTCGATTTTTATTGTTTCAAATATTTGTCGTTCCTGCTAATATAAAAAGTATTCCAAAAGATTGAATAAAAAACAATAGTTAAGGATTCCAAACAAGCCCGAAAACAAAAAAACAGAATTCAGCAATACGGCCGAATTCTGTTTTTTGAAGAACGCTATGATGTAAAATCTATCTTGCAGTTCTCTTTTCCTTGATACGGGATTTTTTACCAACAAGTTTTCTTAGATAGTAGAGCTTGGCGCGCCGAACTTTACCTCTTTTCAATCGCTTGATCTCAACAATATTGGGAGATGCAAAAGGAAAAATACGTTCCACTCCAATACCGCTTGAAACTTTCCTCACCGTGAAGGTTTTGGTAGCACCTTCTCCTTTGATTTGAATAACATTCCCTCTAAAGTCCTGAACCCGTTCTTTATCTCCTTCAATGATCCGGTAACTGACCACCACATTATCCCCAGGTTGGATCACTGGAAATTCTTTTGCCGGTGTTAATTGTTCGTGAACGAATTTTATAGCTTCCATCTTTTCGATATTTAAAATCATTAGGCTTTTTCAAAAGCGTGGCAAAGATAGGGAATTAAATGGAAAATGCAAATTAAGATTAAGGCAAAGGTTGAGGTTGCCTCAGCTTAGCCTTGACCTTAGCCTACTTAATCTCGATCACCAGATCACCTTGTTCCACCAGTGTTTTTTCGGACAGGAAAACCCTTTTGATCGTACCTGCTACCGGAGCGGTGACGGTGCTTTCCATTTTCATCGCCTCAATGATGAACAACGGTTGGTTAGATTCCACTTTTTCGCCCTCTTCCACTAATATTTTCGCCAGGTTTCCTTGCAATGGTGAACCGACCTCATTTTCTCCTTCCGCTTTGCGATGAACGACGTGGCTGGTTTCAGAGCTCATATCTTTGATCGAAATAGAGCGAACCATACCGTTGAGCTGGAAAAATACTACCCGGACGCCTTGGTTATCCGCCTCCGTTTGATTGAGGTATTTTAGGAACAGGTCTTTTCCTTTACTAAGTGGGACCACAATTTCTTCATTGGGTTCCAAGCCAAAGAAATAAGCGTGGGTTGGTAATCGCCAGACGGGCCCGTAGGTCTGGTAATGCTCAAAATAATCGGCATAGACTTTAGGGTATAGTTTATAGGATAACAACTGGCGCATAAAGTGCGGCGTATTGTTTTCATCCATCCCGAATTTTTTTGTAAAGGCTGTCGCTTCTTCCGTAAAATCAAGCGGCTTCAGGTGCGCATTAGGTCGGTCCGTATAAGCAGGCTCCTCTTTCAATACCATTTTTTGCATATCGGGGGGGAATCCGCCTTCTATCTGCCCGAGATCTCCGCGCATCAAGGCTTTTACACTATCCGGAAAGTCCAGCGTATGGCCTTTTTTGAGTATATCTTCTTTGGTCAGATTATTGGCCGTCATAAACATCGCCATATCACCGACAACTTTGGAAGAAGGGGTCACCTTAATAATATTACCGAACAATTCATTCGCAGCCCGGTAGTTTTCTTTAATGGTTTCAAATTGGTCTTCCAATCCTAATCCTCTGGCCTGCGGCCGTAAGTTAGAATATTGTCCGCCCGGGATTTCGTGTTTGTATACTTCCGCCGTACCTGACCTGAGTTCCGTTTCGAAGGGGAAATAATACCGCCGAACTGATTCCCAGTAGGTAGAAAATTCGTTAAGCGAATCTAAATCAATGGGCTTTTCACGTTCGTGTCCTTTCATCAGGGCCACCAATGAATTAAAACTTGGCTGCGCCGTCAATCCGGAAAGCGAACTGATGCAAACATCGATAATATCAACATTGGCATCTACTGCTTTGAGGTAGGTAGCCGACTGAATGGAGGAGGTATCGTGGGTGTGCAGGTGAATGGGCATATCCACGGCTTCCTTTAAGCTGGATACCAATTCGGCGGCGGCCAAAGGCTTTAACAGGCCGGCCATATCTTTAATGGCAAGAATATGGGCCCCTTCATCTTCCAGCCGGCGCGCCAGATCCAGGTAGTACTGCAAAGTAAATTTGGTTTCTTCCCGACTTGTAAAATCGCCCGTATAGCAGATACAAGCTTCGGCAATAGAAGGCGTTCTGTTGACCGCCTGAATACTCACTTTCATCGCTTCCAGCCAGTTCAGGGAATCGAAGATCCGGAAGATGTGAATACCGGCTTCGGAAGCTTCTTCGATGAATTTTTCTATCAAATTATCCGGGTAAGCCGTATAGCCTACGGCGTTGGACCCTCGCAACAGCATTTGGAAAAGGACATTTTCCGAATTCGCCTTGAGCAAAGCTAGCCGTTCCCAGGGATCTTCTTTCAAAAACCGCAAAGCTACGTCGAAGGTGGCGCCCCCCCATACTTCCATCGAAAAGACATCAGCACCGTGCCGGTGATCAAATTCTTTGACCACGTTCAGCAAGTCGCGGGTACGCATGCGAGTAGCCAATAAAGACTGGTGGGCGTCCCTGAATGTCGTATCCGTATATTGAATGGCCTGGTGATTCTTGATAAAATCGATCACCCCTTCTCTTCCTTTTGCTTCGAATATTTTCCGGGTACACATAGCCGGATCGGGGGCCTGGTAACCTTCAATGCCAGGTACTTTGGGCACCAAAAACTGCTGGTCTCCCCTTTTTGACTTTACATCCGGATTACCATTAACAATGGTTTCCGCCAAGTAGCGGATCATTTTGGTGGCCCGGTCTCTCCAGCCCGGATTTTTAAGCAATTCCGGATGTTCTTTGATGAAATTGACCCTCGCTTCGCCATTTTGAAAGGTTTCATTCATCAATAATTGCAATAAGAAACTGATATTGGTTTTTACGCCGCGGATCCGAAATTCGCGTAAAGCACGCTCCAACCGGCGGGCAGCATCTTTCAAGTCGCGGCCGCTAGCCGTAACTTTTACCAGAAGGCTATCGAAATAAGGTGAAATGATCGCCCCCGGATAAGCATTGCCGGCGTCTAAGCGGATGCCCATCCCGCTGGCACTGCGGTAGGCGATCAGCCGGCCGTAATCGGGTTTGAAGTCCAATGACGGATCTTCAGTAGTCACCCGGCACTGGATCGCAAAACCATTTTTCCTGATGTCTTTCTGCTCCGGAATACCAACCTCCGGGTCGGACAACTTACGGTCCAGAGCGATCAGTATCTGACTGCGAACGATGTCAATTTTAGTGATCTCTTCGGTAACGGTATGCTCCACCTGTACGCGGGGATTCACTTCTATAAAGTAGATATTTTCGTCGGTATCCACCAAAAATTCTACCGTACCGGCGTTGTTGTAATTAACTGCACGGCCAATTTTAAGCGCATAAGCATACAAAGCTTCTTTGGTTTGCCCGCTCAATCCAAAGCTAGGGGCGACTTCCACCACTTTTTGAAAGCGCCGTTGTACGGAACAGTCTCTTTCGTATAGGTGACGCAAATTACCGTGATTATCCCCGATCAACTGTACTTCGATGTGTTTGGGGTTTTCAATGAACTTTTCCAGAAAAACGGTATCATCGCCAAATGCGGTTTTAGCTTCACCGCGCGCTTCTTCGTAGGCGTTGACCAGGTCCTTTTCGTTTCTTACGACGCGCATGCCCCGGCCGCCGCCCCCGGCCGCCGCTTTGAGAATGACGGGGTAACCGATGCGCTGGGCTTCGGCTTTCAGTACGTCGACATCACTGAGTTTGACCAGGCTATCCTCAATAACCGGAACTTCTACCGACCGTGCCAGTTCTTTGGCCATCACCTTATCGCCCAGTTTTTCCATCACTTCGGGTTGCGGTCCGACGAACACGATGTTTTCTTCCCCGCAACGGCGGGCAAAGGCTACGTTCTCCGATAAAAAGCCGTAACCTGGGTGAATAGCATTGACCTTATTTTTCTTGGCAATGCGGATGATCTCGTCGATATCCAGGTACGGTTTCAGCGGATCTTCGTCGGCCCCTACCTGGTAAGCTTCGTCGGCTTTATAGCGATGTTGGGAGTAGCGGTCGACGTAGGTATAAATGGCTACGGTGCGCAGGGATTTTCCTTGTGCTTCGAATTCCAGTTTTAGTTCAGAGGCAGCGCGTAATACGCGGATGGCGATTTCTCCGCGGTTGGCCACCATTATTTTGAAAGTTTCTTTTTTTGAATGTTGCATGTAAGGTTGTAGATCGTTTAAATGTTGAAAAGATACTGGATGGGAGACGCTAGACCATATCCGTCCACGTAGGGCCCTATGGGTCTGAGCAGGTTAAGAGTTAGTTTATAGTATCGAGTTAAAGAACGCTTGAAATCTTTGATTTTTCGAGACTTCGTCTCTTAAAATTTTTATCGAACCCCGCCTACTGTGCCAGTAATGGCGGGCAGGCATAGAGATATGGAGAGCATAGAGTTTAAAAAGAAAAAATTTCGATTTTTTCTTTTTGGGCTCCATGCTCTCAAAACGTTTGCCCGGGCCCATACGGGCCCCACGTGGCGGGCCCACGTGGACGGCTATGGACGCTAGACTTTAGATGTATTGACCTCAAAACTTGGTACAATTTTTATCACCACAAAGAAGCAAAGAGAACGCAAAGTTTTGATTCTTAGCGTTTCTTTGTGGTCTTTGCGGTGAGTAAAAACCTTTGACCTCAAGTTTAGCCGGCATTACATTTAGACGCTAGAATAGTCTGCCTTTTTGGGCCAGAGATACTAATAAGAGAGGATGACCTTCCTCTGAAGTTAAGGGAAATGATGTAAG